>JAFDZW010000005.1:328969-657939 GCA_018266755.1 Bacteroidota bacterium
AACCTGCCTTATCAGTAATTTCCCGATAAAGCACTGGCCTTGGAATGTCATTTCGTCGATGATACATTGCCATCGCAGGTTCGAGCGATGGCTCGATCATCTTGAACGTCTCCCAGCCGTGTTGCAATGGAGTACCGCCAGTCGAATCATTTCGTCCCCATTGGGCAAACCCGAATACTCCTGAGATGGAATCATGCCACATAAACCTTCTCCATATCGAACCCCATGCTCCATTGTCATCGAAGTACACACTATCGCTCATCATTGCCACATTTGGGAACAAATGGGCCGAATAACCTATGCCAGCCGGAAGCGTATCTCGAACAACAACGAATTTGATAGCCGACCCCAACCAGCCATTCAAAGGGTCTCGTTCTCGTTCAACAGCTGACTGCTTCTGAATTGTCACTCCACCGCGAATGAACTGAGGTTCGCTCTCTTCCCAGATCACACCTGCTCGACCATGCTTGTCTACCGTGATTTGTGGGAAATGATCATTATCACAGCCTGTATTCGCAATGAAATTCGAGATGTTCTTGATCGCTGATTTTGTTATTGATCCACTGCCATAGACGGCGTTCATGTAGAAAATATCAGCGGATCCCCACCCTGTATATTCTTCCCATGCCAGATGCACCGTATCCAATGGCGTATGTGTAGCCAATGAAATGAATTTTGGTTCGCCGGAAGATGTGGCTGCAAAAGTTGTGCTTGCCAATTTGCTACCAGAAGTATTTACAAGTGTCAGCTGACCACCGAGCGATGGATGTCTCCATGAGATCCAGAACGTGTTGGTGCTATTATTAGCTGGAACAATCGCTGGTGCAGCTTCAAATGGAATATCAGATCCTGAATTATGCACTGTAAACGAGTCCAGTCTCACTGCCGGAATAAATGCATACGGCAGCGTATTCGTGGTCTGGGTGTGATAAATAACAATTGTATCATTATGACCACTATGAGTATCATAGTGCGTCACAGCATACACGAGACCGATCTTGTTGTTCGGCTTGTTGTAGGCGATTGCGGGTGTCGAGCATAAGCCTGAGCCATCAATAATCGTATCTACTGGTGACGCGACAGAGCGTTTGGAAATACCGCTCGGTGTTTCGACCGGGTAGCTGACCACGATCTTTCCAGAACGTTGATACGTCGTTAAGAAGCGAGTGGTGCTCGTGTCCGTTTCAACCGCAGCAATGTGTCTGGCATTGTTGTATGTGTTTGTTGCCATTTGCCCAAGTTGCAGACCAATCGCTGGCGCGATGCGGAAAAGCTTTCCTTGACCGGGTTTAACTGTGAAGGAGAATGTGTCATGGGCAGAGATCGTTGTATCATGCACTTGCCCTGATACATCTGTGACACGCCAATCAGATACAGATGCAAACGCCTTACCAAATTTGGTCGAATCAACAATGAACGAGATCGTACGGTAGTCTGTAGTAAGCGTATCGAGAGGATCACACCAGAGTCGCCGATTCAGTAGTGTTATGTATGTCGCCGTCGAGTCGGAAGGAAGTTTGCTAATTCCAATATCAACGTATGTCTCCGCATCTGAATCAACTGATCCCGTCAGTGTCGCAGAACGAACGTTCCTGATTGGAAGTATCGCAAGATTTGTCGGAGTCGAATCACGCATATGCCATGATAATGCGCCCTTCCAACTTAGTCCGGCAAGTGTGTGCACAATAGGAGCAAGTTCTTCATTGATAATCGACCTGAAGGTTGGATACATCTCTTTAAAACCGGGAGGAAGCTCAGTATAGCGATAGGTGTTACAATACCACGCTCCCGTTGAATCGGCAGAGTGCCGAATGTAAATCGAGTCGGAACCAGCAAGCTTGATGTCGCACTGCTGGATTGTGATACACGTCCTGTCTTGCGATCTAACTAAACTATCTCTACCGCCAAAGCCAGTGGTGTCGAATATTATTCCATTTTGGATTTGGCGATCATCGTACGCAATGTTCACTACATACCCCTTCATACCGTGCTGAACGCCGCTCCAAAATTGATAATCCGCTTCTGCAGCAGTTGTAGCTCGGTTGATCCAAATCGGGTCAAACATCGAGTCCTCGCAGTAGACGTTTGTACCAGCATGCCGATTCAGATACGGGACGACAACTCGCCGATTGTAAAGTGAATCAACATTCGTATCCGCTTTGGCTGCGGCGAGAACGTGAGCATCCCAATCGCTTTTGCCTTGTGTCTTCCAATAGGCTCTCACCGAATCATATACAAGACCGTACAGTACAGAATCTCCCGAATGAAGTGCATCGTCGGTTGCCCATCGACGGATCGTCCATCGGAACGGATTTGCTTGTGCCATTAGAAGGTATGGTTGTGGATGTTGCACATCGTACAGGTAGCAAGCCTGACTTCGGTTAAACTGCGTCTGTGCATCTCCGCGTCCGCCCCCGAACATGTCTGAATTGTAACCGATAATGTCGTTCTGCCAATGATACGTGTAGCTTGTGTAGTCATTCATAATTGAGATGCCCTTAAGAAATGGCTTTACAGTATCCCCTGCAGGAGCGAATGGAAAAGGCATTGGTGTTGATGGATAGCTCTGGGATGACTGATAGGCCCAATACCGTTTAGGATAACCACTGCTGGTCGTATCCCACGCCGTTCTCCAACCCTCCCCTGTGAATGGAGTCCATTCATGCCAAAGATTTGCCGGATAGATATTCGTGCCATTAGAATATTCCATTTGGTCATGCATAACTCGTTGCAATAGCTCGTAGGAGATCGGTGCAAGAACATTGGCTCTCGGTGCATGAAGTCGCACACATTGATCATTCAAATACGACCAAGCATGAAATGCCTTTACGTCAATTTCATTGCCGACCGTCCAAGATGCAATTGAATCGTTATTTAGATAGTGTAGGAGATGGTATATTGGAAAATATAGCTGAGACTCGGCAGCACGAGTAAGAAGACGTTGACCTACCCAATCCCGAATTCGTAACAGTCGAACGTAGATTGGCAACTTGTGAAAAGTGCGAACGCGAACATCTACTGAAGGTGGTCTACCAAAGTCTCCAACATCTCTTCCGTCCTCGTAGTAGCTCCGGACATTCAGGATTCGCTTCTGAATTTTGTAATTATGACTTTGCTGTCCCGTCCACTTGGCAAGGTATTCAGCTGTGATGAAATGTCCAGCCGCTTGAGTGCTTGCGATGGATAACGTCCGGTATTTGGCCTTCGTTATCGTATCGGCAACTATTAGCACATAGCCTGTATCACTCGCCTTCCTTATCCAATACTCAACCGAATATAGAGCGTCATTGTCTCCAACCGATGACGTATCCGTCGGAGCAAAATAATAAACCAGTTCGTATGAATAGCTTCCTACGTGTGTTGGATTGAGAACTGGTTGACCCCATCCGCCCGGAGTATAGGGATCAATCGTCGCGTCGGCGTTCACGCCCAGAACACCAGAAAGATCACTCAAGATATATTGACCTGAAGGTATTCCTGCGGTGTCCACAAACCATTCCGGATCTGACGGTGAAATCAAGCTCCCAGCCTTATTCTTCCATCCGTACGTGTACTCACTTGTCTTGTCGCTCGTTCCGGGCAGGTACACACGAACGTCTACGCCGTATGCTGCAGAAAGCAGGATGGAGTATGGTGCGACTAATACGGGCGCATGTGTCGTGTCATAGTAGAATGGATCGGCGACATGGTAGCTCGTGTCATCAATTGGTTGCGATTGCAATGTGAATTTGACTGCCGAATCGCTTCCTGCGAATCCCCACCAATTGAAGTTCATACCAAGCATGTGCTGGAGCGTATCTGCCACAGGGTATCTCAATCCTCCGACTGGAAAGATCGAGTATGGGCAAATGGCTTTCAATGAATCAGGATTCTGCGCAAACGCTGTTGAGGTCAACGCGCAAAATAGAAGCACAAGTAATATGCGAGTTTTCATACGATACTCCAATTGTACTGTTGATGGATACGGTTGTTGTTGATGTCAATGATGAACAATGAACTTGGTCGATACTTGGAAGCCGTTTATTTCAAGCCGAACAACATACGTCCCGGTCGGCCATCCTTCGGTATTAAAATAGGCAATATCGTGATTTCCGTCCAGTATAACCGCTCTCTTTGCGACGCTATTTCCAAGCAGGTTAAAGACAGTCAGCGTACCGTCTCCACTGATCGACGTGCTAATGTTACATCTGCTAAACTTGTCTGCCAGCGACGGCGACATTACCACTGTGTTCTGTTCGGGACTTCTCCATAGCACTGATCCATCCATAGCAGGATTCGTCCGATGAGGAATGGTTTCGCAATTTCGCGATACAAGCAGGTCAAGATCCTGATGGTTTGCATTTGCATCAAGGAAATCATTCACCAGACATACAGTTCGTCCGCTCGTGTTGATGGTATGCAGCGTATCTATGTTGCCCAGACCGTTACACTCGATTTTGATGGAAGCATCAAAGAGACTATCAAGCGCTTTTCCACCAGCATAAAAGAATATGTAGTTTGCTGATATACCACCAGCCGATTGGGAAGTAGTGACTGCCAGATACGGAACGCCGCTTCCGGAAAGATCACCAACTGCTCTCATTTGCAGACCAAAATCTGGGTTAAGAAAGCCGTAGTTTCCGAAGTCGGTTAGACGCGGCGACTTGATCGTGTAGAAGGCGTTTTCTGGTGAAAGTGCGACAGTTCCAAAGCTTTCATCACCCTTGAAGATATAGAGTCTTAGTCCATCGGAAACAATCAGATCGGTCACTCCATCTCCGGTAATGTCTGTAGCATACATACTCTTAACTACGATGCCACCATTCGCGCTATCGGAGATTAGTTTAATCGGATTATCGTGTAAGTGATGGTTTGCCATGTTAACCATGTACGTCCGCGGCCCATCCGTGAACAGCACCGAAGACTCATGGACTGACCTGAACTCACCTGTGACCATAGTCCACATTGCATAAAGTGACGGCTTATCAAGGACAAGAGAATCATTTGCAAACATGAATGGCATTGATCCGAACTCTTTACTGCCTGTGTAACGCAAAATGAAATTATGCAGGCCATCCGAACCTTGAGATAAGAGGTCAGTGAATGACACCTGATCGAAATGGACGGCACCAATAAATCTCTGAAGACTACCATGAAACGCAAGACGTGACGAGTACGACGAGCCAAAGTGCATGCTCGAATTAACTCCCAGATATACTGCATTAAAGAGAGCATCAATAATATCGCCAATCCCATCCCCATTAAAATCTCCGAACAACACTGGGTTACAGCCGACTGCGCAACCGATACACGGTGCAGGACTTGAGTCAAGAATCAAATCACCTCCGTACCGGATTGTCGCAGAATCAGAGTTTCCCTTGATTATGAAGTCCTCCCACTGATCACTATTCTGCCTTCCGATGTTCAAGAATCCAGACAAGTCATTTCCGACAGCGATTGTATCCATGCTGCCGCTCAAATCAATCGCATTCGGATCTGCAGCGCCTTGAGCAGATAGCTTTGGCACAATAACGAACAAGAACCCGATGACCAAGAGAACTCTCATAAAACAATAAGACACCTTTGTCGTCGATATGGCGCAATGTTTTTTCATTCTGTGTCAGGTCAATCCTTCATGACCCATTTTCAAACACGCTAAGCCAGCAAATATTGCATCAAATTGATGTCAATTCAACCTCTTCTCTCGCACAATTCTCTCCTGCGATGTTGACGCATTGTGGCCGGAATGGGTTACTATTTCTGCAATCATTGCCAATGATGAGTAAGAGCCAAATGCTACTGTCATTCCCATCACTCAATGATCGAGAACGATGCCGTCTCAACGCCATTGTCAGTATCAACGCTCATTGTGTATTTTCCGGGCGGCAGGTCCGGCAATGTGATCAATTGATCTTCTCCTGCCTTCCCATCGCACTGTTGTGACAATACTTTGCCACCATCACCGTTGCAGACAATCACATTCGTGATCACATCGGCGCAGCGAACACATAAGATCTTCTGATCGCCATTCTTCTCAATGAACAATGTTACCTTCCTGTTCGCGCTTGTTTCTGCTTCATATAGTTTCTCATCTTTGTCCGTTGAACGAAAGAGACCGCTAATAATATATTGTGCAGCATAGATCAATGCGTATGCTGGCTGATGCATGACAAGCTTAACAAAGCCAAAGCCGAAAGCGAACATAACTCCGAAGACAAGGGCACTCATCCCAGATTCCCATAGCTCAGACTCTCTGAATTCCTTTCTGAACAACGCGACCGCACCAACTCGCCAGTTCGAAGGGTCTGCCTGAATTGTCCCAAATCTGTCTGAGAACCAGAACATCAGGAAGCTACCGCTGAACATGGACGCAACAAGTTGATCATTCCCTTCTGAACGCCCTGCTGCGTAGGAATAGAACAGATACTCGATGAGCAAAACGGAGCTAAGCAGATAAAGAAGATGAATCTTCAAGCTATGTGCCGAGAACTTCCGATCAGGCGAGTAGTATGGTGAGATGCTTAACGCATTCGAAACAAATATTGCATACTGCGCCACACAGAACACCATGAAGACAAGACTGATCCAGCTGGCGCTCTTCACAGCCGGACTCAGGAGCCAGAAATCAAAGAAGCCATGACAAAGTGCTGCAAGAAGAAGACCGCCCAAGAACCCATATCGAATCCGCGACTTTCCTTTGTACCTTGAAAGAATGATCCCGTATGCGACAATTGAAGAGAAGAACATATGGCCGAACACACTGATCAATGCCCTGCCATGAACAATGTTGATAGCATCTCTTTCAAAATACATCAAGTTCTCCACGAATGCAAATCCAAGCGCGGAAACCGAAGCATATATGATGAAGTCGATTGGTTCAGCTATTTCATCCTTGAATAAGAGCAAGCCGATCAATAATGGCAGGATCTTTACACTTTCCTCGATCAGTCCTATCCCAAAAACACAGTAAAGAGCATCTGTCAGGATATTCGAGTGATAGTTACTTCCGATGAGATGACTGAGATAATCGTACAATGGAAAGGCGATGATCGAGCAAAGCATACCCAATACACACGTACCGATCAAATACCGCCATTTTTCGGATCCATACAGATCAATATCACGAAGATAGACAAGCCATGCTATTAGGATCAGTAATGCTGCAATAAAACCCTGCCAATTCAAATTGACCTCCAATGTCCTGAACAGTCCGTTGATATACCCAATGAAGTCATTCGTATTGAAATATGCAAGCCTGAAAACTTCTGAAGGGCAATATTGAAGCATTCGAGGATCATGGCTCAGAACCTTTACGACTTCCTCCCACTGATCAGTAAGGACCAAGCATTTAAGCAGATTGCTTGCAGCGCCGGGAAGATTGCCATTCAATGCTATTTCATTCCGGAAGAACGTTTCGGCTCGTCGTATCGAATCTGCGTTAGCTGTTTCATGTGACATCGCTATACCCAGATACACATGACCAATGGAATTGTTGAGATATTTGAGCGACCTATTTTTGACGCTGGCGAACGCGGCAAGTGCTTCTGGGTAATGCTTCAAATGGCTTTGAATCAATCCTAAGCAATAGAACCCGATGTCGGCTTGGCCTTGATCAGATCTCCTCGACCATTGGTAATAGTGTTGCGTGAGTGAATCATCATTCCGATAGGTTACTTTCTTTGAATCATCATCCTTGACTTCATCCGGCATTGACATATGTGAATCAATTAGCCAGAAATGATTGTCGATATTCAGCGAATCTCCAGTTCGTAAGTCGTCAAGGATCGCAAGAGCATGGCTCGGCCAATTGTGATCGTCGTAATATTTGGCTTGTTCGAGCCTGCTGAGATGATCAAGTGATGCTGGACGTATAAAGAAGACGTTGACAACGACGACAGCTGCAACTAATGCAGTGAAGATAGCCAGTATTGGTCTGCGAAAGTACCAGTGCTTTTCATCTGTCTGCTCGATGAAGATGCCTTTCAGCCGTTGCAGTAGGTCTTCAGTTGCAGGATCTTTAGCTTCTGTTTCAGGCATGATGTTAATCGACGACTACTTCTTAATGGATGTCCCGGTCGTATTTCCGTGTTTGTCCTTGTGAACGATAGTGTTGCCATTGACAACGTCTCTCCCAGTTGCATTGCCATGAGCATCTTTGTATATGACCTCGTTTCCCTGTCTGGTAGCGCTGCCTATTGCATTGCCGTTCTGATCCTTGTATATGGTGATATTCTTCTGTTGAACAGCCGATCCTGTGGTGTTGCCGTGACTATCCCTATAAGTTGTCCGATCATTCCTATTCTCCTCATAGCCGATTGTATTTCCGTGCCGATCCTTATTCACCGTCATATTCCCTTTTTGCTGCGACGTACCAACAGAATTGCCGTGAGCATCTTTGTGCGTTGTCGTGACGGTTTTTTGACCGAATGCACAAGGAGCGCTTGTGACGACTGCTAAGACGAGCAAAGAGTACAGTAGTGTTTTCATGATCGGTGGTTAGTATGATGATCGCGTTCGACCGCTGCTTTTTGCACAGATTGGAAAGGGTTACTTATGAACTGAATCGTCTCCGGGTCATTGTTGACAGCCAGCAGTTGAAGATCTTCCGTTTGATTAGCGATGTCTTTGATCGACATCGGATCTCCATCGACTGCCTTAAGATCAGCGATTGATACTCGGAGTATGTCGCTCATTGAATCCGTTTACTTTCCTTCTTGGGAATCGTCATCGTCCAGATGATATGCAAGATTCATTGCTTCCTGCCGTTGAAGGAGAAATGCGCTGATATGCGTGTTCGTTTGAATATTGTTAACAGATGATAGCAGAGCGCCAATACCTATTAGCGTCAGTGCATTCACGAGCAAGAGAGCGGCGACCATTGCAGTCAACATTCCGAAACCAAGTGATTGCGCTCCAGTTTGCCCGGCGAATAGCTGGTAGATCAAGTACGCCGAAAACAACGCAACTACAAGACCAACAGCTGAAAGGATCACACTGTACGCCGACCCGATAATTCGCTGAACTTGCGCTTCTCGAAAGTCACCAACTGATGGACCGCGTTTCTTGGAAGCAGTATTGTTTTCCGGTAGAGTCATAGTCATATTCCTTCTTTACGTGGTTATTCATGATCGCCCGTCAGTCCATCTTCTTGCCGACCGACGCAGTGATTACTGCCGCTGGTGCTTTCGCTGACTTGATGTGATAAACACCCATAAACTTTCCTGTGAAGGCTACATTGTCTCCTGCCTTAAGATGTGTAAACGCAGGTATGGTTTTGTAAGATGTTCCATTTTGGCCGCACAAGAAGATAATCCCATCAGGAAACATATTGCCAACACAGACCATTATCCCACTTTCGTCCTTTGTTTCCATTGGCTGACCTTTATCGTCACCTTTCACAGTCGCACTAAATGTATACTCTCTTCCTGCGAACATCTCCTCATTTTCGACCATCTCGTTAAACCGCCTCATCTGCGTCATGACATCTGCTATGTAACCAAGCTTGGTCGCGGAGCCACTTTTCTCTTCCTTGCCATCAGTGATGCGTTTGAGCGAATCAACCTGCGCCTGAAGGACGGCCACAGCAGATTCTGCATTAGACTTATCCGGTGCAACCGCTGGTGGTGGAGTCATCATTGAATCGCTGCTCGGTCTCGTATCCACGGACTTCTGAGCAGTTGCCTTTCCTTCGTCAGTCTTACCGCAGCCGATGAATGTTGTGATACAGATCACAATGGCGATATACTTCAATTGATGTAGATGTGTCATGATGATCAACGAATAGTAAATGATGCCGTCTTATGCCTGCAATTTTCAGTTCAAGCCAAGAAAATGTCATATTTGATGTACTACATCAAACCCTTTCAAACGAATATACGGCATATTTGCGTCGATGGACGCAAGGAAAATCATAGGGATCAACATTCGGCGATTCAGGAAGGAAATCGACTGGACTCAAGAGAAACTTGCGGTCAGACTTAAAGTCTCAAACGAATTCATCAGTAGGCTCGAACACGGTACTGAATATCCAAGCATTAGGCTGTTGGAGCAAATGGCAAAGCTCGTTGATCACAAACTTTTCGAGTTCTTCATCGAACATTGAAGCAATAAAAAAACCGGCCAGCAACCATCTCTGATCACCGACCGGGCTTTATTTGTGAGACCACTCTTAGTTTACCGAGAATCCGGGCATTTCATCAAAATAATCATCCTCGTCGTCTTCGATAACAATCTCGTAGCTATTTGCTCTAATCTCTTCTGCTTCTGCCTTTGTATCAAGGCCGAACACCGACTCGATATACCCTTCGATTACACCTACTGAACCGGGCACAATCAATCGAATATCCTGAATCTTCCAAGTATGATCTGAGGATCGGGCAATCTTCAGATACGCCTGTTGACCGCGATCTTCTTTGTCATTTGGGTCAAAGAGGATTATTTCGAGTCTACCATGATCCCTGCAGTCGGATAGATGACACGTTATGATGTCATAGTGCAAGCCTTTGTTCAGAAATTCCAGCAAGATCCATTCTGCATTAGGCAACTTCACGATTTCGTCTGCAAAATACCTACTCATGTCGACATGATAAGGATTTTGTGAATAGCTGCTCAACAATTGTTCTAAGAGCATTGCCGGACTAATAATGCGAGTAAACGTATTTGTATTCGTCTTCATATTTGGTCTCCGTATATGATGATTTCTCAATATTGATCAGCACCGTGCCGATCTTCATTATAACTATTACCATATTTCGTTTTTACCAAAATATTCTGAGACCATTTTACACTATTACGATCATCGAGCGAACGGTATTAGGTGATATTGATACGATCCGGAATCACTCTCACGATTCATCACTTAATGTCTTCGCTCGTGGCACAACGGCAAGCACAAACCGATCATTCTCTTTTGCAAGTCGCAGTGTGACTGCATAATCTTCTCCGTCATTCGGGCGAACCTGACATTCGACGGTTGCTACCTTGTTCCGAATCTTTGCCGACAACAATTTGACATAATCATTCGCGAGGATCGTAAGACTCTTTCTCAGATCTTGTTCGGACAGCTCATTGCTGGATAGGTATTTGAGAGCAATCAATGCGTTCGTTTCGTCCTCTGAATCCAGAATTGCTCCGGCTTCAGATAAGCGAAATAGTCGTATTGCAGTGTCCCTGATTGAATCGACAATGGCATCATCTATTGGCGATGATTTTTGCCCGGTCACAAAGTTGACATGAATTACATTGGTTGAGTTGTTTTCGGTAATGTTGGTAGATTGCTCTGTGGGCATAATGGTTGTGAGTGAAGTTGAAAATGTGTTTAGGTATTGTCTGCGATTGTAAGCATCGTTACTAAGAGATCGACATTGTCGAGGACGTTTACAGTCCTGAACTTGCCCTTCTCATTTTGCTGCATTAAGAAGCATATCGTATCACTTCTGCCATCATCGGAGATCTGGACGATTGCATGGTTTTTGTAGGCTACGATATTGAGCGGCACGGAATCGCGAATGCCCTTGACTTTTGTAAGATATCCAAGAATTGCGGATGTTGCCGCACCCGGAACAAAGAAGTCTTGCGCCTGCTCGATGAGATCCGGGATTGCTGCTGGATCGTCGTTCACAGCCGACGCGATTGATAAGATCTGTTCGATGGGGTATAGGAGCAACTCCTCGATGGTCTGATGACGAATATTTGTACCATAATGGCGCTTGCCTTGCGAATCCGTCGACACAAGAGTCGTTGGCTGCTCGAATATGGGTATCCGGTCGATGTTTAGCTCTTTGAGTACAATCATATTCTGCTTCGGTCTAAATGTGTGCTTGTCCATTCATCATCCTATTATAAATCAGCTGGTACGATGATAGCGTTCACTTCTGCTTGCATCATGATCTGCATCTGCTTCATTCGTTTGGATTGTTTGGCAATGCCTTTTCAGTTGTTGTCGGGTCGTGGAAGTCGTTTGCACGGATGATTGAATCAATTATCATTTCCGATCTCGTGTATTTCAGCAATTTGTCTTCAGTGCTATTTGCGATGACTGTCTTTGCTATGCTTTTATCAATAGCGGCAACCAACCATCCCGGACAATGGAAGGATATGTGCTGCGCTTTTGGTAATGTTGATACAATGGTCTGTTCCATACGACTTACTCCTAATGAATGTTGAATGATGATATTGATAAATACCGCAATAAATGCGATGGTGTCACTTTGTCATGATTTTCATGGAGGATAGTGAAAAAGGAATCGGCTGCAATAGTCCGGTGGAAGACTACCAGCAGCCGATTGTTAGGGATAAAGGGTCTACTTTAGTTGAGCGAAGGCTGTGAAGTCCCGATTGAGAGTGGATCTGTTTGCAAAGCATTCGGCTTCTTTTTCAAGACTGGTTCAGAGTCTTCACTAAAACGCATCGTCTTCCGGTTCATCATGAATGGTACGTCGCCTTTGCCACCTTTGCGGTTCTTCGTGATTGTAATCGTAACGTTTACCATTTCTGGACTCTTCACTTCGCGTTCATCATCCTGCCATATTGACAGCATGAAATCAGCTGCTTCTGCTATGCTTCCCGAATCACGGCTACTGTTAATATCTGGCCGTTCGTTATCTGCCTTACTTTTGTTTATCTGCGTCAAGAATATGATCGGCACATCCAGCTGTTTGGCGAGATCCTTGATGCTTCTGGCAGCACTCGATACGCGTTCGTAAAGATTATTCCCCACGCCCTGTACGAGTCCAAGATAGTCGATTACGACCAGCCCGGTCTTTTTTTGGTATATTGATTGTTCGGCGAATTCGATGTATTGTCGAATCTTGTCGATTGTCAAGCCACTTTTCTCAATCGTATATAGATTCGGCAACTTTGAGAATATCATCTTTGCCAGTTCTGGTATCCCGTCAGTGCTTTCGATGAAGGATTGTTCCACCGTCGCACCCTGCAATTCAAGTTCAATCTGAATCGCACGTTCCACGACACTAACTATCGGCATTTCCATCGAGAAGAACAAGACTGGCTGACCTGTCGCCTTTGCATAGTTATGCGCGAAATTCTGCGCTCCCGCAGATTTGCCGCCACCAGCTTTGCCTTGTACTACTAATACTTCTCCGGGAGCAATGCCACGTAGTTTGCTGTCAAGAATCGGATAGCCCGTCATAACCTTACGTTCGCTAATCCGCTGAGAATACTGCCAGTACTTTTCCACTGCTTCCTGTATGCTGTAAATATCCTCGCTCAGATCACCTTTTGACACATCTGCGTATCGCGCATAGGCTTTTTCAACGACTCCAATCAATTCTTGTTCTGACATTGGCGGTTCGTTGTGTTTATTCCACATTCGCAAAATAGCTTCGGCTTCAAATTCCTTCATCCCACGCTGAATCAAGGTTCCGCACAATTGCATTGCCGAGCGATTTCGTGCTCCGTCAGATACTCCTCGGAGTAACTCTTCAAAGTTCGCCTTCGGAGATCGGCGCTCTGTGCTTTCTTCTTGTACTTTCGACTTCACCGTGAAGTCATGCTTTGACCACTTTTGGTACAAATCAACGAGCGTTGGAAGCTCTTTACACTCATACGCAGGGAAGACAAAATCAAGTCTTGGCGATGCTGCAAGCTTTCTGATCGCTTCAGTATCCAGCGATTTCAGTTCAATATATGACAAGGGAATCTTGAACAAACCTGACTTGCTATTTTTCGTATTCGGTAAGCGCAATAGACTTGTTGTCGAATAAATGGAGTCATCCATGTAGGTAAATGTGCCTGCAATATCATCAACGATTCCTGCTGCTATCTGTGAGAAATTATACCGTGGCGTAATCGCTCCGAATAGCTCAATTGGTAAAAACACGTGAAATCCTTTGCACCCGGAATAATAGATGCGCAGGCAGTTTGGATCAATGCCAAAATGTGCATCGAGATACATGCAGAACTTAATCGTTTCCTCCTGCACTGCTCGTAAATTATCCTTGCAATCAAAATCAAATGGCAAAGCATGAGCAGTGTGTTTACCTGCATACGCCTTCACCGATCCGGTTCGATTAACCCAGAAGCTGAAATCTTCATCAAAATCAAATACTGACCGATAGCAATCCGTACGACCAACTGGCATTTGCACCGACTCACAGTTGACGACCGTATTACGATTTTGCACTCCACCAATTACTAACTCACAATAACTGTACTTCATATTTCATTGTCCTTTCATATTGTTCATTCTCAGCTGTAATACTGTATTACAGACTACACTCTATTATCGACCCATGCTTCTTCGCCTGCAGTCAGATATTGGATTGGTTGCTTCTCGACCTGCGGTTGTTTGGGTGTCAACTTCGACAACCATCTATCCACGAAACCAATAATATCTTTCGGCTTTTTTTTCGGGTTGTCGTTGATCCACTTTGTCATCTTCTCGGACTCCGCTTGGAGCACGTCCGGTCCGATTTGATACTCGACCATTAGCCGACTCGATTCGGCTTTCGAAATCGAAAGCTGGCCGGATCGGAAACTCGCGGCGGCATTATCTGCATTTTGATCCATAGAAGGGAATGCAGAAGCTTTCTTTACTTTCTTTATTTTCTTTATATGGGGAGCGTTTTCACTCACTGTCGAGGGAGCAGATTCACTCACTCCAGAGGGAGCTGATTCGCTCACAGGGAGCAATTTCACTCCCACCCATTGATTGTAGTCCTTGTTTAATCCGAGATGTCGGGCACTGTTTGCCGTGGGCGGTCGGACCTCTACGAGAATCCGCATTTGAATCAGTTCGCGCACATCTCGACGGACTTGCGTTGGATGCAATCCCGTCCGTTTCGAAAGGAAGTCATAACTCATTTGATGATCGGACTTCTGAAAACCATATGTACACCGTATTACAGCAAGGATAATGCGCCATTTACCGCCGGAAATATCGAGATATTGAAATCTGTCCAGCAACTCGTTCGCTATCCGGGTATATCCATCTTCCAATTGCGGCGAAGCCATTATTGTACCTCCGCCTTCTCTTGCTGATAGCCGTAATATTTCTTGATCGCTTCAAGGATCAGATCCGTGCGGGTATACTTGTAAATTCTTCCCCGACTGCTATGCTCGTAGACAATCTCGGCGACCTTGCGATCAATAAACTCTTTCAAATCTTGATCACAACGGAATGATGTGATCGGCTTCTCTAATTGTTGATTGTACTTCTCTTCCATTTGTGCACCTGTATTTCACCATGTATTATTGTATTACGGTTTATGTAAGTATCGGCAATTTGGAGAAGAATACAGAATCATTTGCGGCAGCCGGAGAAGCTGTGCTGGAAGGCCATTATCAAAACGACAAAAGCTTCCGATTCGGCATTATTTACCAATTGACGTACGAACGCATCCAAGCCCTTGAAAAAGAGTGCTTGTGATTTATCGTACTGACGTTGGTAAAAAAATGCTTCGAAAAGGAAGCTCGACCAAACAATCAGTTTTGTGTTCGAACCGGAGCAAAAAAAGAGTACAACAACTCCGATTCATCTTGACCTGATCACGAATGATCTTGTCACTGCAATGAACGCAAAATGCGAATCAATTGCATATGTAAAACATTGAATGATACCTGTGCCGTTCCGCATATGAGTGCATCGGCTGCAAATTGCAAAGGTCTACAACCGTTGTGCCACAAGGCTTTCAGCGTATCATGAAAAATAGTGAAAGAATTCTTCCAATCAAGTGACACAACTTTGTAATCCCTATATTATTGTTAGGTGGTCGCATGATGTATCCACACCCACTGTTGAAGATACTTTCCTATCACATCAAATGGGAAGCTGATCTTGAAGAAGTTTACACGAATGCAAGTGGTCTGGACACAACACCAATCATCCTTCGTCTTTCGATAGGACGCTCCGTTCTGAGAAGAAACCGCTTATATCAGCTAATGTTCGGGGGACATGTTGAAGCGGAATTACAAATTCGACGCTGAAGAAGGATCCGTGCGCTCTTCCAAAGGATCCTTTTTGCATATCTCGTTCAATTCACTCAAATCCCGCAATTCTGCCTGAAATTGGTTCGATAATAGTGTCGTCAAGGCTACTACCAACCTCGGGCATTCCGCCCTGTTTTCCCAGCCATTTCAAACGATAATATTGCTACACAGGATACTGTGCATAGCCCGCATTGAATCATGCTCTACGTTGCTGTGCAGTTACGGTCAGGCACCTAAATTCTCAAAGGGAAGCTCAGTCGTTGGGAGCGCCCCTGCTGATCCAGCTTCGGATCGCGTCGATTTCGTTCTGGGGCAATTTATCGAGTCGTTGCGGCATACGGTCTCCTTCTCCGGACGCAGGATTCGTTATCTTGATATAGAGGAAGCTCGAATCCGGCTTTCCGGGGACAACGAGTGCCCGATACTTCTCGATCGCAACGCTATTTTGTAGCTCATGGGTCATTAGGCTTTTATAGGCACTATCGGCAGAAAGATCGAGTAATGCCGATGGGAAATCGCCCGCATGGCACCCACTCACTCCGCATGTCGGGGTGATAAGCCGCTTCTGGATGTCCGAAAACTTATCGCTGAGCACCGGCTCGGACGGAGAACTTTGGCTGCAACTTTGAAACACAAGCGATCCGATCAATAATAGTGCTGTGCTTGCCCCAAAAAGAAACTTCACTGGTACTCCTTACTCCTTTATGAATACTGTTGTTGCCACTACGTCGGATCCGTAAAATCTGATCGAATATGTTCCGCTCGCAAAGGAGGATGTTTCGAGACGAAGCTCGTCTGTGACAACTTCTCCTGTCGCGACGCGCTGCCCGAGCAGATTCATCACCTCGTAGCGACTCACACCGAATGGCAGACCGCCGAATGTTACCGAAGATGCAGCGGGCTGTGGGTACACAGTAATGTTCGATGCAGGACGATCCGTGCGGCGAACCGAGCGAACCAACTGCAGCGGCTCGTGTGCGACCATGCCGGTGCTCGAGCTATCCATTTTCTCTTCAAAGGTGATCAATTGATCGGCAGGAATACTGTAGTAGCGATCGATCTGACGATGCCGATTTTTGTCGGCAGGCCAATAAACGATGATCGAATCCGCTTCGGTGCTGGTCCCGAGCCCAATGTGTTGGGTGAGTGTACTCATCGAGGTAAATCCGCCACCGGTGCTTACCTGTCGCGAATGCACGATACCATGTTCCCACACGTCGATGATCGTCCCGATGCCTTCTTTCGCCGTCCGCATCGCTTTTACCTTGATCTCAAGGACGTGACCGGGGTGCGCAGTAATCGACGGTGTTACATTATGAAAGAGGCGGAAGTCGCGCGAGGCAAATCCGGCGACCTGATTCTCAGCCCCATAGAGGATATCCGGGAATCCGTCTTTGTCATAGTCGATCATCGCACCACCGCGCGCGCGCAGATCCATGTACCGATGGTCGACAAACGCAGAGTCAGTATAGTCTATGAACGTACCTCCGACATTTCTGATGAACTCACTGGTATCCGGGTCGAGCGTCAACCACGGCGAAAGCGCCTTCTCGAATCCGTGTACGATAAAGGCATCTTCCCAACCGTCGTTGTCATAATCATAGAAAAGCGGGGTCCAACTCACGGTCATGTAGTCCGGATTACCCCGGTTGCGGCCATTGGGGGCGTTCACTTGCGCAGACACATTCTCGAAGTGATCCCCCATGTTCTGCATCAGATATTCTTCGCCGATATTGGTCTCGTAGAAATCGAATTTACCGTCGCGGTTAAAATCGTTCGGTGCGATGCCCATGCAAAAGAGCTTGTTCTTCATGTTGATCGAATCCGTCACATCGACGAACGTCGCTGTTCCGGTCTCCATCAGCATATTCTTATAGACCGCATTCGGAAGCAGCGCAACACCGAAATCGTTACCAACCAACAGATCCAAATCGCCATCGCGGTCATAATCGAAGAAGAGCGCAATGTTCCCACAGCCTGTATCGCCGTCAATATGGAACGCACCGGCACTTTCGGCAAATGTGCCATTGCCATGGTTCACATAGAAGTAGTCCTTGAACCCTTTGTGTGCATAGCCAGTCGGCGCATTCCCTGTGGGCTGGTCGAAGCGGTACTCCTCGATCCATCGGGCGACAAAGATGTCATTATCGCCATCGCCGTCAAAGTCCCCGAAGCTCGCAGCGTTCGATTCGTTGAGACTTAGTGTGGTGATTAGTTGTGCTTTTTTTGTCGCATCTTCGAATTTCCCGCCACCAAGATTGTGCAGCAGAAAATCGTGGCGTTCGCAGCAGACGTAGATGTCGGTCAGTCCATCGTTATCATAGTCTAACGCACAGCCCCCACGAGTATAGCTATTCGTGTTGAACTTATTCTTGAAGTTAGAATCTGCGACATCGGTAAACGTCCCATCGTGGTTATTATGCCAAAGATGGTCCGGCGACGTTCCACCGACAGTGTAGATATCGTCCCAGCCGTCGTTATCGTAGTCGAACACGACAGGACCAGGGCCAATCTCGGAAGGCTGTGAACTCGAGGCTTTGAGCCCGGACTTCAGCGTAGCCTCTTCGAAACGATATTGGGCCGATGCAAGCATCGGCCCAACCAGTATACATACGAGCACAAAGGTCGCACTACGAATCGGGGAAGATTTCGTCATGTTTTTACCTCATTCAAATAATCCGCTAATCGTTGTCATCACGGACAGTCTTTCCATTATTCCATGCGGGAACAAACCAAGCAAAGAGATTATCATGTTCCTGGTATAAGACATGCCCGCCAAAGTTTACAGCTGTATCGGATGGATTGTAAAAGACGGCAGTATACCGTAGTGTCTCTCCTGTATCCAGTTTGATCGGCTTGTCATAAGAAACGAACGGAGGCTCATTCCATGTAGAATTTACATAAATTTTGGGTATGACAGGAATCGAGTCGTAACCTTTCAACTGGCCGAACTCATCAAACTTCTGTCGAACGACATCTACGAAGAAACTCTTTCCGTGAGCGTGGTAATGTCCCGTCATACCGAGAATATAGATAGGCCGAGGAAGGTCGACGGGGAAAACGCAGTTCTTCGGATATGCATAATCCGTTGAATGCGGCGGAATCTGGAGATGTACGTAGCGCCCAACATACATCGAGGCTGGAATAATATCCGCCGACTTCGCAAAATAGAGATTGATATAAATCTTACCCTTACCATTTGGCGTAGTCTGCACGTCCGCATTTACATAATGATTCTCGATAATCATGTTCTGATGCGGCTCAAGCCGCACAACAGTCTGCTTACCACGCAGATTTTCCGGTGTACTCGTGTCGGTAGGAAGTGTTGCAAGATTCCAGTTGAGGTGATCAACCTGAGCCTCAACCATCATGTCCGAGTTATTCCAGACTGTCGTCACATAAAACGACATCTGTTTATCGGCCATCACCGTGTCGATCTTGCCATCATGGGTAAACATCATCCGGTGTTTTGTCACCGGGGTAGTATCGCCGAATTGCCCCTGTTGAAACTTCAGGTCGGTCTTGAAGCAATTCATATGATGACTCCCCTTATTCATCGCGATCTCAATATGATCGACATAAATAGGGACATCGTTCGGAAGTTGGAAATAAAAATCTCCTTGAATCTCTTTGCCATAGGGGACAGCAAATGTGTCGACCATAATCTGGATTCCCTCTCCCGGTGCGGGCGGCTGAAGGACTACGTTTCCATCGGAATCATACGAAAGATGATCCACCGTCGTTTCCGTCGAACTCTTACAACCCCATACATAGAACACGGCTGCCAGCACAGCCACAATGCGGAATGATTTCATAGTGAGTGGTAATAGTGGAAATAGTGCACTCTTAATAGAGACACTATTGGAACCCCCAAGGTTACAACACCACTACCGAAATTCTTCTGCCTTTCAATTATTTTCCTCTTCAGCGCGAATACGTTACCGTGTACCGGACCTTATGCTCCGATCTGGCCTTAACCGGGACGTGAAATACGATCTGATTCGCAGACTTTTTCTCGTAATCGTCGGACCAAACGGTAATAGTCCAATTCGGGCTAAGGTTTTCATAGACATCGACGATTACATCTTCGTCCTTCCGATTCTTCAAATTGATCTCTGCGGACTCGGTCGATGTGTGTGGGCCGGTCTCTCTCGATTCTGTCACGGTGCGTTCGCCGATCAGGTCGAAGGCATTGCCGGCCTTGACCGTGACCTCCTCGTCGCGTGGAGTGTGCTGGATGCGGTCCTCACCGGCAAGTTCGACAGCGCCATCCTTGTCGCGTTTCATTATCCTGACGGTCCCCATCGGCAGCGCCATCCCCATCCCATTTTCCTTCGTGTTCTTGAACTTGATCGAGACTTCTACATTTCGTCCGCCATAGTATGAATACACCTTCTGCGCTTTGACCCCCTCTGCAATTAGAAGCGAAATCTGCTTGACTTCATTATTTGCGATCGTCGTTTTCCTGCCCAGATCGTACAAGTGATACTCGAAGAAATTGCGCTCTTCTATATCGTCGGTCGTAATGTTACTATAGCGCAGCGAATTCTCTCTTGCTTTGCTATACACCGGTGCCACCGCCCGATTGATCGAGCCCGCGACCACTTTCAAATGTGCGTCGGGATACGATGTGCCGCTATGATTCTCAATACTCACCCACCCTGACAGGTCCAGACTCTTCTCATCCTCGGCAAGGGTGGCGATATACTCGGCATGCCAACTGATTCCGCCCGTCTGATACGATACTTCCAAGGGTTCTCTGGTATGCTCCGAGCCGGAATTCATCAACCACACCAATGTCGGTCGGGTGATCAATCCTTCAGGAAGCATCGGGACGGATATCTGCTGCGCACCGCCGGTCAGCATCACGATTCCCTTGTCGGTCTGGAGTGTGAGCTGACCGCCGTCAGCGGCCAGCAATTTCCCTTCGGTCACATTCTTCTTGTCGTCGGTGACGCTGATATGCTTATCGATATAGCGGTCGAGCAGCGCCGACTGGTTGACAAGATCGTATTCGAAATTCTGTTCGAGCACACTAATGGCGCCCGGATGCGACGGCGAGACGACACGCACGCTTGTCGGGTCGATCTGCGCCGAGACGTCTCGTAGCGAAATCGTGCTTTGTCCTTTCGCGATATCCACGAGTCGGACATCTCGCACGACAGCCAGGTTCGAGTTATACACTGTCAGGTTAAGCTCCTGACGTGCAGGCTCGGCAGGTGCTTGGGCAAAAGCAGCGCAAGCGCATGCCGTGAGCGCGATAGTAAACAGGGTACGCTTCATAGATGAATATGGCTTCATGGAGCAATCGTCGAATGCAAAATAACATTCGATGCGGGTATGACTATAAAAATCGTGCCAATTCCCTCGCTCTATGATGTCAATCTTTTGTCTCGAGTGGGTTGAACGATGGAGCGGACCGAATTTTGCCCACGACAAAAACGGAAAGGACGGTAGCAAACAGTAACGGAAGCAAGATCTCGAAATTTTGTGTCGCCTCGGTAAGTAGCACTGCCGCGGTTAGCGGTATTCGCCACGTCCCCGCAAGCACTGCGGCTGCGCAAGCCACAGCAAGCAGCCCCGGAGCAAGCGCCGGCATGAACCCGGCACACAACAGCGATACTGCCAATCCCCACATCGCCCCGGCTTTAATCGATGGCGCAAACGTCCCGCCGGATCCGCCGCTCGAGAGAGTCACCGCGTTTGAGATCGGCTTGACAAGAAACGACGCCAATGCGATCGCAAGCCCATATCTTCCGGCGATTGCATCACTCACTGGACGGTAGGACATTTCCAACATGGTTGGCAACGCTGTTGCGATGCATCCTGCGGCAAGTCCGCCGATCATCGGGCGCAATACCTTCGGCAACTTGGCTGCCCCAATCGAAAACCATCGATGGATCGCATGGTAACTACGCAGATAGTAATACGAGACGAAACCGCAGCTTAAGCCGACGAGTCCGATAAACACGTATCCTTCGGGACTCGGAGCAATAAATCCACTAAAGTCGATGACCGTTTGGTCGGCAATGAGCAGCCGTCTGACCGCAGTGGAAAGGACAGAAGCGACAACGACGGAGATGAACGGCCCCATTACGATCTCTCCGTAGATCGCCTCCACAGCAAAGATGATGCCGGCAAGTGGCGCGTTGAAAATACCGCTGATCGCCGCCGCCGCGCCCGCCGCACAGAGTGTCCGAAGTGCATCGGGTTTCAATTTCGCGAGCTGTCCGAGCGCCGAACCGACGCTGGAGCCAAGCAGGATCACCGGTCCTTCTTTTCCACCGCCACCGCCAGATCCGATTGTCAGAGCTGCCCCTACGACTGCTTTGAGCGAACTAATCCAATGCATTTTTCCCGCACGCTCTTTGATCGCCACCACCAGACCATGCATCCCTTCCTCGTGACCATGCTTGAAGATCGTTTGGCCAAGTATGCCGACGCCCAACCCGCCAAGAGCGGTAAGCAACGGAAATAGAAATCGTCCACCCGGTAGAGAGGCGGTAGCAGAAAGAAAGAGCGAGCCGAAACCATCCTCGGCAGTCCGCATTACAAGTCGGAACAAGACAACGCACAGGCCAACACTCACGCCAAGCGCGATCGAAACTCCAAGCAAACCATAGGAGGTATGCCGGTAGCCCGCCACAGAGCGCACGACGTCGCCTGCAAACGTCTCGCTGCGTTTTTTTCTTTCTGCGTTATGTATTTCCTTCATTCCGTATAAGAATCATCCCACTGGCAAGCCCGGATTGAGATAGACCGCTCGCGTTGGGTCGGCCCGTTGTTGGGCGACTGCGGTCTCTGCGTCGGCGATGCTCGAATAGATCGCAAAAAAGGCGCTTCCACTTCCGCTTATTCGTACGAACAGTGCGCCAGATCGCTCCAGGTCATCGCGTAATGTCTCCAATTGCGGAGCAATGGAAAGCGCAATCGGCTCAAAATCGTTTCGGAGCCCATATTTCCATTCTGCAATCGGTTGACGAAGTACTGCGACGAGTTCTGTCGCGTTCGATCGTTCACCGATTTCATCAAGCCGACGATATGCCTCGGCGGTGTTGATAGATATTTCAAGCGGTTTTACGAGTACGATCGGATTTGCGAGTACGAACTCAATCGGCGTGAGTATGTCCCCAATCCCTCCAGCCAATGCCATTCGAGACTCGAGAAGAAAAAACGGGACATCAGCTCCGAGAGACCCTGCAATGTTGAATTGAGTCTCCGTAGGAATCGGAGCGACCAGATCCGAAAAGATTTTGATTGCTAAAGCAGCATTTGCCGAGCCGCCGCCAAGTCCGGCTCCGACCGGGACCCGTTTCTGCAGACTGATCGAGAGCCCCGGCATTTGCTCTCCCATCACCTCAGCACAGGCTCTGATTGCTCGCGTCACCAGATTGCTGTTGTCGGACGGTACAGAACTACCTTCTACTCGAAGCGAGTATCTGTCGGAGAGATCGACCTCGAATCTATCGAACGGCTCGTCTAACCGATAGAAAATGGTGTTGAGGTCGTGATACCCATCGGGCCGACGGCCAAGCACCTCAAGCCCGAGGTTAATCTTGCAGTATGAGTAGTATGTTCGGCTCATCCAACGACGACGTATTTAGATAGAAGTGTTTTAAATCACCCCGATGCGTTGTGACATTCTGTCCTTTCACTGTAGCGCCTTAAACCGGGACACATTAGAGCATTGGGGTAGCGCCTCTCATTAAACGGTTTACGAAGTAGTCATTCTGAGCGAAGCGAAGAATCCCTTGATGAAACGCAGTAAGGCTCCGCCAAAGCAATTCTTCGCTTCGCTCAGAATGACAATACGAATACAGTCTAACACGGTGCCACTACCAGCATCAGCCCGAGAAAACGTTTACCGGAAGTTACTTGTTCTGATACCGTTGCAAAATTGTAGCATTGTCAGTCCTCGAAAATACTTTAGAATACTATCGGTAATTCTAATTATACAAATTAGAAAGGGCATCCATCGTGAAAGAGAATATTGTTGAAGTCCGTGCCAGCTCGGAAGTACGTCACGAGTTGCAGAATCGGGGCAGTAAATCGGTGCGTATATCCGCCGACCGCGTCCACGAGACGCTCGGAAAGCACATGCTTGTTGACGGGTTCGACCTGGTGGTCGACCTTCGCAAATCCCAAGGAAATTTCATTCATGACGCCCGAACCGGCAAGCGCTTCCTCGACTTCTTTACCTTCTTTGCGAGTTGCCCCGTAGGGATGAACCATCCGAGCATGGAAGAGGAAGAGTTCAAGACTCGCCTCCTCTCTGCCGCGATGAACAAGCCCTCGAGCTCCGATGCATACACGGTCGAGATGGCGGAATTTGTCGAAACGTTCAGCCAGGTTGCAATCCCAGAGTACCTTCCCCACCTATTCCTGATCGAGGGCGGCGGCGCGGCGGTGGAAAACGCTCTGAAGGTTGCATTCGACTGGAAAGTCCGGAAGAATTTTCTCAAAGGCTATACGCAGGAGCGTGGTCACATGATCATGCATTTCCGCTACGCATTCCATGGCCGTAACGGTTACGCCCTCTCGCTGACGAATACCGACCCGACCAAGACACTCTATTTCCCGAAGTTCAAAGAATGGCCAAGGATCGACTCGCCGTTCCTCACCTTTCCGCTTAATGAAGAGAACCTCGCCAAAGCTGCCGAAGCGGAGGAGAAGTCGCTCAAGCAGATGAAAGAGGCCTTCATGAACTATCCCGACCAAATCGCGGCGATCATCATCGAACCGATCCAGGGCGAGGGCGGAGATAATTATTTCAGCGAGAATTTCCACCGGACATTGCGTCGGCTTGCCGATGAAAACGATGCGTTGCTTATTTATGATGAGGTTCAGACAGGCATTGGCCTCACCGGAAAGATGTGGGCGCACCAACACTATGTCCAGCCCGACATCATGACCTTCGGAAAAAAGATGCAAGTCTGCGGCCTGCTTGCCTCACGTCGCATCGATGAGGTGCATGATAATGTCTTTCTGAAGTCGAGTCGTATTAACTCGACCTGGGGCGGCAATCTCGTCGACATGGTTCGTGCGCAGAAATACTTGGAGATCATCCGTGACGAGAATCTCGTCGAGAATGCGCACAGCCAAGGTGAGTATATGCTTGGTCAGGTGCAATCACTGGCCGAAGAATTTCCGACCGTCATTGCGAACCCTCGCGGCAAAGGGCTGATGATCGCCTTTACACTTGCCGAGGCCCAGATGCGCGACGCATTGCGTCAAAAATGTTACGACGAAGGGCTGATTCTGATCGGCTGCGGCGACCGTTCGATCCGATTCCGGCCTGCGCTCAATATTTCCCGCGAAGAGATCGATATGGGGATTACGGTCATTCGCGAACAAATCAAGGAGCTATCGCTTCGAGAATTTTAACTCACTGCTCACCACCCCTGGGGCTGTACCCACAACCATACGCTCATTACCGTACGAATGTCACAACCGAACAGTACCGACGCTGCTCTGGCACAAGTAGTCGCTCGCTATGGCGACCGTGCCGCCGATTATCTTGAAGGAATCGCAATCCGTCGGGAGATCACCTACGACGACTACATCCAGACCGACACACTGCTTTCGCTGCAAAAGCCGCTGACCGATTATCACGACGAGCTCACGTTTTTGATGTATCATCAGCAGACCGAGCTATGGTTTCGGCTTGCGTTGCACGAGATGGAAGCGGGGATCGGGGCGTTGCTGAAGTCGCCCGCCGATATTGCATACGGGATTCAAGCTGCAAGCCGCACCAATCGTATTCTCGGCTTTCTCACGCAGAGTTTTGACATACTCATCGACGGACTCGACACCGAAGAATTTCTGATCTTCCGAAAGGCCTTCGGATCGTCCAGCGGTTTCCAATCCGCACAGTTCCGCGCGATCGAGATCGTCGCCGGTCTTGAACGCAAGCAAAAAGGTGAAGACAAAACGTTCTACTGGGAGCGAGCAGCACGTAATCTCGAAACCGGCGAACCGACGCTGACGCTTGTCAAGTTCAAAGAGAAGCATTTGGCCTGGCTCAATGATATGTACGAAAAGCGCGAGCCGTATTCCTTCCGTATGGCATTTGAACGCGCCGTACGCGCAGCCTCCGGTATCACCGACCTACAATCTCTTTATGCTGCAACGCTCAACGGTGACCTCGGCGGCGATATTCGGACCCTCGCGCACGAATTACTCGCACTCGACCAGTCGATCATCGATTGGAAGAAATCACATTTGCGTGCCGCTGCCAAACACATGGTCAAAGCGCCGCGCGGCACCGGAGATACGAATTGGGCTGAGTACCTCGCCCGTTCGATCCAGGAGGAGCACTACTTCCCCGAGCTTGTCAAAGCGAACGAGGAGTTTGCAGAGGCAGAAGCCGAGATTCCGACGTTAGGTGATGCCTAACGCCTGACCTTCGTTCTTGGGCAACAGGTATTGAAAATCCCGTTCGGTGTGTCGAGAATATCCAGACATACCGAACGGGATTTTCGCTTTGAAATACACCGATATTACAAATGATAATTCGGTGCCTCTTTTGTGATCGTTACATCGTGCGGATGCGACTCTCGCAAGCTTGCAGGTGAGATACGCACGAACTTCCCTTTTGCCTGAAGCTCCTGAATGGTGGCAGAACCGGTGTAGCCCATTGCCGCTTTCAGTCCGCCCGCCATCTGATAAATGATCTCGGAGAGCGACCCCTTGAACGGTACACGTCCTTCGATTCCTTCCGGCACCATCTTTGCGAGTCCCTCTTCTACATCCTGGAAATAGCGATCAGCCGACCCTTGCGCCATTGCGGAAAGCGAACCCATTCCTCGATAAGTCTTATATGCTCGGCCCTCGAGAAACATCTTTTCGCCAGGCGATTCTTCCGTTCCGGCAAAGAGGTTGCCGATCATAACCGTTGACGCACCGCCGGCGATGGCCTTCGGGATATCGCCTGTTTGCTTGATGCCGCCATCGGCAATGATCGGGACACCTTTTTTCGCCCCAACAACGGATGCCAGCATCACGGCAGAAAGCTGAGGTACACCAACTCCGGCTACAATACGGGTCGTGCAAATCGACCCGGGACCGACACCAACCTTCACGGCGTCCACACCGGCGTCGATCAGTGCGAGCGCTCCCTCGCCGGTTGCGACATTTCCGGCAACGACATCAATCTGCTTGAATGTCTTGCGGACGCGCTTGACCATCTCGATCACGCCTCGTGTATGACCATGGGCGGTGTCAACGATAACAACATCCAAGTTTGAGGCCACGAGCGCAGCTACACGATCGAGCGTATCCGCCGAGATACCAACAGCGGCACCGCAAACTAGCCTACCCGCAGAGTCTTTTGCCGCATTAGGATAGCGCTTTTTCTTCTGAATATCCTTAAACGTAATCAGTCCGCGTAATTTTCCGGACCGATCAACGACGGGAAGCTTTTCGATCTTGTTCGACTGCAATATTCTCTCGGCCTTTTCGAGCGTTGTTCCAACTGGAGCAATGACAAGATTTTCCTTCGTCATGATGTCCTCGATCCGCTTGTCACGATTCGTCTCGAAGCGGATATCGCGGTTGGTAAGCATCCCAACCAGGCGCTCCTCCTCGTCAATCACCGGAATACCCGAAATGCTGTATTTCTCCATCAGTAATACCGCATCGCGGAGTGTATGGCCTTTCTTGAGGGTGATCGGGTGCTGGATCATCCCGCTTTCGCTGCGTTTGACCCGATCGACTTCTTCCGCCTGACGCTGAATAGAAAGATTCTTGTGGATAATGCCGATTCCCCCCTCACGGGCCATTGCGATCGCCATTGCCGACTCGGTCACCGTATCCATCGCGCTTGAGACAAACGGCGAATAGAGACGAATATTGCGGGTAAACTGGGTCGATATATCTACTTCGCGCGGGAGTACTTCGCTATAGTTCGGTACGAGTAACACATCATCGTATGTGATGCCGTCGCCGTAGGGAAACTTCGATTGCAGGTCGAGCGGAAGTGAGGATTTGGAAACAGAAAGGCGGGTTGTTGCGGTCTTTGCCATGAAAAACTCCTGAGTGATACAGTTGTTCTTCGCTGGTAAAACAACAAACGTTCGCCGCTGGTTTCGCCTGCTTCTTCTTGTTACTCTCGGATCAGAACGATCGTTGCGGTTGCCGTGCTCCCACCGACCCGTAACCGAATGACGTACTCACCCGTCGCAGCCGCTGATGCATTCCAATCTATCGTATGCCGGCCCGCAGCAAGTATTTCATCGGTCAGTGTCGCGACGACCAAGCCGTACATATTGACAACATCAATTGTGACGTTCGATGGTGTCGGCAGATCGAACGATACCACGCATCGGTCGCTGGCCGGGTTCGGGTAAATATTCAGACCGAGGCTATTTGCCACGACCCCGGAAGCGATTCCTGCATTGCCCACTGGGAGGTCGCTGATCTTTCGCCGCCACAAGCCGTAGCTCGTCGAGGCATAGACATACCCGTCGTAGAGCGCAAAGTTGAACACGTTTCTGTCCTCGAGACCTTCGTTAAATTGCGACCAACTCGCACCGGAATCGAGAGAAACGAAGACACCACCAGAACCGCCGGCGAGCATACGATTCTTTTCCGTAACGAACGCCCGAATACTGCCGAAGATCATAGTAAGACCGGTGGCAGGTAATAGTTGCCATGTCACCCCGCTATCATGTGAAACAGAAACCGTTACATTCGCCGTCATCGTATCCGTAGAGGCTGCGTAGAAATCTTTCCCCCAAGCATAGAGTGCAGACGCCATCAAGTTCGGTGCAGTGCGATGCCACGAATTGCCAAGGTCTGACGATGCAAAGATCCCGCCATATCCCGTTGCGGCAATCAGCGCATCGCCGTTCGAACAAAGCAACTGCGCATCGCTATAAAGACTAGTACCGAGCATGTAGGAGAAGCCATTGTCCCGCTCCGCCCAGTTCACACCCTTGTCACTACTCATCCAGATACCACCGGTATATACTGTTCCGCACAGGACATTCGAGCCCTGCGGTGTTAACGAGTACACCATTCCTGTCTGATTCGGAGCCTGAGAAGTAGGATTCCACGTCAATCCATCGTCATCGGATCGAAAGACCCCTTTGCTATCTGCGGCGGCGTACACACTGCCGTTTAGGTTTAGTAGGTCGTGAATTGTCGTGTTCGACGCAAGACCGTTTCCACTGCCAACCCAATGATAGCCGCTGTCATCGCTACGAAACATCGACACACTGCCTTGAGCATAGACGCCCGCCAACAACCGATTCCCGATCGAAAGCAAATGTGCCATCGGCGGAGGTGCCTGCTCGAACATATAAATACCGTTGTTCGAGAGCTCCCAGCTCGCGCCGAGATCGGTCGAACGATGAATACCTTGATAATCTCCGACGAGCGTCACATCTCCGATAGCCGTTGCCGCGATCATCGAATACAAGCTGGTCACGGTCCAATGCGATCCATTGTCAACAGTACGAAATACACCGGATTGATTTCCGAGGGCTAGCACAACATTCTCGGTCGCACAGACCTTGGTCACGACCGAGCAACCTCCCACGATGCCACTATCGACAACCGTCCATGATGCTCCGTGATCGGTGGAACGCCGAACGTCTGTGTTTCCGAACGTGCAGGTGTACAACGAACCACCCACTGCAGACACGTTGAACCGGTTAGAATCTATCGTTACCCACGGAGTCGTCACACTGCTTCGCCGATATACATATCCCCGACCAGAACACGCGAACAAATCGGTCCCTACCACAGCCAGCGATCCTATCCACCAGTCGCCGTTCAAGCCGTTTGTAATAGCACTCCAGCTTTCCCCAAGATTTGCCGATCGCTTCACACCAAGTCCGTTCGTGGTTGCATAGAGTTCTGTGTCAATGACGGCGAGGGCGGTAATGCCCGGTATCGCTTCCGTCCCTGCAAGCTTGGCCCAGTGTGTGCCGTCATCATCCGAACGAAATATGCCATTTCCTGCAGTCCCTGCGAAGATATGGTTACCGATCACAGCAACCGCCATGACGGAATCGTCAATGCGGGACTCGCGCCAAGTTTTCCCTGAATCAGCCGAGGTGATGACACCGGCGCCGATCGTCCCGGCAAACGTAAGCGAGCCCTTCGTGGCAAAAGACGTTACCACCCCTCCGGTCGGACCGATCCGTTCCCATTGGGCATTCGCTACAGATGCAACAGAAATAGCACAAACGATGCATGCAACAAGGACATGTTTCATAGAGGTATAACGATCGATTGTGATGGGAAACCTAACGATGAAGGGTCACTCCGCAGGCTCAGACTCGTCCTGCTTCGGACTTGCTACAATATTCTCGATTTCATAGAATGATGTCTCGGATCCGAGACCGGGGAATTCGGTATCGAACGACGTGCGCTTGGCGGGGTCCTGCTTAAATGCGACAAGCAACTCCACTGCCGCTTCCAGCGTGTCGCCGTTGCAATAGAGCGCTTTGGCACGAAGATAATGTGCATCGGCCCATTCCGGCTCCAGATGCGCGGCCTGTTCGAACGCTGCGGCAGCATCGGCGAATTCGCGCTCGTCGAGGAGTGTCACGCCGTAATCGTACCACGCCTCGAAGTCATCCGGCGCAAGTTCGAGAACCATCTTGTATGCGAGGATCGCATCGCTGCGACGGCCAAGATTGTAGAGTGCATCCGCTTTGGCATACCACAACTCCGAGTTCTTGGAGTTGATGGCAAGCGCCGCGTCATAGTCTTCGAGTGCTTTGCGGGGATGATCGAGCGCGTCGTAGCAACTGCCGCGGCCGAAGTAGCTCTCGGAATGCTTTGGGTCGAACTTGATCGCTTGCGAGAAGCAACGGATCGCATCGCGCCAGCGCTGCAACTCTTCGTACGCATTGCCGAGATTATGCCATGCGCTTACATCTTCGGCATCATGTTTGAGACACTCTTTGTAGGAATCGATGGCCTCGTTTAGCTTCCCGAGATTTGCATACGCATTCCCCCGGTTATACCATGCTGAACCGAACGTGTCTTTGATCGCCAGGGCCATGTCATAGCATGAAATCGCTTTATTAAAGCTTCCCATGCGGTTATAGACGATGCCAAGGTTATACCAGCAATTATGGTTATAGGGATCGAGATCCAGATGCGCCTCGTATGCGGCGATCGCTTTGTCAAAATCGTCAAGCGAGTCGTAGCAGAACCCGAGCTCGTAGAGAGCGTCCTTCGTATATTCTTCTTTCGAACTGAGATACTGGAAAATCGAAATGGCTTCTTTGAAGCGGTCGGCCTTTTCCAGACAGATCGCCTTGCTGAACAGCGCTTCGTCGTTCGTCGGATCGACATTGAGGGCACGATCGAACGCGACAAGAGCGTCTTCTGTGTTGCCGAGAGCCTCTTGTACTACCCCGTAATTCATGGAGAGCTCCGGGTCGGTCGGATCGAGGGCAAGGCCTTTTTCATATGACGTTGCAGCCTCTTCAAATTGGCCGTGATGGGCTTCGAGCATACCGCGACGCGACCATGCCTGGGCGCTGAACGGCGCGTACTCGGTTAGCAATTTGGAGTAATGAAGCGCTTCTTCGAACTTCTCGTTCTCTATGCAGTAGTCAACGAGTTCTTCGAGAATATCCGGGTTGAGGAATGCACGGGGTTTGGGGTCCTTTTCCGAACGCTTTTCCTCGCGATAGCGGGTTATCTCTTCCTCAAAATAGCGACGGCGATCTTCTCGACCTTCCTTTTCCCCTTCGGGCGAATCGTCATCGTCAAATGCAAACGGATCGTAGTCGTCGTAGATGTCCATGTCTAGCTCTCTATATAAAGCAACACGGTACTCCTCCCCCTCGTTTCACATGATTCCCACATGTTATGAACACAAAAATAGCATATGTTTGGGGGAATTGTATCTCTATTTTACAGAAATAATTTACTTTAATTAAATATTTATAATTTATTGCTTTATAATAACTTATCAACAATCATTTGACTGCAAAATATACAAAAGTCGATGCATGCTCCTCTCAGAGAGCAAAATTAGCATTGTCGATAACCTGTGGGCAATTAAAACGATAGCGGTGTGGGACTATTAACTCGCTTGGTTTAGTTCGATCAACAGCGCCTTACAAGCTCAAAATGGAACGACTACGTTACTCCCTCCTGTTGTACGCACTCGTTTCGGCGTGTAGCGCAGCCTGGTAGCGCACCACTTTGGGGTAGTGGGGGTCGTGGGTTCAAATCCCGCCACGCCGACAAATAGTCAGTAACGAGTGTACTGTAGGTTTGTACGTTGGCTCGTTCTGTAGGGGCTCTTTCGGTCGTCATCGTCGCTTCCCCTCGCCTTTTGAAAGTTTGTTACTCGAACCCACTTCATCCGGCATCTACTGCTCACAAGGCGATTTTTACATCGACCCGGTTTCCCCTGTTTCCAGAGCGATCATTACACATGCCCATACTGACCACGCTCGGCCGGGCATGAAGTCGTACCTGACGTCGGTCTCCGGTGAGCCACTGGTACGCGCACGGGTAGGAATGCGAGCTTCGATCGAACCTCTCTCATTCGGCACACAGATCATGATCGGAGACGTGAAGGTGAGTTTGCATCCGGCCGGGCATATCCTTGGTTCTGCTCAAGTGAGAGTCGAGCACAATGGCGAGGTTTGGGTGGTCAGCGGCGACTACAAGCTTGAGCCTGACCCAACCTGCGAGCCGTTCGAGCCTGTCCCCTGCCATACGTTCATCACTGAATCTACCTTTGGGCGTCCCAACTACAAGTGGAAGCCACAACGCGAAATATTCAATCGCATGAACGACTGGTGGAGCATGAACAAGACGTGGGGCATGGCGAGCCTTGTCGGTGCCTACTCGCTCGGGAAAGCACAACGAGTGCTTGCAGGGCTCGACCCAGAGATTGGTCCGATCTATATTTACCCAACGATCGAGACGTACCTCCCGGCCTACCGGCGCGCCGGTGTCACCTTCCCACAGTTGCAGTTATTCGAACCTGAGCGTGTACACGAGATCGTTAACGAAGGGGCGCTGATCGTTGCGCCGCCGAATATCAGAACATTGTTTACAGGCATCGAAGCGAGTAAGATATCGACGGGATTTGCCTCCGGGTGGATGTCCAGAGGCGGAAAACACAGCACCGTATATGACATTGGCTTCCCGCTGTCCGATCATGCCGATTGGAACGGCCTGCTTCACGCAATCGAAGCCACCGGTGCAGCGCGCGTCTTTGCCATGCACGGGTTCACGAAGACATTGACCGAGCATTTACGCACACTTGGCTACGAGGCGCATGAATGGCATTAAGCCATGGGGGTGGTTCATGAGAATGCGCCAATAAGATTCATGATGCTCCCCATCGCCAGAGAACATCCCCGCCGCTGGGAACAGATGCACCCGAAAAGCACTTAGAAAGCATATAGATCATTCGATACGATCATGGATAATCTTCAGTTGCTGATCACACTCGGAACTGAGTTCGAGGCACAGATCATTAAAGCAAAACTTGCCGAAGCCGGTATTGAAAGCCTTATGCAGGTTGCCGATACCGACAACATGGTGCCGGCTTTGGATTATAGTCGGGGGGTCGGCATCTACGTCGAAGAAGCCGATTATGATGTTGCTCGTTCGATGATCGATTCCGGCGAAGACGACCTCGATGACGACATGGAGATCGGCGTCGGCGACTGAGTGCGAAATGGCAGTTGTGAAGCGTACATGGTGAAGAAGTCAACCGACTTCTTCTGTTGATTCGTCATTGATTCCTCCCGAACCAGCCTCAGCCAATCTTCGTTTTAGTGCGCGCTTAACAATACGACGGTGCGAATCACCTCTCCGTCGAACTATTATCCGATCCCAATCATGAAAAAGATTACCGTTATTGGCGCCGGAAACGTCGGCGCAACCGTAGCCCAGCGTGTAGCCGACAAGGAGCTCGCCGAGCAGATCGTCCTGGTCGACGTCGTCGATGGTATTCCGCAGGGTAAGGGTCTCGACATGTTCGAGTCCGCCCCGGTCCACGGCACCGACACCCGTATCGTCGGCTCCAACACGTATGAAGAGACCGCCGGCTCGGACATCGTCGTCATCACCGCAGGTCTCGCCCGCAAGCCCGGCATGAGCCGCGACGACTTGCTCGCAAAGAATGCCGAGATCGTCGGTGGCTGCGCGGAGAACGCCTTCAAGCACAGCCCGAACGCGATCTTCATCATCGTGTCGAACCCGCTCGACGTCATGACCTACGTCGCGCTCAAGAAGACCGGTCTGCCGCGTAACAGAGTCATCGGCATGGCGGGTGTACTCGATAGTGCCCGCTTCCGCAGCTTCATCGCAATGGAGCTTGACGTGTCGGTGCAGGATGTCACGGCATTCGTACTCGGCGGTCACGGCGATTCGATGGTGCCACTTGCCCGCTACTCGACGGTCGCCGGCATTCCACTTCCCGAGCTGATCCCGGCCGATCGTTTGCAGCAGATCATTCAGCGCACGCGAGATGGTGGCATCGAGATCGTGAACTACCTTAAGACCGGCAGCGCCTACTACGCCCCCGGTTCGAGCGCAGCCCAGATGGTCGAGTCCATCGCTCGCAACAAAAAGCGCGTACTTCCCTGCGCCGTGTGGCTCCAGGGCGAGTATGGCCTGAAGGACACCGTCTGCGGCGTTCCGGTCAAGCTCGGCACAAACGGCATCGAGCAGATCATCGAGATCAAGCTCAGCCCGGAGGAGCAGGCAGAACTCAACAAGAGCTCAGCCGATGTTCAGGCGAATATCGCAAAGGTAACGCTCTAATAGGGGCATCGAATACTCTACAAAAGGCGGCCGTTGTGCCGCCTTTTCTTTGCCCGATAGTAACTTTTACCAAAAAATGCAGTTGTAATAAGAGAGACCGAATATTTCTATCTGATATCATGAAGACACGAATTCTCATCGCACTCGCAGCAGGGCTTCTCATCGCAGGCCTGCAATCCTGTAGTTCATCGTCAAGCCCTTCCGGTACCGATAATTCCTATACGCCGAAAACCGTGAAGTTCAAACAAGGCTTTTCGGCGACCTATGATCTCTTTCTCACGGATACCACGAGTTCCGATCCAATCCTACAGGATTCAGCGCAACACAATGTTGTCGAAACCGTGTTGGATACCAATCGGTCTTACGGTGGCTACACGCATGTCACCAGCACGTACTTCGCGTCCTCTCCCGGGGATTCGAACTATTACTATCAGGATGCACAAGGAAATCTCTGGCGATACAACTATGGATTTAGCAGGTTGAATAGTTACTCGTTCCTGGTCGCGGCATTGGGCGGTCCTGTTGATGTGCATTGGGTACTTGTCGCGAAACCGGGTTCACCGGTTGGCACGACGTGGATTGCCAAGAACGACAGCGCTATCTTCCAGGCGTTAGGCAATGCAAAAATTTACCTGAAGGATGTCGCAACCACGATGGCAGATACCACCTTCACGATCGGCGGACAGTCGGTGCCGACGACACACGTCCAACATATGGTCACCGCTACTGATGCCTCGGGTGTTGCATTCAAAGGCTCGATCGAGATTGACACTTATATTTCTACCGAGCTCGGAATCACGGTTGAGGACTTCTTCCATCACTCGACGATCGCCAGCCCGACATATAATGCGAAAGCTCGTGGATCACTGAAGATCATGACATCGCATCAATGATTAGAATGAGCATTACACAAAAAGAGCGGCTTCTGGCCGCTCTTTTCGTTTGGATCAATTTCCGAGCAATCGCCGAGAGAGATCGGTCTGAAGAATGTTCTCGGGGTCGAGTCGCTGCTTGAGACTCTTGAGTCGCTGGAGTGTCTCCGCACCCAAGAACTGCTCCAAGTCATTCGGACGCAACGTTGCATCTTTAGCAAAGTAGAACTTCCCCCCAGCCCGCAGTACTTCTTCATTCATGTGGTGACAGAGATCCCACAACAGTGCACGATTCTTCTCGGTCACCTTGTAGTCTAAAGCCATCGAATAACCGTCCACTGCATGTGACACCAAGAACCTGTCAGGTCTATGGCGCTTAAAAACAGCAAGGTACGGGATGATACCGGCCGCCTGGCTCATCTCGATCTGCTTCGTGAACACTGCTTCCGCGGACTCCTTCGGCAAAAAAGACTGATACTGTATAAGACCACCCTTGCCATACGACCTCTTCCAACCGGGGACATAATCAAGCAAGAAAGCGAACTCGGCATGCGACTGGTCATAGATCGGCTTTGCGATGAGCGGTAGCCGGCTCAACCAGTAACGGGTGGTATTGATAATCCGCATTCCAAGACGATTCGAAAACGGTCGCATAAGCAGCCACACGATCGACTTCGGAATGAAACCGAGGATCGTATCGGGCAGGATCTGATTCTTCACCTGAAGCGTCTGCGATGGGAAATGATCCTCATCCGGCTTCAGATAGTTCGCCTGGTGAACGATCGAGCGGCCGAGCTTCTCTCCGGAAGTGAAGCAATCCGTCCAACCAACGAGATAATCGCTCTCAGGGATGTGCTTGTCAAAGATCTCGAACTGCCCGTGCAGATTCTTGGACGTGTACGCTTTGACATGCAGGCGGCCGCTGTAGACCTTCTTCATCCGCATCGTCACCTTCGTGAAGCAGCCGAGGATACCAAAGCTTGAGATAGCGGAGTAGAAGATCTCGGGGTTACCATCGGGCGTGGCTGTGATCAGTTCGCCGTTCGGGCAAAGAAAATCAAAGGAGAGGACGTGTTCACCGATCGGGCCAACTTTGAAATTGTTCTTGCCATGAATGTTCATCCCGAGCGCACCACCGATCGTCGGGTACATCGTCCCCGAAACCACCGGTGGCCACCAACCGTCTTCGATGATGTACTTCCAGAGTTGCTCGATCGTCACGCCCGGCTCCATCGTAATGATGCCGGACGCAGGATCCCATTCGAGGATCCGGTTCATTCGCGTGAGGTCGAGGACGATGTTCTCCGCGCCTGTTGCTCCGTCACCGTACGTTCGGCCGGAGCCACGAAGGGTGACTGCCCTACCGGTCTTGCGCGCAAGTTCGAAAACTTCGCGAATGCCATCGACTGACGTCGGCCGATAGACATAACCGAAGCTCGATACTGCTCCGCCCCAGCCGTCTACCTTCTCGAGATGATCTACCGGTAGCAGCGCCATTAGAAGGTGAGCCTGCGGAAAATAAAGGACGGAAGCGAATGGAGAATGAACGAGATCAGTCTCCAACGGGACGGAATGTACTTCACGACGACACCGCGACGTGCAGCCTTGAGGGTTTGTCGTGCAACTTCATCGGCCGTCGTGAGCCACAACTTCGTCGGAGAGTTTTTGGACATCGCCGTATCCACTACTCCTGGCTTGATGGTCGTAACACTCACACCCCGACGGGACAAACGATTCCTCAGCGATTCCAAATACGTCGAGAGTGCCGCTTTCGAGACGTTGTATGCCGGACTGCCGACTCGGCCTCGCTCGCCTGCGATCGAGGAGATGCCGACGATGCAGCCTTCCTCGAGCGAATGGAAGCGCTTGGCCGCTTCGTTGAGCCATGCCATCGCACCGAGGAGGTTGACGTCAACGATCGCCTTGTCAGTCTCGAACGTGTACTCATCCATCGCGACATAGGGCATCATACCCGCACCGTAGACGATGAGGTCAAGCCCGCCAAGATCCTTGGTGATACGCTGGAAGAGCTCCGGTACTTCGGCAAAGTTCGTTACGTCGTGTGCATAGGTGTGGAAGCGAGCGGCAGCACCTCCCTGCGTTGCGATCACCGAGGCAGCGGCAGCGACGCGCTTCATTGCATCCTCATTGCGCGACACGAGTGCCACCGAGACGCCCTGACGGGCAAGCTCCATTACGAGTGCCTCGCCGATGCCCTGTGACGCCCCTACGACGATTGCGTGTTTCCAGCGTTTTTTCATCGCGCACTAAAACAGCGTTTGGATTAAGGGGGTTGCGGGGAGAATTGGGCAATTAAGAATACAAAAGACCCGGCCCACTGGCCGGGTCTTCTCTTACTCCTATCGGAGACGATCGCTTAGTTCAGATGCGCGTTGAGCTTCTCAACCAGCTTCTGCTTGCCGACGGCGCCGATGATCATATCGACCGGCTTGCCGCCCTTGAAGATCATGAGCGTCGGCACCGAACGGATGCCGTAGTTCATCGAGATCTGCGGGTTTTCGTCCACATCGACCTTGCCGATGACGAAGCGACCGGCATATTCACCGGCGAGCTCTTCGACGATAGGGTCGATCATGCGGCACGGGCCGCACCAGGTTGCGCCAAAGTCTACCAAGACCGGCTTTTCGTTCTGCAGTACATCACGATCAAAAGTTGCATCCTCAAAATGAAGAGGGCCTGCGGTTGTCATACGTTTCGATTCCTTTCTATGAATTCGGTTTTAGAATGGTTTACGATCTGAAGAGCACGGTGTTTCGCCCGAAAGCGGACTCATACTCCGCTACCAACGCATCGTCGGCAGCTACGTTAAACGTCTCGGGTAGCTTGTAGTGATGTACTGCTGCCGTGTGCGGATTTTCAACAGCGACGTATGCGCTGCGGTTTCCCTTGTGTTTGCCGATGATCGTCTTCACCTCATCGAGCAATTTCGCCGTCGGCTGCCCGCCTTCGGTCAGCTTGAATACCACCCCGCGAACCTGCTTCTTACGGACTTCCGGGATCGGCATCGCCTCCGATACCGTGATGCTCGCAGCATCGTTGATCGCGTTCTTGCGGACCTTGCCGCTGATGGCGATCGGTTGTTCATCCACTACAAAGTCTTTGTACTTTTCGTACGAATCGCCCCAGAAGACGAAATCGCACTTGCCCGAAAAGTCTTCGACGCTCACGATAGCGAAAGCCTTCCCTTCGCGGCTGAGCTTCTTTGTCACCCCAACTATGACGCCGAGCACGAACACGTCGTCGCCCTGCTTCATGTCGCCGAGTTCGCTCAGCTTCACCGATGCGAAGCTCTGCGCGTCGATCCGGTACGGTTCAAGCGGATGCCCGCTGACGTAGAAACCGAGGATCGCCTTCTCTTTCGAAAGCAGATCGCGGTCGCTAAATACCGTCGTCGTGCTGGTTAGATGCGGCTCATGGGTCACAAGATTCTCACCGCCGCCAAAAAGATTATCCTGGCCCTGCGAGTTCATCTTCGAGGACACCGAGCCGTATTCGATCGCTTTTTCGATATTCGCGAACACATCAGAGCGGTACTGCGCGATCGAGGTACCGTCCGGCTTCGTCGAATCGAACGCCCCGGAGAGCGTCAGCGCTTCGATCGCACGCTTGTTCACGAGCTTCGAATCGATGCGATTCGTAAAATCAAAGATGGACTTGTACGGGCCGTTCTTCAAGCGTTCGGCGACGATGGCTTGCGCCGCCTTTTCGCCCACGTTTTTACAGCCGGCCAGACCGAAGCGGATACCCTGCTCCGTCGGCGTGAACATAAGGAGACTTGAATTCACGTCCGGGGGCAGGGTCGGGATGCCGAAGCGCTTTCCCTCGTCGATGAGCTGCACGACGTAATCCGTCGAGTTCATCTCGTGCGTCATGTTCGCCGCGAGGAATTCGGCCGTGTAGTGCGCCTTTAGATACGCAGTCTGATATGCGACGAACGAGTACGCAACCGAGTGCGACTTGTTGAACGCGTAGCTCGCGAATTTGACGAGACGATCCCATATTTCGGAGGCAACCTTGTCGGGTACAGTCCGTTCTGCCGCACCTTTGATGAAGGTCGCCTTCATCGCTTCCATCTTCGCGAGGTCCTTCTTGCCCATTGCACGGCGGACCTCATCTGCTTTCGCGAGCGTGAAGCCTGCGAGGTCGCGCACGACCTGCATCACCTGCTCCTGGAAGACGATGACTCCGTAAGTATCCTTCAGGATCGGCTCAAGCAACTGGTGATCGTATTCGATCTGCTTTTTGCCGTGCTTACGGTCGATGAAGTCGGGGATATTATCCATCGGCCCCGGCCGATAGAGCGCGTTCATCGAGGCCAGATCTTCCATGTTCTCCGGCTTGAGCGAACGCATGTAGTTCTGCATCGGCGGAGAGTCGAACTGGAAGACGGCGAGCGTATCGCCTCTGCCGAAGAGCTCATACGTCTTCGGGTCGTCGAGCGGGATGGCGTTGATATCGAGCTTGACCCCATGCTGCTGCTCGATGAGGGCAAGCGTCGTGTCGATGATCGAGAGCGTACGCAGCCCAAGGAAGTCCATCTTGAGAAGACCGGCGTCCTCGATGTCCTTCATCGAATACTGCGTGACCAAATCGTCTTCGTTCGGCGACTTGTAGAGCGGGACGAAGTTCGAAATGTCACCCGGCGCGATCACGACACCGGCCGCATGCTTGCTCGATGCACGGGCAAAGCCTTCGAGCACGAGCGAGTTCTTGATCAGGTTTTCAAGCTTCTCTTTCCATTCGGTACGTGCATACTTCGCTAGTACCGACTTCATCTCCGGCAGTTCGATCGCCTCTTTGAGCGGTGTGACCTTCCCCATCACGACCGGGATGCACTCCGTGAGTTCGCCGATGATGTTCAGCGGTACGCCGAGCACGCGCCCGACATCTTTGAGAACGGCACGCGCCGAGAGCGTCGAGAACGTAATGATCTGCGCAACCGACTCGTTGCCGTACTTCTCTTTGACGTAGGAGATGACACGCTCGCGCTTGTCGTCCGAGAAGTCGATGTCGATATCGGGCATGCTCACTCGATCCGGGTTCAGGAATCGCTCGAAGAGCAGATTGTACTTGATCGGATCGACGTTCGTGATCCCGAGCGCATACGCAACAAGCGAGCCTGCTGCCGAACCACGGCCCGGACCGACACTCACCCCACGATTGCGAGCCTCGGCGATGAAATCCTGGGTGATCAGGAAGTAGCCCGGATAGCCCATCTTCTTGATGACGCCGAGCTCGAACTCTGCACGCTCGCGTAGGTTTGAATCAAGCGTAGAGTACCGTCGGTCGAGGCCTTCCCACGTCAACTTTTCGAGGTACTCGTCAAGCGTCGAGACACCTGCGTTCTCCGGGATCGGAAACACTGGCATCTTGAGATCTTTTGGCAACTCGAGATTGATCTTGTCCGCGATCGCAAGCGTGTTCTCGATCGCCCCGTCGTACTCCTTGAAGAGCTGCTGCATCTCCTTCGCCGAACGGAAGTAATTCTCGGCCGTGCCGTAGCGGAGCTTATTTACATCCGGCGGCGAATCTTTGTCGGCGTCCTTGATGTAAAGCAGCACGTTGTGCGGGACGGCATGCTCCGGGACGATGTAATGCGAGTCATTGGTGCACACGAGGTTTAGCCCAACCTCTCTCGCGAGTTTCGGCGCGGCCGCAAGTACCTTTTGCTCGGGATCGAGGTGATGATTCTGGATCTCGATATAGAAGTCGTTATCGAAGATATCCTTGTAGAGCGAGGCGACTTGCTTCGCTTTGTCGTACTCACCTGCGATCAGATACGGCGAGACCACCCCGCCGGCGCACGCCGAAAGCGCCACGAGGCCGTCGCGATGTTCGCGAAGCAGATCGACGTCGATGCGCGGCTTGTAGTAGAATCCCTCCGTGTGCCCTTTCGTGACGAGCTTCATGAGGTTCTTGTAGCCCGTCAGGTCCTTCGCCAGGAGGATAAGGTGATGATAGAACTTCTTCTTGCCGGTCGGGTCGGTAAACGCTTCCCGCTCAAGGCGGGAGCCGTGCGAAAGGATATACATTTCGCAGCCGATGATCGGCTTCACCCCCTCCGCTTTGGCAGCTTTGTAGAATTCGTACGCGCCAAACATCACGCCGTGATCGGTCAGGGCGACCGCCGGCATCTCGAACTTCTTCGCCTGCTTGACAAGGTCCTTGACACTACAAGCACCGTCAAGCAACGAATAGTACGTGTGATTATGAAGATGGACGAAATCGGATTGGGGCATACAAGAGTTACAAAACGAATTGGGATCGAAGTGTTCGTAGAGTTATTAACAATTGCCAAAATCACTGGAGGACCAGCACCCTTACCTCGCTCATCTCCTCCATCACAAAGCGGACTCCCTCCCTGACGAAGCCGAAGTCATTTACGCCACTATACGGCATCGTGTCAATCCGGAAGGTATTGGTATCATTGATAATTAGGTCGACAAATTCAAGCATTTCATAAAAAGCTTGACCTTGGTTCGGCAAGCTATGCTGAGGGTCGCATCCAAGCTATGCTACTCTTGAGTTGACGTAAGACAATACGGAGTGGCCACCAACAAAAAAGCGGCCTGGAGGCCGCTTTTATTCTTCTGAGCCACCCACCGGACTTGAACCGGTGACCTGCTGATTACGAATCAGCTGCTCTACCAACTGAGCTAGGGTGGCGAAATTGAGCCGTTAAAACGAGGGTAGGTCGGTTATGGGTTCCGCAGGAATATTGAAATTTGAGAGTTAGATGATGGGCGGAGTAGTCAGTAGTGAGTAGCCAGTAGTCAGGATGCACAGCCGATTTTACATTTGCCCGCGTTCAGGTGGCAGGCGGGTACCACACGATCTCGATCACGTTGCCGTTGGGGTCGGTGAAGTAAAAGGATTCGCTGCGGTCTCGGTGGAGTTTGACCGGCCGGTTGTGCTCGTCGGCGAGGCGCTGGAGTTCGTCGCGGGTCTCGACGCGAAAGCAGATATGCGGCGGATGTTCGGAAGGCGTGACCAGGGCGATACGGGCGCCACAGACGCTCAAAAAGGCCCAGGAGTTGTCCTGGTACAGCACATCGACATCGGCAAAATGCTGCAGGTAGAAGTCGATAGTCCCCGAAATATCGTTACATTCTGTTGCGACGTGGTCGAAGGTCATGGCTGTTTCCGTAATATTGAACGTTCGTGATCGACTCAGTTAAAACAAACGGACAACTGGTTCGTATTGTTATACGTGCTCATCGCAAAACTACGACAAAAAGATGATTCTGTCAATCCTGAAGTCTTTGTCACTTGGCGTATGGTTGGGTTCTCTGTTGATGCTCGGCATTGCGGTTGCGGCGCCGATATTCCAGGAATTGCCCTCTCGAACACTGGCGGGGCATGTCAACGGGATCATTCTGTCCCGGATGAACCTGATCGAATGGGTCTGCGGAACGCTGGCCTTGGTGACCTCGATCGTGTTACTAATGGTCAATTGGAACGGCGAATTCAGGATGCTTCGGATCGCCGAAACAGCGGTGCTATTCGTGACGGTGACCCTCCTATGGATCTACTCGACGCGGATCACCTCGAGAATGGATGAATTGAAACAGACGATTGGCGATTTCGACCACCCGAGAGAAGAAGTGACCTATGTCCAGGCCAAGGCCGAGTTCGACGATCTGCACAAACTCTACACCAAGCTCGTCGGTGCGAATATGATCCTCATCACATCGGCATTTGTACTGTCGATCGTCAATACCCGGCAAGGCTAGGCTCAGAGTTCGATCTTGACCGTAAAATCACGGCCACAATTGGAGCACTTGTAGACCACAGTAATCCAATTGTTGAGTTCGTCATACATGAGCTCGTAAAGTTCTCCCCCACAATCTCTATAAATGCATTTGGCAAGTTCGACGTCGTATTTGCGTTCTGGTAGTTGGTCATTCATTGGCAATTCCCTCGATCATGTGTTCAACAGCGTTAGCAGCATCGTCAAGCTGCTGTAGCCGCTCGGCCGATGCATCCCAATATCCTCGGTCATGGGCCTCGAACAAACGCTGCGTCATAGCGTGGAACGAGTCAGGGTTGGCTCGGCGCATGCGTTGCTGCATTTGTTCGTCGGCAACAAAGGTATCATGGACCTCATCGTAAAACCACGACGGGACGGCATTGGCAGTGGCTGACCACCCGTAGTTATAATCCAGACGCTTCTTTATTTCCTCGACGCCTTCATATCCATGAGCGAGCATCGCCTCGTACCATTTCGGATTCAGCGTCTTGGTTCGGGCTTCGAGTTGCACGGTTTCCGGCAATGACCGCACAACGGGCGTTGCTGTCGTCGTGTCGGCAACATATGCCGCCGGCGCGGAGCCTCGTGTGACTGCTGCAAGATTGGTCAGCCCTCCGAGATACTCGTAGTAATGGTCGACATCGGAAATCCCGATCTCGGACGAGTCCAGGTTCTGATAGGTCATGTCGATGTACGACGCAAGCGACTGCAGGACAGCCGTCGCAGCAGCCTCATCACGATGCTTCCCGAAACTGTATCCCTTGCGTTTGGCAAAGATGGATGCAAGATCGGATTGCTCGTTCCAGTTACCCGACATCACCATATAATCGACATTGGTCCCGTACGAACCGCTCGCGTTTGAAAACACTCGATAGGCCGATGCTTCGACATCGGTACCGCGGGACTGAAGCTCGAGCGTGTGTTTTCGGACAAAGTTTTGATCGATGGGCTCATCAAGTGTTGCGACAAGTCGGACGGCTGCATCGAGCATACCCATGTGATGGGCGAACATATCACGGAAAATGCCGCTAACGGTCATGACGACGTCAATGCGTGGGCGCCCGAGTTGTTCGATGGGAATAACGTGCAGTCTGGTCATATTCCCAAGCGCATCGGGACGGGGTTCGACGCCAAGAAGATGGTAAGCTTGCGCGATGGCCTCGCCGCCGGTTTTGATATTATCGAGCCCCCACAACACAAGGCCGATACACTCCGGAAGCCTGCCATCATTATCACGGATCGCCCGATCGAGGAGCTGCTTAACCGTCGTAGCGGCCAATGTGATCGCAACCGGCGACGGCATCGCAAGAGGGTTTAACGATGTAATATTCCGACCGACCGGTAATGCAGCAGGTACACGGAGCAAGTCACCTCCAGGCCCAGGTGGGGTATACTGGCCGCTCAGCGCCGCAACGAGAGGCCTGATTTCGTCGGATTCAACAAGGCGGTCAACGACATCCGACAGAAAACGAATGGATGTCGCGACTTCATCCCGGTTACCTTTTGTCGAGTTCGCCGCCCCAAGCGTTAGTGCGGCGTCACGACCATCGTCGAGCAGGGCTTCGATGATCTGCGGAGCAGTCGGCACAAGATCGTGTAGTGCGGCGATGCCTAATTCCGGGCGCTCGAACTTTGCCAGTTCTTCCAATAGATCCTGTTGTACAGCTCGCACCGGTGTTTGCCCGATAATACGCAATCCGAGCGGAATCAGACGATCACGTATTTCCGCGAGTCTGTCTTCAATTGAATCAACCGTATCGTGAAATGGAAGCTCGTTTGAAACGCTAATGTGACATTCATTAGCCTTTTCTACGATACTCGACCGGATCGAATCGATACGATGCGTATCATTTTTAGCCGCGATACGATACTCATTTATAAGCCCGGATAACTCTTCTAACGACTTGTACAGCCCTGCCCGAGCATTGGTTGGTGGTAAATAGCTTACGGTCGTCGCATAGGAACGCCGTTTCGCAATGGCTGCTTCGCTTGGATTGTTGACCGAGTATAGATAAACATTTGGCAGATCGTCTACGAGTACCTGGGGCCAGCAGTCGGACGATAATCCGTTATGTTTTCCCGGCATGAACTCGAGGGCTCCGTGCGTTCCGAAATGCACGACAGCGTCTGCACCAAAGAGATGATTGATATATGCATAGAAGGCGAGAAACCCGTGATGCGGTGTCGCATTCTTTGTGAACAGCAGCCGCATCGGATCACCTTCGTAGCCAAATCCTGGCTGAACGCCGACGAAGACGTTTCCGTACTGCTTGCCGAACACTACAAGACTCTCTCCGATGGTATTGAGTTCGCCCGGTGGCTCGCCCCATTCCTTCGCCGCCAATTTCCATTGCGGGACCAAACGCTTGTATTCGCCAGTCGAAAGTGTTGCCGCAACATGCAGTGATGCACCCATCGTCGCATTGCCTTCGACCGATGAGCCAAGGATGTCGTTGAGTAATTCTGTCTTATCGGCCGGAAGTTCGACGTCGTAGCCCTCGCTCGATAAACGAGTCAGGAGTGCATGGAGTGATGCAAAGACGTCCAGATATGCCGCAGTCCCAACTGCCCCACGTGCGGGTGGGAAACAATACAGTACAATTGCGAGACGTTTCGAACGATTCTCTTTCTTGCGCAATTCGATCCATTTCGAAACACGGCGCACCAGCAGAGCAGCATTCTCGGCGATGAGTGTTCTCCCCTTTTCGCCATCGGTTGCAGCAACCACGATCGGTTCGATGGCACCATCCAGTTCGGTTAATGCGATATTTGTCGCTACCTGAACAGGAGGCAGACCTTCACGTGACTGTCGCCAATCGTCAAAGCGTTGATGCGTTAAGGTGATCGCAGAGATGTACGGGACACCGATTTCTGAAAGCAACGATGTGGCCGCCTGTGGCTCACTACTGACATGTCCGCCGACGAGTGGAAACCCAGTTAGAGAAACAATACAATCGACGATTGGCCGACCGTTGGTATCGCACAAGAACTCTCGAATCGTCTTGCGGCCATCGAATGTCTCCGCAAAAATGCACAGTGGTTCGATCTCAGCCCGATCGAACAGTTGGGAAAGCTCGACGATGTACGAAATATCATCGGCTGTAACGGCCGCTCTCGGGACAAGCAGTCCAACCCGAGGTCGTTGCCCTTGCAGAATGGATGCTGGAATCGATTGAACAACCACGCCGTACCTCCAATCGAAAATGCCTTCCGAAGGGAAAATTGTTGGGTGCTCGTACGGAAGTTTTTCGAGTCCAGTCTCCGCTACGCGGAGGATGATTGTGAGCAGCGAGATTGTATTTGCTTCGCTCGGCTCAAGCCAGGCCAGATAGGATTCGAGATAATACCCCAAACCGCGAAGTGATCCGGGGATGAACTTCAGAAGTTTCGGGGCAAGTGACATCAGATCCTTGATCCGCTCCGCAAGAGTATCTTCGTCAACGAGTTTCTGCAGTAATGATCTGAGGCCGGCGATTGACTCGCGTCCCTCGTTTGCAGTATTCGGTTGTTCAAGTGAGATTTGGCCAAGCGAGAACGCACCGATGCGCATTGCTCGCATGAGTCTACCACTTGAAGAGAACGGAAAGAAGTGATAATTACTGCTTCGTGCAGCGAGGCTGCGAAGGATTGCATCGGCAATATCCTCGTTGAGGATATGACTCGTTAGTATGACATCTGCGTCGTTAATCGCATCCTGCAGACCGTCGAGACCCGAGTGGAGAAGATCCGCCTCGATAAGGATTCGCAGATCAATGTGTGGGGTTCCGAGTTCGGCAGTGAGACGAGCAATTGCCCGATCAAGGATCGGTCTGCGCGTTCGTTCAAGCGAGATAAGAAGAAGCTTCACCACGCCCATAGAACGCATACCGAGCCCCCAACGTCTCCGCAAAGCGCTGTGCCTGTTCGCTCTTGCGAATCAGATCAACGATCTCCACCTGAATTCCTTGTTGATGGAACACGTGGGCGAGCGTATTCAGACGCGCTCCATCAGATCCAATGTTCCCTTTTCCGTCGGTAACAATTATTGTCCGAGTCTCAGACGAACCATTGCGCTTCGTATGCTCCGACGCAACGACGAGTGCTTGTTCAAGCGCAGGAATAAGAGGGGTCGCGCCACCCGTTGGAAGCGACCGAAGAACCGCGTGCGCACGCGCCACACTTCGCGTCGGTGGCAATGCGATTTGCGCAGAAAGGCCCCGGGCAATAATAATCGCTACCTCATTGCGGTGCCGATACGATTGACGCAACAGACTATCGACCAGTCCCTTTGCAAATCGTATGCGCGAGGACGCCGCCATACTTCCACTCGAGTCTATGATGACAATATTGAGCGTTCTGGAAGTCGACTTAAACGGGTAGCGGCGAATGTCATCTGCTTCCAGATACAGAGCCTTCGCAGAACTCTCATTCTGTCGACGCACAGTCTGGTACGGGGCAGCAGCCATCATCGTATGATATAATGAAAACCGCCCGCGATTGGTAGCCCGTACTCGTGAACGTTCGGCCGAGCGCGATACTCTCCCCTGCTTTGCCGGGGCATGACCGGTTGTCCTGCTCCGGATTGGCTTCTGCTCGACTCTTGGGAGAACGCGGAATTCCAATGGCAACGATTCAAAGATTTGCTGCAGTGTGTCTTGTGGCGTTGCTGCCTGATCGCTTTCAGCCCCCGAGTTTTGTGCAGAATTCTGATTGGGATTGGACTGACGGATACCCTGTAGGATTATATGCGGAAGTACGATGTAGCGCATGATATCGGAGTCGTGTACGCCGTTTCGTCTGGCACGCAAGACGGCCGTATCAACGGCACTCGATGCAATTCGAGCTCCGAGTTCTTCGGGGTTGATGTCGAATGGGATTTCTACATTCACGATGGATACGTCGAATACCAGATCGATCTTCTTTGCGTAACCCCGGAGGTATTCGTAGTCCGCAGAACCAACAACAAGCACTGCGTCCGACTCTTGCGATGTACGAACGATGCTACTGAGCATTGCCGATGTGATTGCCGAGACGTCGGCGACAACAACGACGTCCCCTGGTGCGACATTCGAGAAAATAGCATCAAGCTCCTGCTCAGTCTGGCTAGGTGAGATACGTTTACTTCGCCTATGAAGACTCGTTGCTATCTGGTGTGCAAGATCAAGTGTGGCGGATCGTGTATCGGCATCGATCACCACGATCAACCAACCGCGTGATAGTGTAAGCAGGGAATGTATCTCTGGAGGAAATCCGGCAGCACTCATAGCGACGCAAGCGCCTCTTCAATCTTGGTCTCTGGCGCGATGGGGTCGAACGGGGCTTTCCGAAGCCGGTGTAACAGGCACATCACCGCAACGTCGTCGATATCGTCAGGCTCGACGATCGATCGTCCTTCGAATGCCACCAACGCTCGTGCAGCTCGCACGAGAGCAAGCTCGCCACGATGACCTTCTAATTGTAGCGTACTGCAAATACGCGACGCTCGTTCTAGGGCGGAATCCGGAAGAACGATAGTTCCAAGCAGTTGCATCGCTGCGACAATCCGCGAGCGAAGCTCGTCCGTTTGATGGAGGAATCTTGATACAAACTCCGTCGGATCGTCTTCAAAGGCAAGTCTGCGGCGTACCACTTCAACGCGATCTTCGACCGAATCTTCCTTCTGCAGAAAAACGGCAAGGCCGAAACGATCGAGCAATTGTGGCCGCAACTCACCCTCTTCCGGATTACAGGACCCTACAAGAACAATATCAGCCGGATGCTTCACCGAAAGCCCCTCACGCTCGACGATATTTTCCTTGCTTGCGAGCACATCGAGAAGCACATCGACGAGCGAATCTTCAAGAAGATTTACCTCATCGATGTATAAAATACCCCGGTGCGCTTTCGCAAGTAATCCCGGATCAAATACCCGCTCGCCGGTCTTAATCGCCGACTCAAGATGAATTGAACCGAGGAGCCGATCTTCGGTCGCGCCAAGCGGCAGATCGACAAGCGGACGCTGGACCATCACGGTCTTCCCTTCGCTGCGGAAGGTACAGTTCTCTACAGGACAATTGCCTTCGCCAAGAACACAACCAAACGAACAACCCTCAATGCTTTCTATATCGGGAAGGACTTCGCGCAGCGAACGCACCGCCGTTGATTTTCCAGTGCCGCGTTCGCCAAAGAGGAGCACCCCGCCGATCCCCGGATCGATCGCCGCGAGGATCAGGGCACGCTTCATCGACTCCTGGGCGACAAGTGCAACAAACGGGAAAGTGCTTCGCTTTCGGGGTGGCGTTTGCTTACGGGTGATCGGCGTATTCGATAGCGTTGGTTCGAGCATCGGGGTCTAAACGAATGCTCACGAATGGAAGTGCCATCTCAGCTTCTTGCTCGTCTGGCAACGATACTACGACGCCATAGGAATAAGGTGAGAACGAGAAGGAGGATCGCTGCGAGAAACAAGCACAGGCCAGTGAGATCATCCATGCCGAGCGGCCCCATATGCGGCCCAGCACCGAGCGAATCCGTTACGGAAGTGGAATCTGAGCCGACGCCGAGCGAATCAGACGCCGATGCAACTACCGGAATAGAAAGCAACGTAAGTATATATGTTATCTTACTTTGCATGAGCTGAATCCGTCGTTGTAGCATGTACCCCTACGGGGGCTTCGACTCTCTCCTGGGAAACCGAGACATATGCCCACGCAGTCATGGCTGTCATGTATACAATGGCTACGATTCCAATCCAAGTAAACAACGGGCTGCGTTGTTCACGATCTGCTTTTTTATCGAGCCATGGGATCGTCGTCCAGAACACAGCAACAAGCACGAACCCAATCACGACCAACCATTCCGGCAACAACTTCAACGTCTGGAACAGAAACATGAAATACCACTCAGGATGAACACCAGCCGGCGGTTCGCTCGGATTTGCAATGTCATACGCTTTTCCCAGGCCCCACGGGTAGATCACTGCAATTGCAACCAATATGCCGAAGCCGATCAACCAGACCATCATTTCCTTGATGAGGTAGTCCGGAAAATACCGCGTCTCCCCTTTGACCTCGGTACCGACAGGCGAACTGCTTCCGAAAAGCAGCATCAAACCAACATGAAGGAGTACGAACAGAATTGATAATACTGGGAGTACACCGACATGCAATGCGAACGACCGAGTGAGCGTCGCACCGTTTACATCAGCCGCTCCTTTAATCAACGCAGAAATGATATCACCGACAAATGGGACCGCCTTGGGCACTTCGGTCCCGATCTTGGTTGCGAAATATGCGGTTTCGTCCCAGGGCAACAAATATCCCGTAAAGCCGAAGCCAAGCATCAATGCAAGCAGGATCATCCCAGTGACCCACAGTATTCGTCTCGGTGCGCGATATGCTTTCATCAGCATCGCGCTAAACATGTGAATAAATGCCGTAAGAACGAGTGCATTTGCACTCCACGAATGCAGCGAACGGATCAGCCAACCGAACGGCACTTCGTTCACGATACGTGTAATACTCTTATGTGCAGCTTCTACCGTCGGTTGATAATAGAACAGAAGCAGAACCCCGGTAACGATCTGAACAATAAAGAAGAGGATACACAAGCCGCCCATGTAATACCACACCGACGACTTGTGTTGCGGCACCACTTTTCGCTTGACAACCTCGAAGGTCTCACGCAGATGCAGCGCGTCGATAAGCGAACGATTGTTCGTCGTACTCATGACGTTTTCGCCTTCGGAATTAGTGTAACGTCCAGCTTGCCGTCCTTCTGGACGATTGTCAGCTCGGTCAACGGAGATTTCGGTCTGGTACCGGGTACGTTCACGCCGTTGGCATCGTAGCGGCCGTGATGACACTTACAATAAAACCCCGGAACATCGGGTTGGTATGACACCGTACAGCCAAGATGCGTACACTTTGCATCAAATGCACGAATGCCGTTGTCCGGTTGAAAAATGACGAGAACAGGTTCGTCGTTGATGTCGAGAAGCTTTGAGGGATGCTCGGCACTTACCTCGTTCGGCTCGATCATGACATCCTTTGCTCCACCCGAGCTCTGATATCCGAGATAGCGACCGACGGCATAGAGGATCGGCGCGATCACTGCACTGATACTCACGCCAAGCATCGCCCGAATGATCGAGCGACGCTTGGCTTGTGCTTTTGAATTTTGCAACGGCTCACTCATCGCAGTGGCGCCGAATGTTGGTGGACTTAATTAAGATCGACGATGACACTCTTCGTTTCGGTATAGAGGTCGATCGCGGCACGGCCCAATTCCCTGCCGAAGCCCGATGCTTTGTACCCTCCGAACGGCAGCGCGTTATCGGTCGTGGAAATCGTGTTGATCCACACCGTACCGGCACGAAGCGAGCGCGCAAGTTTGTGCGCCTTCTTAATATCACGCGTCCAGATCGCAGCGGCAAGTCCGAACTGCGAGTTATTCGCTTCCTTCACCGCTTCTTCAAGATTTTCGACCTTGATGACCGATGCGACCGGTCCGAATATTTCTTCCTGAGCGACCCGCATCGAGTTGGTCACATTCTCGAGAACCGTCGGCTTCATGAAGAATCCCTTCGTTCCGATACGATCACCCCCGACTGCAACCTTCGCACCCTCGGCTTTGCCGATATCGATATAGCTCAGTACCCGATTCAGGTGTTCGAAGGAGATTAACGCACCGAGACGAGTTTTCGGGTGAAGCGGGTCGCCGGCGACCATTTTGTTCGCACGAGCAAGGAGCACGGACATGAACTGATCGTACCCCGCTGCTTCGACAAGAATACGCGAGCCAGCAGTACACATTTCTCCTTGATTGAAGAAAATGCCACCGAGCGCATATTTCGCTGCCGTCTCGAGATCCGAATCGGCCAGCACGATATTTGGTGATTTGCCGCCAAGCTCGAGCGAGACACGCTTCAAGGTTTTGGCAGCATTCATCATGATGGTCTTCCCAACTTCAACACTGCCGGTGAAGGCGATCTTATCGACTCCGGGATGATCGACAAGCGCTGCACCTGTGATATGACCGAAACCGTTCACAACGTTAAACACTCCGGGCGGAATGCCTGCTTCGAGCGTCAGCTCGGCAAATCGCAAAGCGGTAAGGGGCGTCTGCTCTGCCGGCTTTAGTACGACGGTATTTCCGCAGGCAAGAGCCGGCGCTACCTTCCAGGAAAGCATCTGCAACGGGAAATTCCACGGGATAATCTGGCCGCATACACCGATCGGCTCACGAAGTGTGTACGCAAACGCATCACCACCGTGCGAGATCGGCACCGTGTCTCCGGTAATTTTCGTCACCCATCCGGCGTAATATTCGAAACACTCTGCTGCCTGCGGGATGTCGAATTTCGCGGATTCGAAAATCGGCTTGCCGGTATCGAGCGTTTCGAGCTCTGCGAGTTCATCTATGTTCAGACGAATGAGATCGGCGAGCATCAACATGCATCGTTGGCGATCCTGCGGGCTCATCTTGCGCCATGCGCTTCCCTCTTCAAATGCCGCACGAGCAGCATGCACGGCTCGATCGACATCGGCTGCATCCCCTTCGGCGACCGCTACGATCACCTCACCAGTTGCCGGATTGATCGTGTTAAACGTCTTCCCGCACACGGAGTCGACGAATTCGCCGTTGATGAAATGCTTGCCCGCCTTCGGGTTTGCCTTTTGCGGTTTGAGTTCTACCAAAATATCGGTGCTCGTTGTCGTCTCGCTCATGGTCATTGATCGAATTAATTTCCGTCGCCGCTTCCGGAAGAGGGTTCTGCCGGTTTCGGTTCTTTGGACTGTTTCAACTGTGCTTTATAAAATTGGAGCCGCTCTTTGAAATAGGATTTATCGTCCTTTCCCTTTGCATGAGCGAGTGCATCCTGCGCATCATGCACAGCAGCGTCATACTGTTTGAGCGACCAGTGCGCAAGTGCGCGGGTATCGTAAAAATCGGCAGAGGTTGGTTTTGCAGCGATCGCTTCGTCCACAAGCTTCAATGCCTCCTCCCAGCGTTTGCTGTGGGTGGCAAGATCCCAAGCGTAATTGTTGAGCGTCTCGGGATCCCGGACTCCGGTGAACGCGAAGATTCGATCGTAGCACACGGCGATACTGTCGATCTTCTTGCGCATCTGGTAAAATTCGAGAAGGTCACGAAGTCCCTGTAATGCGTCCTGGCTATCCTGATCGGACTTGCCGAGCGAAGCGATCCACGTCCGTACAAACTGCGTTTGTCCTTCGACATTCATCCGCAGATAGGCGTATTGTTTCGCGGCCTCGCGAGCTTCTGTCAAGTGATCGCGCATTTGGGCAATCACTCCAAGTTGGTACACCACGCTATCGTACTCCGATCGCTCCGATAGTCGGTCGAGATACAATTTGCGTGCGGCAAAGTTGGTCGTATCGCTCCAGAAACGCTGGCGCAACCGTTCTACCGTGCCGACCCCATGCATATACTCTGTGACTCGTGCAATGAACTGATCCCCCGTTAAGAGATTCGGATATGCAATGCGCTCGATCTCGCTCGAATCCGGGCGAAGGAGGATCGCTGTCGGCCGCACGCCAATGCCATAGCCTTTCTCAAGTCCGTCCAACCGATGACCGAGATTCCGAAGACTATCGAAACCGACAGACGGCGGCGGGTCGACCGAAAAGTCGTTAATGGCGCATTCGAAATGCTCGAAGAGATAGACCAGTACCTCTGGATCACGGAGGATTCGGTTACGAAACCCGACACTGGCAGAATCGGCGAAATCGACGTTGAAGACAATCACCGGCTTGTGCGACTTCTGTGCATGAGCCAGCGCATCATCCCACATGTCAGTAATCGGATACTTCCAACGTCCGGTCTTTTGCAACTGCGCTATCTTTACGGCAACCGAATCCGTCGTGGATGCTATACGTCCTTGTTTCGGATGAGCCGAACGCTTCTGACCCAGCGCCGGGGCACTGAGCAGTAGCGAGCAGACGATCAGTACCGTATACTTCACGCCTTGTTCTCGTTGCGCTTGATCTGGATCCGCTCGATCTGTTCCGCACTAAAGCCAGCGGCGCGCATCTTTTCGGGATCGTCAAGAGTGCCATCGAGCAAATGCAACATCGACTGCGAGAGCCCCATCAGGGCAAATCCGCCGTCGTGATACAAGTTCTGCATCGTGACTTTGCGCGTGAGGTCGCTCAGAAGCGTCACACAGTAGTCGCCGCATTCTTCCGCCGATGCATTCCCGAGTGGAGCGAGCAGGTCTGCATAATAGTACATTTTGTCGAAATCTACAATACCGCTTCCTGCGCGGGTCCAGGTCGGAGACTGCGAGACGGTGTTCACACGAATTTTCCGATCCCCCAGGCGCGAGCCGTAGTTGCGGGCGATCGATTCGAGCACTGCTTTTGCTTCGGCCATATCGGTGTATGTCGTGAACGGACGCTGCGCAGCCATGTGCGTGATGCCGAGAATGCTGGCATAATCGTTGAGCACATCGTTGGCAAGGGCACCGCTGATAAGGCGGTGAAGCGACAGAGCCGATACATCCAGTGTCTTTTGATACCAATCGTAATTGAGCTTATCGTATGACATCCCCTTTCGAATGTTTGTCGACATGCCGACCGAATGGACAAAGAAGTCTACCTTGCCGAACTGCTCCTTTACCTGCTTCCAGCATGTATCGATCTCCTCTTGATTGGAGGCGTCGCACGGGATGAGTGGTGCATTTCCGCACATTGTGGCAAGCTCTTGCGGTTTGCCGATGCGCAGAGCCAGAGCCACGTTGCTGATTGCGAGCTTCGCACCCTCACGATACGCTGCCGTCGCAATATGCCAGCCAATGCTCGATTCGTCGAGCGGCCCAAAAATCACGCCCGTCTTCCCGGAAAGTAAACCGTAGGAACGTTCAGCCATACGATATTGAAAGAATGTAGAAGTTACTAAACACGAGCAACAGGGGCTCGGTTGCGAGACACCCGGATTACCGCTGTGCCGACAACTCCTGAAATACCAACCCCGAAAGCAATTTTGGATAGAAATAGGTCGACTTCTGAGGCATGTATGCGCCCTCTTTCGTCACGTCCATCATCTCGTCTGCGTTCACAGACTTCAATAGAAACGCAGCATTGTAGGCATTCTGCGAAGTCATCGCTTCGAGTTCGTCTACCGTATGTGGATACCAAAGGTTCGACTTCGCGTCGATCTGTTCTTGCGTAAGCCCGGCAATTGGCTTGAGAATGCGCTCGTGGAGGCGATACACCGCGAGTCGCTCGAGTGCCGTTCCCGTTGGCTCGCTTCGCTCACTGACCACAACCCAATACGGTTCGTCCGGGAAACCGATCAGCGTGAGTGCCGACGGCAGCAGCTCGAATGCGGCGAGCGCAGTATCCCGATGTTCGAACGTCTTCAGCTCGAACTGCTTCTCAATGTTCGCGAGAAACGAATACTGGTCGAACGACGCAAGTGAATGCAGCACACGGTGCGTCGGAAGTATGATCGTCCCTTCCCCGCGCAGGTTCGAAAGGAAGATCATGATGCCGTCGGCGCCGGGAAGACCATGGTGTGTCTCGGCGAATGCGACAGCCGTCTCATAGCGGTGATGCCCGTCGGCAATCACGATCTGCTTCGATGCAATGAGCTTCTGCAGACGCGTTACGAGCGGCGGATCGGTCAGCTTCCACAAGGTGTGTCGAACATGCGCACCCGTCGGCAGCACTTCGTCAACGTCAGCAAGGGGCGGCATTGCGGTAACGCCATCGACGGTGTGGTCGAAGACGAGCGCGGAATCGTCGATGAGTCCGAAAATGGGGCTGAACTGCGTACCGGTGGTCTCCAGTAAAGCAAAGCGGTCCTTCTTGGCTTTGGGTAAGGTTCGCTCGTGAGGAAGAACGTTGCCCTCCGAGTATGGCTTCACCGTTAGCCTACCAAGCACTCCACGACGGGTTACCTGCTCACCGGTCGGAGTGGAGAATGTCTGGTAGTACACGTAGTACGCCGGAGCATCTTCGGTGACGAGTACCCCTTCTTGCTTCCACGTATCGAAGAATCTCTTCGCACTGGCATACGGATCGTCATCGCGGTTGAGCTCGAGGCGGATCACGTTATGCGCATCGAGCTCATAAAAGGCATCGCGCTGTTCGGTCGAGATAACATCGTACGGTGGCGACACCACATTTGCCATTCGTACCTTCGAGCTATTATAGCGTGTGCCGATAAACGGATCGAACTGATTCATAGTAGTGCAGATCAAACTTGATAACCAAATTCAGAGAGTGCGGTCTTATCGTTTCGCCAATCCGAGCGCGACTTGACGTGGAGCTCGAGAAACACCGGATGGCCGATGAATTCCTCGATCGCCCGGCGCGAATATTGTCCGAGCTGTTTCAACGCTTCGCCGCCTTTACCGATCAGGATGGACTTCTGCGAATCACGCTCGACGAGTATCTGCGCACGGATGAGCCACTTCCCCTTCTCGCGCTCGGCGTATTCTTCGATAATCACTTCGGTCGAATACGGAATCTCGTCTCGGAATTGCTTGAAGATACATTCGCGAATGAATTCGGAGACAAAGAAGCGCTCGTTCTGATCGCTGAGCTGCTCAGGATCATAGAAAGGCACTCCCTTCGGCAGATATTGTGTGATCAGCGGCGCGAAGTTGCGGATATTGTGTTTGCTCTTTGACGAGAATGGAAATATCTCCGCGAATCGCTTCATGTCCGCATACTGCTGTACCAGCGGCAGGAGTTGATCGCGGTCTTTCACCAGATCTATTTTCGACAGCGCAAGGATCATGGGTTTGTCGCCTGCGAGGTCGAGGTATTTCTGCCACTGTTCCGGAAGCGCACGTTCGGGCGATCGATTTGCTTCGGCAAGTACGACGATCACATCTGCATCATCGAACGATCGCTTGACCTCTTCGAGCAATGCCTTATGATGCAGCGTCGACGGCCGTGGCATGATGCCGGGGGTATCGAGGAAGATAATCTGTGCAGTGTCGGATGAAAAGATACCGAGTACACGTTTTCGAGTTGTCTGAGGCTTTGCGGAGATGATCGAGAGTTTCGTCTCGAGTATTGTATTGAGTAGAGTCGACTTTCCCGCATTCGGGATGCCGACAATCGCGCAATATCCTGATCTGAATTCCGATTCCATAGTCGTGTGAGATGATCCGACCGATCATGATCGGTCGCCGCCGTTTAGGGCTCTTTCAACATCGACGCAACTCTTGCGTCGCAACTCTGTAACGCTTCGGCAGGCGTCTTCGTCTTGTAGAGTGCCTGCGCAACTTCGTCTTCCAAGATCGCTTCGATCTCCAGCCACTTCGGATGTACCGGCGTCATTTTTGCTGTTCGAAGCTGTCGTATGAATACGTCTCCTTGATCGCGTTTGTAGTAAAAGCTATCGCGTTGCATGAGCGTATCCGCCGGGAAGATATTAAATGCCTTCGCCAAACGCAACTCGATATCCGGGCGGGTCAGAAATGCGACAAGTTCTTTCGCTTGTGGTTTCATTTGACTGCTCGAATTGACCGCTAAATACTCACCACCGGCAAAGCTAACACCATCCTTGCCGTCGGGTCCGGGGAAAGGTGTACAATACCAATGAAACGCTGCGTTCTTCAACGGCTTCAGCAGCCATGCGCCACTAAATAGGATCGCGAGTTTCCCGCGCTTGAACAGATCGTCGAGATTCTTTTGTGATTCCAACACTCCTGCATCGAGCTGTTTCACATAAAACGTGAGGGCTTCGATATTCTTCGCGGAAGCGAAGCATGGCTTGCCGTTTGAATCGATAATATCCCCGCCATTTGACCAAAACTGCGGCAGGATCTTTTTATAGAGCCGATGAGCATCAGACCCGTTCACCCCGATTCCGCTCGCCCCGGTCCGCTCTTGAACAGTTTTTGCCATTTGGATCATTTGGTCCCACGATTTGAACAGCGGGAGATTATCCAGGTAGTCAGAATCTACGCCGCGAACCAGAAGATCCCGATTCACGAACAACACTCTCGTGTCTACGAACCACGGAACGGCAAAATACCGACCGTTCCATGCTCCGCAGACTCGTGCGTATGGAGGTGTTGCAAGGATACGCCGTTGCAGCGAGTCGGCCGTTGAGATATCCTCTAATACTCCGCTCGAAGAAAACTCCGGCACCCAATCGCTCCCGAACTCGATCACATCCGGCGCAGTACGGGCGTTGAAGTTGATCATCAACTTCGTTTTACCATCCCCCCAACTGAGTTCTGATACTTCGACCTTGATGTCAGGATGTTCGGTAGTGAACTGGGTAATAACCGAATCCATGACGGCACGTTGACCGGGCTCCGACCAAAAGTGTGAGAAACGCAGCACACCGGGTTCGATACCCCGATCGCAGGATGAGAGCAGACCAAGAAGCAGCATCCATACAACAACAACGGATCGTGACTCCTTGGCTGCCCGAGCTGCAAACGGCAGTCGGGAAAGACAACGAATCACGATCCGCAGGGTATTCATTCGTGCGATAGAAGCGTATTAGGCTTCGACGCCGTGGCAGTTTTTATATTTCTTCCCACTACCACACGGGCACGGATCGTTTCGCCCGACCTTCGGACCGACACGGATTGGTGCCTTCGGTGCAGCCGATTGTTGTGGCGGCGGAGGCGGCATTTCCGGCCCGCCCGATACCGTCGCGCTTTGTGGCATTGCAGAGACCGTCGAATGATAATCCTGCTTTACTGCAACCATTCTCCGTGTCGCTGCCGGTTTGGGCGGTGCGATACGTTGCGCGGCGGGCTGGCCACCTTGCGGCTCGGTCGGATAGAGCTTAAAGACCATGTCGATGACGCCGTCACGGATGAGTGTGAGCATCTCGGTGAACATACGATAGCCTTCTTGCTTGTACTCGATGAGCGGGTCCTTCTGACCATACGCGCGAAGGCCGATTCCCTCTTTGAGCTCGTCCATCTCGCGCAGGTGATCTCTCCACTTCTCATCGATGACCTGCAGTGTCGCGAAGCGCTCGAGAGCAGCCATGAGATCGTGGCCGAGTTGCTCTTCCTTCCGGTTATAGAAGCCTTTGATCTCTTCGATCAATAATTCTTCGAGTCCGTGTGCTCCCATCTTAGCCCATGCCTCGCGGTCAACCGGCACGTCCGTCATGTACTTGGTGAGTACTTCGTCATGGATTTCGTCATACTGACCTTGGTCGAAGTGAGCGACCACGATCTCACCAACCGCCTGTTCGATCATCTCGAGGATCTCATCTTTGAGGCGTTGACCATAGAGCGCATGACGGCGGCGGTCATAGATGACCTCGCGCTGCGAGTTCATCACATTATCGTACTCCAACAAGCGCTTTCGAATAGCGAAGTTATTCTCTTCCACCTTCTTCTGCGCACGCTCGACTGATTTGGTGATCATCGAATGGTTGATCACTTCCCCTTCTTTCATGCCCATCTTCGACATAATGCCGGAGATGCGCTCGGATCCGAAGAGGCGCATGAGGTCGTCCTCAAGCGAGATGTAGAACTGCGACGAACCGGGATCGCCCTGACGACCCGCACGACCGCGAAGCTGGCGATCGATACGACGTGCTTCATGACGTTCGGTGCCCAGGATGTGCAATCCGCCCGCTTCTTTGACGCCGGCACCGAGTTTAATATCGGTACCGCGGCCTGCCATGTTTGTGGCAATGGTTACGGCTCCCTTGTGGCCAGCGCCCTGTACAATCTCGGCTTCACGGGCGTGCTGCTTTGCATTGAGCACATTGTGTGGGACGTTCAGTCGCTTGAGCATGCGCGAGAGCGTCTCGGAGACTTCGACGCTTGTCGTGCCGACAAGCACCGGTCGCCCGGCATTGCGCATTTGCTGGACCTCCTCGATGATCGCATTGTACTTTTCACGGCGCGAACGATAGACGTTGTCGTTTCGGTCATCGCGGGAGATCGGTCGGTTGGTCGGGATGACGACCACATCAAGCTTATAAATCTCGATGAACTCGCCGGCTTCCGTTTCTGCCGTACCGGTCATACCCGCGAGTTTCTTATACAAACGGAAGTAGTTCTGCAGGGTGACGGTCGCGAGCGTCTGTGTATCGCGTTCGACAACCACACTTTCTTTTGCCTCGATAGCCTGATGCAGCCCTTCGGAGTAGCGACGGCCCGGCAAAATGCGGCCCGTGAACTCATCGACAATCATCACCTTCCCGTCCTGCACGACGTACTCTACGTCTTTCTCGTAGAGACAGTACGCACGCAGCAACTGCGAGATCGTATGCAAGCGATCCGAACGGTCTGCATAGACACGAGTCAGTTCGTCCTTCTTCGCTTGTTTATCGAGCGGCGACAAATCGCCATGCTCCATCATCGACAGTTCGGTCGCAATATCCGGAAGGATGAATAGATCGCGATCCGCACCACCACCGGCGAGGTAATCGCGGCCCTTTTCGGTCAGGTCGATTTGGTGGTTCTTTTCTTCGACGATGAAGAACAATTCGTCATCGACAATGTGCATGTTGCGGCTATTGTCGCGCATGTACTCCAGCTCTGTTTGCTGCATGAGTCGCATGGTATCGCCGTCGCCAAGCAGCTTCATCAAGCGCTTGTTCTTCGGCATGCCATGCTGGGCACGAACAAGCTGCATTCCTGCTTCCTTCCGCCGTTCGGCATCGGTCGACTTCAATCCTTCTTCCGCTTCGGCTACGAATTTCGCGACCAGCGCCTTTTGCGCATTCACCAGGCGTTCGACCATCGGTTTCATCTCGTCGAACTTATGGTCGCCCGACTCCACCGGACCGGAAATAATAAGCGGCGTACGAGCCTCGTCGATCAATACGCTATCGACTTCGTCCACGATGGCGAAGTTGTGCGGACGCTGTACCATATCCTCGACCTGCGTCACCATGTTGTCACGCAAATAATCGAAGCCGAACTCGTTGTTTGTACCGTAGGTGATATCGCAGGAATATTCTTTCTTGCGCTCCCACGGCTGCATCGACTGCAGAATCTTGCCGATCGTCAGACCGAGGAATTGGAAAATCTGCCCCATCCATTCGGAGTCGCGCTGCGCAAGGTAATCGTTGACCGTCACAAGGTGCACGCCTCGACCGGCGAGCGCATTGAGGTAGAGCGGCAAGGTCGCAACCAAGGTCTTTCCTTCACCGGTCGCCATTTCGGCGATCTTTCCTTGATGCAGCACGATGCCGCCGATCAACTGCACGTCGTACGGGATCATATCCCACGTGACGTTCTGTCCGGCAGCAGTCCAGCTCTTGCCAACATGGCGGCGACAAGCATCCTTCACGACAGCGAAGGCCTCTGGCAACAAGTCGTCAAGCATCGCGGCAATCTCGGCATCGAGATCTTTCTCAAGCGCATCGATACGCTCCATGACGCTGAGGCGCTCTTCGTGCGGAAGATCGAGCTTCAGCTGTTCGCGAAGCTCGGTGAGCTCGCGCTCGATGGCTCCGGTGGCCTCCTGAATACGGGCGCGGAATTCGGTCGTCTTGGCCTGGAGTTCGCTATCCGAAAGCGAGGACAACTTGGCGTACTCCTCGTTAATCTGGTCGACGATCGGAAGGAGGCTCTTCACATCCTTTTCGTTCTTCGATCCGAAAACTTTTTGTAGTAATTTGAGCATGATTCTACTGGTAAAGAGCGTCCGGCAGGAATTTCCGTGAACCGGAGACTCCCCGCCACTTCCTTACGTGGTGATTCGGTTATGAAAATCGGACTTCTCGCCCGAAGACTTCCTCAAACAAGGTTTTCTTCCGCTCTGCTCCCCATATTTCAAGCGAAGCGTCCCGGCCCATCTCCCGGCGCAATTTGAGGGATATTTCAACCTTGTTCGAGCCAATTCGAGTGTCTACGCCCCGAACAAGCCCCAGGTTTCCGCGGTCCAGGCCTTCTGCAATACGCAAAATGGCTGCGAGACGACGAACCAGTTCGCGATGTTCGTCTCGCTGCAACTGGACAAACCCCTCATGTTTTAGCTTCGGATGCGATTTACGATGGTAACGGGCCACATTTGCGATGACCTGAATCTCTTCGTTGGTGAAGCCAAGTAAGTCGGAATGGCTAATAATATAGTAGCTATGGAGGTGGTGTTCGGAGTGTGAGATGTGGTATCCAACATCATGGAGGAGAGAGGCATAGTATAAGAACTCTCTGGCTTCGGTGCCCATGCCGTGGAGCCGTTTGGTCTGATCGAAGATCGAGAGCGCAAGCTCGGCGACATGATTGGAATGCTCCGCGTCATAATGACAGAGTTCGGCAAGATGCCGGACACTCTGTTCCCGAACATCTATAATCTTTCGGTGGGCAGTCCCATCATTAAATCGGTGATGGCGAAGATGGTCATACAGCACGCCCTCACGAAGCGCATAAGTACTGGTCATTACTTCACTTGCGCCAAGCAGCTCCATCGATTGTTCAAGGATCAGCGCACCGCCGAGAATGATATCCGCTCGCTTCTCGTCAAGGCCGGGTATTTTCCGACGCTGTTGGGTCGTCGAACATGCCAAAAGCAAAGAAACAACCTCCCGCACTTCGGCAATATCCATTGTAAAGCTGTTGAGCCGAAGTGCTCCTGATTTGCCGCTTTGACCACCTCGTAGCGCAGCAACCATGCTGGCAACAGAGAGCGCCGTCCCGCTCGAGACTGCTGCAACGGCGAATCCCCGTTTCTCGATCTCCTTCGCAGTCTGTGCCAGTTCACCAACGATATGCCTTCGGGCTGCTGAGACCTCCCGCGGAGAAGGACGATCTGAGAGATTAAAGTGTTTCGTGAGACGTATTGCTCCAAGTTTATGACTTACTATAAACTTGGGGCTACCTCGTTCTCCCAATACGTACTCCGTAGAGCCACCTCCGATATCGAAAACCAGAGTCTTCTTTGCATACAACGGCAGGGCTTGGAGCACTCCTAAATAGACCAAACGCCCTTCTTCAAATCCGGAAACGACCTCGATGTTGATCCCAAGTACTGACTTCACCTTTCGGATGAAGTCATCCTGATTCTCCGCCTCGCGGATGGCACTCGTGGCTATCGCCCGGACGGCCTTCACTTTTCGAGTATCAAGGACGGTCTTGAACCGACGAAGCGCATCCATACCCCGTTTCATCGCCTCCGGGGTCAGATATTTCATGTCGGCCCCACTTTCGCCGAGACGGACCATCTCTTTGTCACTCGAAACTATACGGAACGAGCCATTCGGCTTCGTGTCCGCAATCACGAGGTGAAAGGAGTTTGTCCCCAGATCTATCGCCGCAAGTCGCATCAGTTTGAGATCTCGATCACTGGTTTTCTCAACTTCTCTGCCATCGCATTAAATTGTGGCACCGAGTACTTCTCTACGGCTCGCAGGATTGCAAGTTGCTTGTCTACGTCGAAGCCCAGGTCTTCGAACACCTCATAATCCTGGTCGGTCGGACGGGCGTCGGCACTTTTGACGACGTCAAAGAGCATCGAGAATTTATCATTGAGCTTTACCGGAAACCGTAGCGCATCCTCCCCTGCCTTGATCCGAACCTGAACAAGTTCGTCTTCGACCATTTTAAGCGAATCGAGAAGCGGCTTTGCAATTGCCTTAAGTGGTTTCGCGGCATTCGAGTCGCTGATGCTTCCAAGAAATCCCTCGACAGCCCCGCGAGTTTTGCGTAGTTGCTTTATGGCACGGTGAATAGCAGTGATCGTGTCACGGATCTGGAGTGCCAGCTTGAGTTGAACGTCGAGGTCGCTTTGCGTTACTTTGACCTTGGGATATTCAAATACCTCGAAGTCTTTCGATCCAAGAACGGTGTCACCCCGCAGAAGTTGTACGACATATTTCCCCGGAGCGCATTTGGGGCCGGTAAGGGAGCCCTGAAGTACCATCCCGGGCTCGGCCTCTTCTGCGTCGGGATAGCGCAGATCCCAAACGAACTGGTTCATCCCCGAATCGGCTCGCAGAATGCCGGGCCGTTTGATATCGGGATCCTGATAGAACTCCTTACGAATCTTGATCGGCTCATGCTTCTTGTCCCTGGTGCTTGAATAGCTGATGATCGTATCCCCCTTATCGGTGAGGAATCGGAGTTCAATCTCGCTCGTCTGTTTCTTATTGAAATAATAGCGGATGATTGCACCGTTTGGTGCATTTTGACCGGATGTGATTGCAGTATCTCCGCCGTATCCTTCCATACGGACAGTCTGACGTGGAGCAAACAGATAGGCTGGCGAATGTGCCACCGAGTCTGATAGCTGATACAACGATGTTATGTCGTCCAGGATCCAGAACGAGCGGCCGTGCGTCGCGATCACGAGATCGTTATCCCGAGCCTGCACTTGTATGTCGTGCACCGGAGTGATCGGCATGTTCAATCGAAGCGATTGCCAGGAAGCACCGTCATTGAACGAGATATACACTCCCCGTTCCGTCCCACAGTAGAGGATGCCTCGCTTATGTGGATCTTCTCGAATGCACCGGGTAAACGAACCATCTTCGATCCCGTCGGTGATCTGCGTCCATGTCTGGCCCATGTCGGTCGTTTTGAACAGATACGGGTGGCGATCATCCCATTTATACCGATGAGCAGCCAAGTAACACGTCGATGCATCGTAATGCGATGGCTCGATGATCGAAATAATTGCCCATTGCGGCAAACCTTTTGGGGTCACTTTTGACCAGTGTTTTCCTTCGTCTGTTGTGACGTGCACTAACCCATCGTCCGTCCCGGCCCACAGCACGCCTTGTTTTACGGGCGAAGGCGCAAATGCGAAAATGTCAGGGTACGTCTCGGCCCCGGTGTTGTCCTTGGTGATCGGCCCACCGCTCGAACACATCGTTTCCGGCAGCATGCGCGTCAGGTCGGGACTAATGATCTCCCACGTATATCCGGAATTCGTGGTCTTGTGTACGAATTGAGAGGTAACATACATCGTCTTCGGATCGAACGGCGAGAATGCGATCGGGTACGTCCACTGAAAACGATATTTCTTCATGCATGAACCGTCGCCAAGACCAGACTCGGGGTATGGGGAGATCATTTGGTATTGGTCGGTGGACTTCGTGTACTTGCTCAATTGCCCATCGTATTCGCCGCCATACGTAATGTCGGGATTCGTAGGATCCGGCACGATGTATCCGGCCTCTCCGCCGGCTACCCCATACCACTGATCGCGACCGATATCGCCGCCTGTTGTACGGCTGGCAATCCGTATCGATCCCCAATCCTGCTGTGCACCGTAGATATTGTACGGGAAATCATTATCGAGATTGACATGATAGAACTGTGCGGTCGAAAATCCCGCCGATCCTTTATTCCACGTTTTTGCGGCGTTGAACGTGATTGCAGCACTGCCATCTTCACCGATGATGAAATTATTCGGATCGTTCGGGTTGATCCACATATCATGGTTATCTCCGTGTTCCTGTCCGATGACGGTGAACGACTGGCCGCCGTTCGTCGAACGCCAGAACTCTACATTCATGACATAGACCAGATTCTGGTCCTTCGGGTCGCAAAACACACCGCTGAAATACCACGGGCGCTGCGTGAGGTTATTGTTCGTGTCGAGTTGCTGCCATTTCTTTCCTCCGTCATCGCTTCGGAACAGCCCCCCATGCTCATTTTCTATCATGGCAAATACACGATCCGGATTCGCAGGCGAGACGGCAATGCATATCTTGCCAAGCATCCCCTTCGGCATGCCCGGATTCTTCGAGAGCGAGAACCACGTCGATCCGCCATCGACCGATTTATAGAGACCGGACCCATCCCCACCGCTCGTGAGAGACCATGCTGTCCGGTTGGCCGTCCAAAGAGACGCGTACATCGTCATGGAATTCGATGGATCGAATTCGACATCAACCGCACCGGTACTATCGCTGTGGCTAAGGACAAGCTGCCATGACGAGCCGCCGTCGGTGGTGCGATAGAGCCCGCGTTCGGGGTTCTTGCCAAAGATCTGGCCCATGACCGCAACGAACGCAATATTCGGATTTGTGGGGTGGACGATGATGCGGGCGATGGAGTACGATTTATCGAGCCCGATATGCTTCCAGGTCTTTCCGGCATCGGTCGACTTGTACATCCCATCGCCAAGCGAAATCGTATTGCGAATCGCCGCTTCGCCCATCCCGACATAGATGACATTCGGATCGCTCGGCGCGACGGCCAGCGCACCGACCGAGCTGCTATGAAACGTCGTATCGGAAATAGGATACCACGTATTACCGGCATCTTCGGTACGCCAGACGCCACCGCCCGTTGCTCCCATGTAATAGAGCATCGGTTTCTCTTTGACGCCGCAGACACTCAAGCATCGACCGCCTCGAAACGGGCCGATATTCCGCCACTTCATGGCGGAAAAGAGCGAGTGAGGATACCGTTCGCTTACCTGTTTGGCTGAGACTGTGCCGCTTGCAAGCAATCCGGCAAGTAGCAACGATCGCACGATGAAGTTCTTCAAGTGATCCGCTCCTGGAATGTATTCAGGCTACAAATATACCGGAGCGTTGTCGTTCGTGCGGCGAGGAGGTTAGTTCAGCTCCGTAAACTCGGCGTCGATAATCGTCGGCTTGGTGGATTCTTCGATCTCTGTCGGATGCAATGTCGCCGATGATTTCTTGACAACAGGGGTATTCTTTCGTTGATTATAGACCTTCATTTCACCCCGGTACCCTTCCATAAAGGGCTCGATGATCCGCCTGAAGACAATCAGGTATAGGAAGAACAGTACGAAAATATCGAGCAAGAATCCCATTGCGGTTACCGATCGTGCGCACGATAGAAATCCGCTCGATCATAGTACAAATTTACGTCAATTGGCTATCCGGGTTACCCCGCTTCGTAACTTTGCACCATTATTATTCTCTTTACGATTCGATCCGATGCCAGCAATTCTTGAACTTTACGCCCGCGAGATCCTCGATTCCCGCGGCAACCCGACCGTAGAAGTTGATTGTGTACTTGAAGACGGTTCGTTCGGCCGCGCAGCCGTTCCGAGCGGCGCTTCGACCGGCGAGCACGAAGCCGTCGAGCTTCGCGACGGCGACAAGAAGCGATACGGCGGCAAAGGCGTTCGCAAGGCGGTGCAGAATGTCAATTCCACGATCGCCGATGCACTCCGCGGAGAAGTCGCGACCGAACAGCGGATGATCGACGAACTCCTTTGCGAACTCGACGGAACGAAGAATAAATCAAAGCTTGGCGCCAATGCCATCCTCGGTGTCTCGATGGCCGTCGCAAAGGCAGCAGCCGAATCACTCGGGATCGAACTCTATCGTTACCTCGGCGGCACGAATACTCACGTGCTCCCGATGCCAATGATGAATATCATCAACGGTGGAGTGCACGCCGACAACTCTCTCGACTTTCAGGAATTCATGATCCTCCCCGCAAAAGCAAAGAATTTTGCCGAGGCGCTGCGAATGGGGACCGAGACCTTCCACTCGTTGAAATCGGTGCTCAAGAAGAAAGGACTCAACACCAACGTCGGTGACGAAGGAGGCTTCGCTCCGAATCTCAGCTCCATCGACCAGACACTCGAGTATATACTCGAAGCGATCGTTTCTGCAGGATATAAGCCTGGCGTCGATATGCTCCTCGGTCTTGATTGCGCATCGAGCGAAATGTGGCGCAACGGGAAGTACGAACTCTATAAGTCCACGAAAAAGACTCTCACGCGCGATCAAATGATCAAGCTGTATGAGGACTTGGTGCGTCAGTACCCCATCGCCAGCATTGAAGACGGAATGGCAGAAAACGACTGGCAGGGATGGAAGGCGCTCACCGATGCCATCGGTGATACGGTTCAGTTAGTCGGTGACGATCTGTTCGTTACGAATGTCGAATTTCTTTCAAAAGGTATCGAACAAGGCGTGGCTAATTCGATCCTCGTCAAGGTTAACCAGATTGGGACTCTCACCGAGACATTCGATACCGTTGCTATGGCCCAGCGTGCGGGGTACTCCGCGGTCATCAGCCATCGTTCGGGCGAGACCGAGGACAGTACGATCGCGGATATCTCGGTAGCCCTCAATGCCGGACAGATAAAGACGGGCTCTGCCTCGCGTACCGACCGTATCGCGAAGTACAATCAGCTCATTCGCATCGAAGAAGAGCTATCGGGTGCGGCAGCATACGCCGGTGCAAACGCACTAAGCGTGAAGTACTCGTACGCCTCGAAGAAAAAGAAATAATTGTAGACCATTACCCACAGCCGATTCACTCACGATAAACGACTGCATACATGCCGATCAAGTTTGGGACCGACGGATGGCGCGACGTCATTGCCGAAGGGTATACATTCGAGAATGTTGCCCGTGTATCGCTCGCAACCGCTCGCTATTTCAAATCGCAGCCGAATAGCAAAGCCGGTATCTTTATTGGCTATGATGCGCGCTTTCTCTCCCGTGAGTTCGCAGAACTTGCTGCCAGAGTGATTGCTTCGACCGGCTTGAAAGTCTATCTTTCATCCGATATTTGTGCAACACCTGCGACGTCGCTTGCAATCGTCGAGAAGAAACTTGCCGGTGGCGTAATGATTACAGCCTCACATAATCCGGCCAAATATAACGGCTACAAGATTAAAGGGTCGTACGGCGGCGCTGCACTTCCATCGGCTATTGCAAAGATCGAGGACGAATGTGCGAAAGTGATCAAGTCGGTGAATATCGTCGACGTCCTCGACACACTCCCCGCACTTGCCGAGCTCGAGCACAAGGGAAAGATCTCCGAACTCGATGCGCGAACGATGTACATCAAGAAGCTTGCGAAGCTTGTGAACATCGATCGCATCGAACGCTCGGGGCTTGGCTTAGCCTACGACCCAATGTATGGCGCCGGGATAGAAACACTTGAGCGTCTTATGCCGGAAGTTTCTATTCTGCATAATGTCCGCAATCCAGGTTTTGGCGGCACTCCGCCCGAGCCCCTGCCGCAGAATACGAAAGAGTTTGCACAGTTCGTCGTCGAGGGAGGCTTTACTCTCGGCCTCGTCACCGATGGAGATGCAGACCGCATCGGTGCCATCGACGAGAACGGCACGTTCTTTTCATCGCAGATGATCTTGTGCCTCTTGCTAAAGTACCTTGTAGAAGTAAAGCGCAAACGAGGGAAAGTCGTCGTCAGCCTATCGGTCACCTCGATGATCGATCGTATGTGTGAGCGCTATCGCCTCGACGTGGTCCGAACGCCGGTCGGATTCAAGTACATCACCGAATACATGCTCAAAGGCGGCGTACTAATTGGCGGAGAGGAGTCCGGTGGAATCGGTATTCCCTCTGTACATATTCCCGAGCGTGACGGTCTTTTCAACGGCTTGTTGCTCGCCGAAATCTGCGCGTACTACGAACAGTCGTTGGCCGAGCTTGTCGAAGACCTTGAAAAAGACTACGGCGTCCATTCCTACGACCGATTCGATTTCCATACAACCGACGCGCGGAAAAAGAAGGTACTGAAGAAAGCCTCCACGGGGTTCAAGACAATCGCTGGTAAGCAGGTCACCAATACGATCACGACTGACGGATACAAATTCGAGCTTGCCGACGGCAGTTGGCTCATGATCCGCTCTTCGGGTACCGAGCCTCTGCTTCGGTACTATGCAGAGTCGTCGTCGCCGGCGATGGTGAAGAAGCTGCTCGCCTTCGCGAAAGCGCTGTAGCGGCTCCAAGGCCGACCAGGGCGATCAATCCGAAAGCGGATATCCACGCCCCAACTCTTTCGGAGTTCTGTTTGACGATCCGAAGTTGGTAACTCCGCTTCCCTTCTGTGATGGTGGCTACGATGCGCCCGAGTGAATCCGACCGAACAGGATACTCGACTCCACGGTCGTCCTTCAAATGCCACGTCGGGAAATACGCATGATCGAAGAGTAAGTCTGCCGAGGCGCTTGTCTGGTCCACTTCGAATGTTGTAGTCGTCGCCCCACGCTCGATCCGGCCGATCGAAGTGGAGCCTCTTGTAATACGGATCTCCCGATCGTTTGTGTGTTTGGCAAAGAATCGCATCGCAGCCTCGGGTTTGTCTGCGACCACTTCTGGCAAGTACTCCGGTGCATCCATTGTCGCATCGGCAATAGGCGCAAAACCAATGGATTGATCGGTTGCATTACGTGAGAAGATCCATAGTGCTCCTGCGCTTAAGACAAGCATTAACACAACGCCTACTGCAGCAAATTGCATATTCATCTTCGATTCGAATATGCGTACGATCAATATCGAAAGACCCATTGTGATCCAGACATCCCACCGCCACGTAAACTGTACAATATCCATGAATGGAAGTATCTTCCAGATCGGATACAGCACGTACGGTACTTGAACTGCAATTGCAACGATGAGTGCGAATTGAGTTGCACGGTCAAAACTGTTTAGCGTATCCCGCAACGTGGAACGTCGGACGTAGACAAAACCTATCGTCACAATCAGCAAAGCATCGAGTAGCACATAGAGAGTCTTGATCTTCTGGCTCACCATCGAATCGAGGAGTGCATATCCGGTCGAATGATTTGCTTCGATCGCCAGGTTCACTCCACCCATTGCCTGTGTTGAGATCGCATCCTTCAAATCGGATACAGGCATCACATACACTGCACTCACTGCCAATGCAAGCAGCATCCCAGCAATCTGCGACAATAGTAGCCACCGGCGCTCACCTACCCAGACTTTCCCAACGATCCAATAAATGAGCGTCACATACAGTAGAACGATCGTTGCAGGAACATTAGAGAGCAACAGCCCGGACCACCCGATCGCCGACCAGAGTGCAGCCCGCAGCATACTCTGCCTGTCCGTATTCCCATGTTGGAGCGTATAGAGTGAGAGGAGCACAATCGGCACGAATGCGAACGCCGCATGCTCACCGAGCGCATTCCTCAGGAACAAATCCGCACACCGGTATGGGAATACACAGTAGAAGAGAGCCCCAAAGCCCGCAGCCATTCTCGATGACGAGACCGCTCGTAACAACAGATAACTACTAATACTCGAGACCAATAAGAACAGTACGCTCACCACGGTGAAACGGTTCGCCTCCGTTGCAACTCCGATCAACGATACGATTCCTCCTACCCAATATGGCAATGGTGGGTAGTAGTAGAATGCCGGCGATCCGAAGCCTGCAAACGAATCCGGCATCCATCGCGGATACCAATGTCCTTCCGCGAAAAGATCACCGAATTGTCGAAGCCAATTCAAATGGATCCACCCATCGGAACCTAGAATCGGATAGAACAAAAGGAGGCCCAGCATCATCAACGCGGAAACGATCAGCACCATTTGCACCAATCGAAGGTATCCACGGTATGATGATTCGGCACTCACTGCTGCAATAATCGGGAGCGAAGTGTCGCATCAAGTTCCTTCGGTCGGTCTGTCGTCTCATCGACTGAAACCATGACGGATTCACACTCGAGGATTCGTCTGCCAGAAGATTCCAGATTCATGATCTGCTCGAGTGCAATGCTCGTCTTGCCGAGATTCGACACTCTTGTATAGATCACGAGTTCATCGTCGAATTGCGCCGGCGAGAAATAATTGAGCGCATTCCGGACAAAGAAAAACTTATGGTGCTGCGCGAAGGTCCCGTGATCCATCGGAATACCGGCCACGTCACGACAGAATTCAATCCGAGCGACTTCCAGCATTTCCAGATACCGCGAGTTATGGACTACCCCCTGCCGATCGCATTCGTGCGAGCGAACCCGATATCGTGTCGAATAGGAGTAGTCAGATTCTCTGTACTGTGTATCCATCGTTACGAAAAATACTCAGCGATGACTTGCGCTGCCGATGCACAGTCGATCGAAGAAACATCGAGATGTGTAACGGCACGAAGCGTCCCTGGTTTTCCGTGCGAGAGTCGTACGCCGCGTTTCTCAAGTTCTGCAATGTGGTCGTCCATTGAAACGCTAACATCCAGCGGTTGCATCAGGACGATGTTGCTCTGTACCGAATCAAGATCGATATGCACGGACGTTGCATGTTTCGCGATATACTCCGCAAAGGATCTCGCATGCGCATTATCTTCGGCAACCCTGGTACGATTATTGCGCAGCGCGAACAGCGCTCCGGCTGCAATGATACCAACCTGCCGCATTCCGCCACCCCACATCTTGCGGAAGCGTCGTGCTTTCTCGATATGCTCTCGTGTCCCACAGATCGCACTGCCGACCGGCGCACCGAGGCCTTTCGAAAAACAGATAGAAACCGTATCGAAATGAGCAGCATACTCGATCGGTTCGTGGCCTATGGCAGCACATGCATTCCATAACCGCGCTCCGTCAAGATGCATGCCGATCCCCTTCTCCCTGGCAACATGCGAGATTTCGGCGATGCGCTCCATCGGATAGATGGTGCCTCCGGCTCGGTTATGCGTATTCTCCAGGGCAATCAGACGAGTGACAGGCATATAGTATGCCTTGTCGCGAACTGCCGAGGCTACTTCGCCCGCACTCAGGATCCCCTTGTCCTGCGCTTTGACGGGATGAAGCTGAATACGCGAAAGAAAGCTTGCCGCTGTTGTCTCGTAATTGTAGATATGGGAATCTTCCTCGACAATCACCTCGTCTCCTTCGGTCGTATGCACCTTCAGCGCCAACTGGTTCGTCATGCAACCCGTGGGGCAATACAAGGCCGCTTCTTTCCCCACGATAGCGGCCGCCTCTGCCTCCAGAAGCTGCACCGTCGGATCTTCGGAAAATACATCGTCGCCCACCGACGCGTTCGCCATAGCAAAGCGCATTGCTTCCGAGGGTTTGGTCACGGTATCGGACCGCAGGTCGATCATAGTGGTTACCTTATTTATTAAAGTAATGGTTTTTAGAAACCTTAATTAGTTTTGTCGTATATTTGCACTGCGTTACTAATCAACCGTAGGCAACCAGTGGCAAATCCGAAACGAATCGAGCGACCGACCCCTGCTCCGTCCCATTTGGGACTGGACGAGATCGACCTCGATCTGGTCATTGCACTGCAAAAGTACGGACGCCGCAAGCGCAACGAGCTCGCCGAGGAGATCGGCCTCTCGCTGCCGGCGATCAGTGAACGGCTCCGAAAGCTCGAAGAAGAACGCGGTATCATTAAAGAATACCGTGCCGTTCTCGACCCCAAACGCCTCGGGCTCGATGTTGCCGCCTTCATTTTCGTGACCGTCGAATCGAGCACGTTGTACCAGAACTTCCTTGAGCATGCGGCGAAGCATCCCGAAATTTTGGAGGTCCATGCCATCACCGGCGACGGATCCCATTTGTTAAAAATCCGGACGTGGAATACATCGACGCTCGAGCAACTCCTGTCCGAGATCCAATCCTGGAAAGGCGTCAAACAGACCCGGACCAATATCGTGCTTTCGTCTCCGAAAGAGACGACTGCGCTCCCGATCGAAGAACTCAAGACTAAACACAAATAATTTTCACCAAACACCACTTCTGACCAATGACGAAACAACAAGTACTTGCTCTTGCAAAGCAGAATAAAGTCGAATTCATTAATGTGCTCTTTACCGATATCCTCGGTATCATGAAGGGCATCACGATTCCGGCTTCGAAGCTTTCCGACGCCATCGATTCCAACGTATGGTTCGACGGCTCGTCGGTCGAAGGCTTCGCCCGCATCTCGGAGTCGGATATGTACCTCAAACTCGACCTCGACACCTTCAAAGTGGTGCCCTGGACGAAGAACACCCGCGGCGTCACGGCGCTCATTATCGCCGACGTGTTCATGCCGGACGGCAGCCCGTTCGAAGGTGATCCGCGTGGGATTCTGAAGCGTCAGCTCGCCCGTGCCGACAAAGCAGGGTATGTGTTCAATACCGGCCCGGAGCTTGAGTTCTTCTTGTTCAAGAAGGGCGAAGACGGATCGTTGCAGCCGATGCCGCACGATACCGCCGGCTACTTCGACCAGGCCACCGACCTCGGCACCGAGATCCGCAAGGAAATGACGTTTGCGTTGCACGAGTTCGGCATCGATGTCGAAGCGTTGCACCACGAAGTCGCCATTGGTCAGCACGAGATCGACTTCAAGTACGACGGTGCCCTGCGTTGTGCCGACATCGTCATGGTCATGAAGTACACCCTCAAGTCCATTGCCGCACAGCATGGCTTGCATTGTACGTTCATGCCGAAGCCGATCGGTGGCATCAATGGCTCGGGCATGCACGTTCACCAGTCGTTCTTCTCGAAGGACGGCAAGAAGAACCTCTTCCACGATCCGAAGGGTACGTACCAACTTTCTGACATCGCAAAGCAGTACATCGCCGGACAGCTCGTGCACATCCGCGCGATGAATGCTATCCTGAACCCGACGGTGAACTCGTACAAGCGCCTCGTCGTCGGCTACGAAGCACCGGTGTATGTTGCATGGGGTCAGCGTAACCGTTCGGCACTCATCCGCATCCCGCGCATCACTGCCGGCCGCGAAAAGGCAGTGCGCGCCGAGCTCCGTTGCCCGGATCCGGCTGCGAACCCATACCTCGCATTCGCGGTGATGCTCGCTGCCGGTCTCGACGGCATCGAGAAGAAGATGAAGGTACCGGCACCGGTCGAAGAGAATATTTTCGAATTCACCGACGAGGCCGCTGCCGCTCGTGGAATCACCACCGTTGCGAAGAACCTCATGGAAGCCCTTGACGAACTCAGAAACGACAAGGTCATCCGTGCAGCACTCGGCGAATTCTGCGTCGAGAAGCTCATCGAAGCGAAGACCGCCGAGTGGGACAGCTTCCGCATGTCCGTCACCCAGTGGGAGCTCGATCGCTACCTCGAACAGTATTGATCGTTTCTTAGCCTCATTTCAAGCCCCTGTTCGTTTCGACGAGGAGGGGCTTTTTATTTCCTGATGTTGGACACAGTACATCTCTCCTTTTATAGAGTAATGTACACCTCAGAGAAGCTGTCTTAGAGTTATGTTATAACGGCCTCGAACACATTTTGAAACCCAAGCAGCCGTGGGAAACAACGGATGAGAGCAGGCGGAAGTGTAAACCCGCTGATCTCATGACGTGTAATACGATAGCCGGCTTCTTCAATCAGTGTGCGAGCGCTGCTTGCCGTAAAGAACTTTAGGTGTGTTCGATCGAGAATACCGGAGTCGGTGTAGTCGAAATTACCCCGCAGGAGTCCGAGCCGTATGCGCCAATACGCAATATTCGGCAGACTTACGATAATATTTCCGCGGGGTGCAAGCAATGTACGGGCTGCACGTAGCACACGATCGGGGTGTGGTGTGTGTTCGAGAACATCGCCGAAGATGATCGTGTCGAACCGCGTCCAGCCCATTGCCTCGACCTCTGCTTCCCAACCCGGCTGCCAAAGATCGACGAGCGCAACGCCTGCCAACCGTTTCGCTGCCTGCGCCAGCGCTACGGAATCTGCATCGATACCGATGACGTGCGCCTGTTTATGCTGTGCGAGCGCCTCACCGAGAATACCGGTATGGCATCCGACATCAAGCACCCGCGCATATTCGGGTACCATATCGAATTCAAGGCGATGCACATTGATCGGATTCGCAAGTTGCAATTGAAATTCGTATCGTGTGTGGGCCAGCGGACGATCCAGTTCGAGGAGCATAGGAGTAGTGTTTGTGTACTCCTAACGGACACCCGAACTCCGCATATCATAAGCGTGGAGTTCGGGCATTAATCGTTGACCTACTCACTGCTCAGAGCAGTCGCATCGCGATCATCGCCACCGACATCACGATCATAAGCCCATCTTCGAGAATTGTGATCGTTCCCATCGGTAGGTTGAACACTGTCCCGAGACACGCACATTTGATCGTACGTTTGTTCGTCACCGACTCGATGACTCCGACGATACTCACCGACATCACCGCAAGCGAGGCTGAATAGAGCCACAGTGTTTGCGGAAAGAACAGGAAGCCGATTCCAAAGCCAAGTTCGATGAATGGATAGATATACCCAAATCCGAGCCAGCGTTTGGTAATGATATCGTACGACGAATATGATGCCGCAAACCCACGAAGATCGAGCAGTTTGAAGAACGAGAAGGACAGAAAGAATCCGCCCATGAAGTCACTCATGAGACGCTCGGCCGAGTATCCGCGTACTACCTGCTGCAACAGAACTATTCCAATGATATAGCCGAGCACAAGTCCGAGTGGATAGTATGCACGAAGTCCGGCCGGTGTCTCCGCTTGTGGAAAGTCGATGTTAATTGGCATTGTCGCAGGTGCCTGGTGCACCGCCGAATGGCTCCCCTCTTCTGTCAAGCGATACGCACCGGCCGTGCTCAGAGCCTCATTGAGACGTTCGGTATCTATATGACGGCGCATCGTGATCGTCGCACGAGGTGGATCTTGTGTTACATCAGCGCGTTCGACGTCCTCCAGCGTTTCGACCGCCTTCTGTACGCGGGCGGCACATGAGCCGCAATGCATGCCAGTTATGGAATATGTATGTGTCATGGAATGAATCGTGAATATATCTATTCTCGATTCATCCTACTCGGAAGCGTATTACACAGTTACCACGAACAGTTACAGGATTTTATGGCTGAGTCACCGCATCGATTGCCGTTCGTTTTTCGCCTTTGAGGATCTTAAAGTATGATGGCGTGAGCCCGGTGACCTTCTTGAACTGGTTCGAGAGATGCGCCGTACTGCTATACCCGACCTTCCGAGCTATCGCAGCGAGCGTAAGTTCATCATATACGATCAGCTCTTTTACATATTCCACCCGCTGCAGGATCGCGTATTGTTCGATCGTGATATTCTCAGTTGCCGAGAAGAGTGCGCTCAGGTATGTGTACTCCCTGCCGAGTTGCTTAGCAATATGATCGGACAAATTTCCTCGGACGCGATTTGGATCGCGAACCGCGTCGATCACAATATGTTTGATCTGCTCGATCAGCCGCGAACGGTGGTCCTCGAGCAGTTCGAACCCGTTGCGACCCATAGCCTCGGCAAGCGCATCATACTCGTCGTTGCGTACGGGGCGTTCGAGGGTTACTTCGCCAAGTGCAATAGACGCAATTGGAACTCCAAGCCGAGTTATCTCCTCTCGTACGACCCGAATACATCGGTCGCAGACCATATTCTTGACGTATATGACGGTATGGGGGGTGGATGACGGCATGTAAAATTGCTCTATTCCAAATTAACAGTTGGACATGCCCATTTGTTTTCTCGTCACAATGCTTGTATTCAACACCCATTATTGCATAAGATCGCCGCTTCGCCGATAGGAATTATTCCGACGGACTCGGTGCTCTTCGGTAGTTCATCATTATTACGATCATCCACTTCATGAATCATCTCTATCCTTCGAAGATTGTCCGATGGGTGTTACTATGCTGCCTGATATCAACAGCCATCGGCTGCGGATACATCATTGATCCACCCAAACCATACTCCGGTTGGACGATGAACACGCTCTGCTGGAGTACCGATGGGACTAAGCTCTTTGTGTCCGGCACACAATCTGACACGTCGTATGAGAGCAATTTAGGCATCTACGATAGTACCGGTACGCTTATTCAAGAGTTCGACTCCCTGTCATTTGCAACTGGGTACTACAGTCAATCCGCAGCCAGCTCCGATCCTCAGTCACTATTATTTCAACAAGGTAGTTTAAATCCGTTCGTCATGCGGTACTTCCCGTTGTCGGATTCTACCTCAATCATCGCAGGCGGCTATATGTATGCAATTTCCCCCGATAGGCGCCTTTTATTGCTCGGACCAACATCGTATAACAATACAAGAGCTCGGATGCTGGTGGTTGATGTGAGCGGCCCGACACCACGAACCGTCTTAAGTTGGGACGAGGATATTGGTCCGAGTCGTAGTATTGGTGTGTGGCTGTCTTCGACACGATTCGCATATCCATCGCACAATTCGCTGAACCTCGAACATCTTGTGATCCGCGATACCTCAGGTGCAATTCTCGATTCGATCGAGTTTACTCACAGTCCGTTCGATCCGGGGTCGATGCCTGCCAACGTGTGTTTTGCACAGGGGACGTTCTTCTTTAGTACTAGTGCTGGCGTGACAAGAGTCGATTCGGCCACGAAGCAAATATCCACCATCTCGGCCGATGTCAGTTCGAATATGCAGATCGCTCAAGATGCATCGTTCGTCGTGTACCGCAGCTCCACCAACTATCAGGTGTCGATCCTCAATTTAAAGACTGGTCGTATCCAGTCGTTGGGAATATCTCCGAGCTTCTTCGTTCTTAGTCCGGACTCACGGCACCTTGCAGTGTCGTCGAGATCGTCTTCAAAGACTCTGCCTAAAACTCTTGATATTCGTTCGGTGAGTGCACCGTAATCGAACACATATCTACAGACTGATAACAAAACGCCACTGCTTCCCTTAGACGGGAGCAGTGGCGTTCGCATTCAGATATTCGGCTGATGGAAACCCTTAGTTTCCGAACCGGCCGAGGATCTGTGCTTCACTGGCAGCAGTGTATGCCCGAATGACCATTGAACGATCGACTTTGTGGAAGTCGTTGTCGGGGTCGAGATCCAGCAATACAGCACCCGCAGCAATGATGCCGATGTGTTCGGCGTCTGAGCCGCGCGAGAAGTTCGGCGCTTCAACTGCGAGCATCGAACGCGGTATCTCCACCGTATGGTGGCGATGCCGTTCGTCGGAAACGGTACAGCGGAAGTAATCCGGCCCTTCCTGCCACTTCACCAGTGTGACATTGACCATGCGTGTATCCTCCTTTGTTACTCTTGATGAGAAATGATCGGACTCTTGCCCAACCTCTCGCCTATTCCAAAGGTTCATCCTCGAAGGTTATCCGTTCGTGATATTTTCTTAGCAGGATCATTAACGCCGAACGGCTGAAAATGAGAAAAGTCTCATGAACCTTTATTAAGACTTAATCTTTATTACTGACGTCAATACGCAAGGATGACGGGGCGGGTATGTGGGCCGAGGTTCACTTTCCATCATCTGCGCTATGTATCTCAATCCTACAATCAAATTACTTGCTATTCTTGGAGTGGCAAGCGTCGTATCGTCGTGCAAGAGTACTTCCGAACCTGAGACCTCGGTAGAGGCGAAGAAGATAGAAGTGGGAAGAAATATATTCTTCGATACGAAATTATCAAACCCTGTCGGTCAATCGTGCGCAAGTTGTCACTCCGCGTCGACAGGCTTCAGTGATCCGAACCATGCGATCGTCTCTGAAGGAGCGGTGAGCGGATTATTCGGCAATCGAAATGCACCGTCCATCGGATATGCATCTTTCACTCCGCTGCTTCACTATGATACTACCGATTCCACCTGGGTCGGCGGTCTCTTCCTCGACGGCAGGGTCAATACGCTCGAAGAGCAGGCCAAAAAGCCGTTTCTCAACCACCTCGAGATGAATAATACCTCTGTTGCGATGTTGGCGAGCAAGCTACGGGCAGCATCGTACTATCCTCTCTTTGCAGAAGTATTCGGGACAACCGCTTCGGATGATTCCGTGTACGAATATATCGCGCAGGCAATTGCCGCATTCGAACGTACTTCGGCGTTCGCGCAATTCACATCGAAGTACGACTACTACCTCAAAGGAATGGCGACGCTCTCCGAACAGGAAATGCGCGGACTTCGGCTCTTCGAAGATACAGCCAAGGGGATGTGTGCAAATTGCCATATTACAACTCCCGATGCGACAAGCGGGAAGGTACTCTTTACAGACTTCACCTACGATAACATCGGCGTCCCCAAAAATCCGAACAACCCATACTACACGCTAAGTGCGAACGAGAATCCGAGCGGCAATAATTATATCGACCGAGGACTTGGTCCGATCGTCGGGCAGAGCGAGTCCGACGGTCAGTTCAAAGTACCGTCCCTTCGCAATGCGGCCGTATCCGGTCCATACTTTCATAACGGATATTTCTCGACGCTTGAAGAAGTGGTTCACTGGTACAACGTTCGCGACTCAGCGACTGCCGCAGGTGGCTTCCCTCCCCCGGAAATCGAAGGGAATGTCAATCATGAAGAGTTGGGTCATCTACACCTCAGTCCTCAGGAAGAAGCGGATATCGTTGCATTCATAAAGACACTGACGGACGGATACAAATAAGTCGTCGCTGTCGCCGTGGGAAGTGGCTCAGTGTGTGGCGTCTACCTGAGCCACTGTTCGGCATCGAAACCGGATGCGTACTTCGCTGACAAAACGGGGCCAAAATCGACCGGATCTGTGTTCCTATTGCCAATGAAATCGCTCCTACAGCTCATACCTTATTTCAAGCGCCATCGTTGGAAGTACGTTTGGGGACTCCTGTTCACGATCCTCTCGGCACTTGCGACCGCATTTCTGCCTCGATACGTCGGTCATGCCATCGATTCGCTTCAGGCGGGCACGGCAACGACAGCTTCGCTGCTTCGCGACGCAGGTATCGTGATCGCGACAGCGGTAGCCTCCGGATATCTGTTCTATTTGGTGCGCCAAAATACGATCGTGGCAAGCCGCGAGATCGAGTACGATCTGCGCAACGATTTCTTGCGTCACCTTCTGAAGCTCTCGATGCGATACTTCCAGAACACCCCCCAGGGTGAAGTGATGGCATACGCGACGAACGACATCAATGCAGTGCGAAACTTCGTCGGACCGGCGATCATGTATGCCGGTGATACGATCTCGACATTCGTATTCACCTTGTTTTTCATGATTACGATCAGCCCGAGGCTCTCACTGATCACGCTTGCGCCGCTGCCGCTGATGTCGGTTGCCGTGTATCTGATCGGCAGAAAATCGCATCCCCTGTTCGACGCCGTACAAGCGCACTACTCGGATATTACCGCTCATGCGACGGAATCGATCAGCGGCACGAAAGTCGTCAAAGCATATGTCCGCGAAGAGTACGAATCGAAGGTGTTCGATGAACTGAGCTACGGGTACTATCTCAAGAACATGCGTCTCGTCAAGCTCCAAGGCTTGATGATGCCTGCAATCTTTGGTTTTGTTGGGCTTTCTATCGTCTTACTTCTCTTGTTTGCCGCACCGAACATCATGTCCGGCCAGATGAAGTTGGGCGAAGTAACGCAGTTCATCATCTACCTTGGCATGCTCACATGGCCGTTCATTGGCATCGGCATCATCACAAATATGGTGCAGCGTGCGGCGGCCTCGATGACCAGGCTCGATAAGGTGATGACGCTTGTGCCCGATATTGCCAATGGTGCATCTGTTGATCCGTCGATCAATTCAATTGACGGTGAAATCGAGTTTCGTAACGTGCGCTTCCGCTATCGCGAAGAACTGCCGGAGGTATTACGCGGGATCTCACTGAAGATCCGGCGCGGACAAACACTCGCCATCATCGGAAAAACCGGCAGCGGCAAATCGTCATTCGTTCAGCTCATCCCGCGCCTCTACGACATAACGGCCGGACAACTACTCGTCGATGGGCACGACATCAAAACGATCCCAATCGAGGTACTGCGCGAACACATCGGCGTCGTGCAACAGGAGTCGTTTCTCTTTAGCGAGACGATTCGTGAGAATATTGCATATGGTCTCGACAACCCTCGTTCTCCACGCGTCGAAGAAGCAGCTCGATCGGCGGAGATCTATCAGGACATCGCAGATTTCCCGAACGGCTTCGAGACGATCGTGGGTGAACGCGGTATTACACTCTCCGGCGGACAGAAGCAGCGTACGGCGCTCTCGCGTGCCATCGCTCGCGACCCGAAGATCCTAATCCTCGACGATGCAATGAGCGCGGTCGATACACACACCGAAGAGCGAATCCTCTCGAACATGCGTTCGGTGATGAACGGCCGGACCAGCATTATTATCAGTCACCGAATCTCTACTGTCAAGGATGCGGATATGATCATCGTCCTCGACGACGGGCTCATCGCCGAACAAGGTACCCATGAAGAATTATTGAATCTCAGGGGACAGTATCACGATCTTTACCGGAAGCAACTGCTGGAGGAAGCGTTGCAGAACGCGTAGAGCATCATTCCCTCGGGAACAGAACGCAAATATCGTTGCCCTACTCTTCGAAATCGGGCAGCATGAGCTTTTCGATCATTCGCCCGATCTTCTCTGTCTTTTCGAAGAGGGGCTTGATCTCAACCTCGGGGACATACTTAAATCTGGCGGCGAGTTCAAGGTGCGTCTGCAACATCCCAAGTGTTGCAAGCGCGTAGGCGTAGAACCGGAATTCCATCCCTTTGCGCCCGCACGAATACCCTGCGCCGATCTTCGCAGGTATCTTAATTGCGACATTTCTCATCTGCCGAATCAGCACCGCTTCTTCGTTCGACGGGAATCGATCGCTGATGGCGTACACTTCTTGCACTAATTCCATCGCAGAATGCCATACGTCAAGATCCTCGAATGCTTTGATGTTCTTCATTGGGATGGGATGAATGGGTTGTGAATGCTGAACGACACTCGTGATCGCGACCGCCGCGGCACAGGGTGCTCCGCGGCGGTCAGGATCGAACAATACCCTACCGATGCATTATCCGTGCAATGCGGAATAGCCGGCCTCGCCGTCGAAGCTCGAAAGATTCTCGGTCTTCACGACGTCATAGCCTGCCTTGCTGATGCCGGTGATCACATCTACCACCTGCTGATACGAACACGTACCGTTCTCTGCGGCAAGGAACCGGGCACGCCAGAAATCGGTGTAGGATGCAACCGGCTGTGCATTCGGATACACCTTCACGCCTTTGTTCTCGATGATCGAAAGCTTGAGATTGCCGGACGACACTTTCTCGATATCGGCCCCGATCTTTTGCGGTTCACCACCGCTATAGTCAAGAAAAATATCCACGCCGTGCAATTCCTTTTTGGCCTTGTACGACGACTTCGGCGTGACGCCAAGCTTCATCGCTTCATTGGCCTTGCTATAGTCAGCCACTTTCAAGAGCTGCGGCTTTTGGCCAATGCGAGCGATGACTGCTTCAGCGAACTGCTTCGTCCCGACCTTCTGCTTGCTGACACCATCTTTGAAGATGTCGTAGGTGTGCACTCCGTCCTCAAGTGTGCGAAGCCATGCGTTATGCACCTTCTCAGCCACATCGTTCTGTCCGATATGCACGAGCATCATCACGCTGCCGAGCAATAAGCCCGACGGGTTCGCAAGGTTCTGGCCTGCACGCCGGGGCGCCGAACCGTGAATCGCTTCGAACATCGACGCGGTCTCGCCAATATTGGACGAGCCAGCCAAACCCACCGAACCGGCGATCTGCGCAGCAACATCGGAAAGTATATCACCGTAAAGGTTCGGCATCACGATGACATCGAAATTTTCCGGCGTGTCGGCAAGTTTTGCCGCGCCGATGTCTACGATCCAGTTCTCATTGATGATGTCCGGATACTCCGTCGCGATCTCGTCGAACACTTTATGGAACAGGCCATCGGTCAGCTTCATGATATTATCCTTCATGAACACCGTAACCTTCTTGCGGCCATTCGTGCGAGCGTACTCGAACGCATACCGGATAATCTTCTCCGAACCCGGACGCGAGATAAGCTTCAGCGCCTGATAAACCTGATTGGTCTGGCGGTGTTCGATGCCGGCATAGAGGTCTTCTTCGTTCTCACGCACGATCACAACATCCATTACCGGATGCTTCGTACCCACAAACGGGTGATAACTCACGCACGGACGAACGTTCGCATACAGACCAAGTACTTTGCGGGCCGTCACATTCAGGCTCTTGTAGCCGCCGCCCTGCGGCGTCGTGATCGGCGCTTTCAAAAAGACTTTCGTGCGGCGCAGCGAATCCCAGGCGCCGGGTTCGATCCCGGTGTTGATTCCTTTGAGATAAAGCTGTTCGCCGATTTCGATCTCTTCGATATCGAGTTGTGCGCCTGCTGCGAGGATAATATCGAGCGTCGCTTGCATGATCTCCGGTCCGATACCGTCTCCGCGTGCGACCGTAATTGGGGTCTTGGCCATAATAGAATCGTATTCGTTATACGTTAGATGATAGAGATGCCTGCTTCACGTGCACGATGCGTTCCTGAGGGGCCGTGACCGCAGAGTCACGGAAGGTGCCTGACGTGATGTATCCAGACTTACAAAATTACGACGATTCCGCGACGCGGTCCGCACTTGCACGTCTGAGCCGGTCATTAATCGCACGACCAAGTCCGCGCTCAGGTACCAACTCGGCATAAATGACATCGACATCGAGTTGGTCGAGTTCTCGTAGTGCAGCGAAGACAGCCCGAGCGGCCTCTCGCAGGTCTGCTTTTTCTGAAAGAATACGTTGATTCTCCGGAGGAAGATAAGGAGATGTAGCCGAGAAACCCAAATACCCCGTCCGACTATCACAGTTGGTCGGTGGCGCGGCGATCACTACACTTTTATGCGGTGCGTAATGCGACGCAAGCATGCCCGGGCCAACCGGCAAACTATCGGAGCCCGGCCTCACGTCCAGTGTGCCGAGATATGGCTCGAGCTGCTCCAACGCAACCCCCCCTAATCTGAATACTGACGACCGTCCTTCTAACTCACCGACGATCGTCGACTCCACACCGACCCTGCATTCCCCTCCATCGAGAATGTAGTCCACCGTATCGGCCAGCTGATCGGCAACATGCTGCGCTGATGTCGGACTGATATATCCAAACGGGTTCGCGCTCGGCGCCGCAAGCGGGAACGGTAATTGTTCGAGCAATTCTAGCGTCAATGCGTGATTCGGCACCCGCACGCCGACGGTGTCCAACCCCGCAGTCACAATGTCTGGGATAATCTGGCGTTTCGGCAATACGACCGTGAGCGGACCGGGCCAGAAATGTTCGCTCAGCACCTGTGCCCAATCCGGCACAGACCGCACAACCGAAGCGAGGGTGTCCGCCGAAGCAATGTGCACGATGAGCGGATCGAATGTCGGGCGATTCTTCACCTCGAATATGCGAGCGACTGCAGCGGCATCGAAGGCGTTTGCGGCAAGTCCGTACACGGTTTCGGTCGGGATCGCCACGATCCCCCCCGAACGGAGTATGGCTGCAGCTTTTTGAACGTCTGTTCCGATAATGTTCATCGTTGCTACGAATATACCATTGGATCGAGCCCCCCACTATCTAATACGACGAGATTTCAAAATACCACCGACGGGGTGAGTATTTTTGTAATGAAATGAATGCTTTCAGCCGTACCCGCTTCCCCGAAGCCGTAAAGTACTATGCCCTCGGCCTCTGGAATGGGCTCGATGAAGATCACTGCTTCATTTTCGCCTCCGGCATCGCGTTCAATGTGCTGCTCTGTATCATTCCCCTCTCGCTCATCTTGTTTCAGGTCTTCTCCATCATCATTCAGAATGATGAGACCGCTAAGCAAGCGGTGATTCAATACATCCAGAAAAGCCTGCCGATCGAACAATACGGCACCGTACTCCAGGATTGGGTACAGACTCAGTTTTCCTATTTTTCAAATGCGTCACTCATTCCGGGCATTATTGCGATCGTGGTTCTCATTTGGCTTGCAAGCGCTTTGTTTTCGTCGTTGCGCTCGGCGGTGAATGGTATATTCCATATCAAGACGCGGCATAATATGGCCCTGTTGAAATTGAAGGATATCTGGATGATCTTTGTTGTATCGTTCTTTCTGTTAGTCACCGTCCTGATTAATCCGCTGATCGGAACCCTGCAAAAAATAAGCGACGACCTGCTGCCGCCAATTATCTCCGGCCTCGTTCACAATACAGTGGTCACGATCATCCCGATCGCATTGATGGTCGTGCTATTTCTCTATCTCTACAAAACATTGCCGCACCAACGCATTCCGTGGCGCGTGGCCGCACTTTCGACAGCGATCACGGTAGTATTGGTCGAACTGATGCGTTACGTCTTTATCTTCTATCTCGAACGCATCTCGAGCCTCGGCGCAGTCTACGGGACATATGCCTTTATCGCTGTCGTCGCGTTGTGGGCATATTACGTCGCATTGGTGTTTACGATCGGCGCGCTCTCGGGCAAACTTTATTATGCGCGGATCGCTGCAAAACACTGAGTCGACGCCTCCCCGGTACTTCATTCGTATATTCGTATTGGATTCTTGAAGCGAATTGACCTGCAGGTTTCCCCGCCTGCACCCAGCTGCCTCATATTGTGTGCCCCCGCCTCAATAGAGCAACATCCCCCCCAGGTCCCCGCCTGGTGAATGCATCAAGACCAAAACCCTAAACCAAACTGAATCATGTATTCCCTGGACGAACAATCGATCCGACCGCAGTCAACCAAATTTGGCAGTGGTTTCATGACCGACCAAGGGCGTCGTCCGGGTGTCGTATTTCACACATCGACCGACACGAAGTTATTGATATAATATAAGGTTGCTCGCATATCGTCCTCGCCTGCACTACGCAGATATATTCTGCAGTGGGTTTTTATTTTCTTGTTTTTTGTTGTATGGTCCCAAAAGTATATTATATTTGCCCCCATCGTGTAGCGTTATGTGCTATGCGGAAACACACGAAGACTTCATCTCTCTTCATCCGCGACAGCACGAACGGGATACTGTAACTTCATCGATCAACCCTAAACTCACTATGAAATCCAACTTTCGTGTGTGGAAGCGAGGCGTCATGGTGCTTGTCATTACGTCGGTAATCACAGCGCTTTGTGGACTTTCTTCAAACTCTCTTGCTCAGAATGCGGGCCGCGTGAATAACTATGGCCTGCTAACATTCTCCGGAGGCTTCACCGATGTCACCAGTAGCGGGACTCCCCTCTACCAGTATTGCGGTAGTTACTCATACGCCTTCGGCAGCAATGTCGGCTCTGTCAGCATGCCGTTCGCATTCAATTATGACAGTGTGAACTACGCCGCCGGATCGCCGCTCTATCTGCGTTGGGATGCGACTATGGGCTTCCAGCAGACATACAATTCGAATTACGGCGGTGGTATGACTAACGGCTCGATGCCGAACCAGATTATGATGTGGTCGCAGGCATACAACGGCTTCATTGGCTGCTATTCACCACGCTCAGGCGTGTACTACCAGACCGTCGGTACCGCGCCGAACCGTGTCTTTATCGTTGAATATGCCAACGTTGCCTTTTACTGCTACTATGGGTATAACTATGGCTACTATGTATCCGAAGAGGTGAAGTTCTACGAAACCTCGAACTACATCGACATACTATATTCACAGAACGGCAAGTATATGTACTATGCGTACAAAGGCAATATCGGTCTTACCGGCCGTACTTCGCCGAGCTACGTGTATAAAGCAGCACAATCAAGTAGTGATTTCAGCGGATTCCAAACATGGAGCACGCCGACGTCAAACTATCGCTTTAGCTGCCCGCAGGTTCGGTTTGACCGAAACATGTCGACTACCCCGAAAGTCGTGACCTTCTCGAACACGATGGTCGGCGACTCATTGACACAATACGTAACGGTTAGTCATGTGGGCACCGAACAGAACCTTACCGTCAGCAGTGCAACAACCGTCGGTTCGGCAGATTTTTCTGTCGTATCTATCCCCGGTCCCATTGCCCCGGGCGGATCCGATGTGATTGCTTTGCAGTTCAAACCCACAATCACCGGCAACCAGACGGCGACACTCACGATCGTATCGGACGGCCGAGACAGCGGAACGCAGTCGATCGTACTCAACGGGACAGGACTTGCCCCATTAATTACGGTGGATACGAACATTCTGTTCAAGAAGACACTCACAAAAATGGGACAATCCCAAATGCGACGTTTGATCATAAAGAATGTCGGCAGTGGTGTCATGTATTGGAATTCGTTTACCTTTACCGGCATCGATGCTGATCAATACAGCATCGCACAGTATCCGACAAATAATCCGATCGCAATCGGCGATATGGATAGCGTTTTTGTAGCCTACACCCCGACACGCGAGGGCCGTCATACGTCGACGATGTATATCAACACGAATGCGCTGAACAATCCGTCGGTGCCGATCCAGTTGATCGGGACGGGTATCCTGCCGCATATCGTGGTGACACCGAGTGTGATCCGGTTCGATTCGACCTACGAAGGCGATACGGCCCGTCAGTCGCTGACGGTGTACAACCCGGGCTCGGACACGCTGATCATCAAGCAGAACATGCTCGTGAGCAACGACGCCGATTTCGGTATCAACGTGCTCACCGGTACGGATGCGATCATCCCGCCGGATAAGAGCCGCACGATGACCGTCACGTTCGTCCCGAAGCAGATGGGTGCACGTCAGGGCCGCTACGTGCTCAAGACGAACATCATCCCGACGTTCGAACAACCGAGCCGCGATACGGCCGGCACCATCACGGTCGATTTCGCCGGGACGGGCGTCCCCTTCGGCGTGCTTGCGCAGAGCATCGGCGGTGCCACCCACGATACCACGATCAAAGGCACGCAGGTCTGCCGCATGGATACGCTCAGCAATAACGGCGATGCCGATATCATGCTCACCGGCTGGAACATCTCCGGCTCCAATGCTACCGACTTCACCGCGTCGGGCATCACCTTCCCCTATCTGTTGAAGGCTCGCTCGTCGGTCGTCGTGAACATCTGTGGTACGCCAAGCGACTTCGGTCTGCGCTCGGCAAAGCTCACCGTCAACGGCACCTCGAACAAGAAGGCCGTTGCGGTCAACGTGACCCTCAACGTCTACGGCTTGAAGGTCTGCGCCTCGGCCGACCCGTCGGGTCTCTTCAACGGTGCGTACGTCCTCGAGAATACCGACTCGAGCGAGTGTGTCACCGTGACCAACTGCGGCGAGCTCGCAGCGGTCTACACCGTGAAGCTCTCGAACAACGCCGATTACTCGGTGACCCCGAGCCAGTCGGCCTCGATCCCGGCAGGCGGCACGACCACCTTCTGCGTGAAGTTCCATCCGGCAGCCTACGGTGCATCGAACGCATCGCTGACCGTCTCGACGCCGAACGTCAACGACATCGTCGTCCCGATCACGGGTATCGGTGCCTGTGCGAACGTCAGTGCTCCGCAGCCGGCGATTGCATCGACCGGAAAGGACGGACACCAGCCGTTCTCCGTCACGATCACCAATGCGGGTAACTACACCTGGACCCCGGGGACCGAGACGATCACGCCGAACGACGGTGTGTTCGCCATCACCGGCTTCACGCCGGTCACCGGCAACAACGGACAGGTCGTCGTCAACGGCACGTTCAACCCAACCGAGATCAACAAGACCTACTCGGCGCAGGTCACCTTCCCGCAGGCCGCTCCGGCTTGCGCGTCGGCTCTGACGATAAACCTCTCGGCACAAAGCACCAGTGCTTCGGTACCGACGGTCGTCGAGCAGGCCGGCTTCAGCCTCGGACAGAACTATCCGAATCCGTTCGCTGCTTCGACGAGCTTCCGCTACACCACGCCGACCGAAGCACCGGTCTCGATCACGATCAGCGACCTTACCGGTCACCTCGTGAGCACGATCGCCAGTGGCCGTGTCAGCGCCGGGGAGCATCTCGTCAGCTTCGATGCTTCCGAGCTCGCTAGCGGGACATACGTCATCAGCCTCAAGAGCGGAAGTATCTCCCTCGCACGGCAGATCGTCGTCACCAAGTAATAAAGCATACTACACAGAGGTCCTAATTACACACACACGGATAGCCGGGACGTGTTGCTTCCGGGCAACACGTCCCGAATCCGCTTGATATCCCAGATTTCTTCTATGTAGAAATAACCACCCGCAATGCGGGTGGTTATTTTTTTTTGTTGAGGAAATTTTTTTTGTATTATATTTGTACCCACTGTGTAGTTTTGTGTGTGATTGGCGCAATTGGACCATCGCTCGTTCGTTGCGTCGGTACTATGAGACCCGGGACATAACTAAACCCCTGAAAGATACTGGCAGCGTACCCGGCATCAGTGTGTGTGTTTCAATTAACAACCTAAACCAACCAACTCTATATGAACACCAGGTATATTTACCTACCTCTTGTCATTGGATTGTTGTTACTTGCCTGTCTGGCTCCTACTGTCCAGACCGTGCATGCGCAACCTTCCCCGAACGGTTATGCGGCCCGAGTGAACAACTACGGCCTGGTGAGCTTCACCGGTGGTTACACCGAGATCTCGTCGACCGGTACACCGCTCTACCAGTACTGCGGTTCATACAGCTATTCGTACGGCAATAATGTCGGTTCGATCAGCATGCCGTTTGCATTCAATTATGACAGCGTGAACTACGCCGCCGGCTCACCGCTCTATGTTCGGTGGGACAATACGGTTGGTTTCTCGCAGAATTACAATGCCAACTACGATGGTACCGGTATCCAGACCGGCAGCTTCCCGAACCAGATCATGATCTGGAATCAGGCGTACATGGCATTTCAGGGATGCAGCTACCCGTACTCTGGTGTGTACTATCAAACCGTTGGTACGGCCCCGAACCGTTCACTCATTGTCGAGTACTATAATATCGCCTATTACGGATATTATGGATACTACTATGGATATACGGTTTCCGAAGAAGTAAAATTGTACGAAGCCAATAATAACATTGAGCTTCTGTACTCGTCGAATAATCGCTACATGTACTACTGCTACAAGGGGTCGATCGGCCTCTGCGGCAACTCGTCTCCGACATACGTGTATAATGCAGCACAGACCACGACGAGCTACAACTTCGGTACATGGTACACGCCGACAAACAATATCCGCTTTGTCTGCCCGTTGATCAATTACAACCGAAACATGTCTGCAACGCCGAAGGTCGTGAACTTCTCGAACACGATGGTTGGCACGCTGTCCACTGCGAACATCACGATCAAGCATGTTGGCACCGAGCAGAATCTCGCGATCCAATCGACCACACTAGCCGGTTCGGCAGACTTTTCGATCCTCTCCGCACCGACTTCCCTGTCGCCAGGGCAAAGCGGGACGCTTACCGTTCAATTCAAGCCGACGATCTTCGGCAGCCAGACCGCGACGCTCACGATCGTATCCAACGGTCGAGACAGTGGAACGCAGTCGATCGTGCTCAACGGTACCGGCCTCGCTCCGCTTATTGTCGTGGATACGAATATCCTCTTCAAGAAGACGCTAACCAAGATGGGCCAAGGCTCCACCAAGCGCCTACTCATTAGCAATACGGGTACCGGCGCTATGATATGGAATTCGTTTACCTTCACCGGCATCGATGCTGATCAATACAGCATCGCACAGTACCCGACGAATAATCCGATTCCCATCGGTACGACCGACAGTGTATTTGTGACCTACACTCCAACCCGCGAGGGGCGTCATACATCGACGATGTACATCAACACGAATGCGCTGAACAATCCGTCGGTGCCGATTCAGTTGATCGGTACGGGCATCCTGCCGCATATCGTAGTGACGCCGAGTGTGATCCGGTTCGATTCGACCTACGAAGGCGATACAGCCCGTCAGTCGCTGACGGTATATAACCCGGGTTCGGACACGCTGATCATCAAGCAGAACATGCTCGTGAGCAACGACGCCGATTTCAGCATCAACGTGCTCACCGGTACGGATGCGATCATCCCGCCGGATAAGAGCCGCACGATGACCGTCACGTTCGTCCCGAAGCAGATGGGTGCACGTCAGGGCCGCTACGTGCTCAAGACGAACATCATCCCGACGTTCGAACAACCGAGCCGCGATACGGCCGGTACCATCACGGTCGATTTCGCCGGTACCGGCGTTCCCTTCGGCGTGCTGGCTCAGAGCATCGGCGGTGCTACGTACGACACCACGATCAAAGGTACGCAGGTCTGCCGCATGGATACCCTGATGAATAACGGCGACGCCGATATCATGCTCACCGGCTGGAACATCAGCGGCTCCAACGCTGCTGACTTCTCCGCCTCGGGCATCACCTTCCCCTATCTGTTGAAGGCTCGCTCGTCGGTCGTCGTGAACATCTGCGGTACACCGAGCGACTTCGGTCTGCACTCGGCAAAGCTCACCGTCAACGGGACGTCCAACAAGAAGGCCGTCGCCGTCAACGTGACCCTCAACGTCTACGGCCTGAAGGTCTGCGCCTCGGCCGATCCGTCGGGTCTCTTCACGGGTGAGTACGTCCTCGAGAATACCGACTCGAGCGAGTGCGTCACCGTGACCAACTGCGGCGAACTCGCAGCCGTCTACACCGTGAAGCTCTCGAACAATGCGGATTACTCGGTGACCCCGAGCCAGTCGGCATCGATCCCGGCAGGCGGCGCGACCACGTTCTGCGTGAAGTTCCATCCGGCAGCCTACGGTGCATCGAACGCATCGCTGACCGTCTCGACGCCGAACGTCAACGACATCGTCGTCCCGATCACGGGTATCGGTGCATGTGCGAACGTCAGTGCTCCGCAGCCGGCGATTGCACCGACCGGCAAGGACGGACACCAGCCGTTCTCCGTCACGATCACCAATGCGGGTAACTACACCTGGACCCCGGGGACCGAGACGATCACGCCGAACGACGGTGTGTTCCTGATCACCGGCTTCACGCCGGTCGCCGGCAACAACGGACAGGTCGTCGTCAACGGCACGTTCAACCCGACCGATCTCAATAAGACCTACTCGGCGCAGGTCACCTTCCCGCAGGCCGCTCCGGCTTGCGCGTCGGCCCTGACGATCAACCTCTCGGCACAGAGCACCAGTGCGTCGGTACCGACGGTCGTCGAGCAGGCTGGCTTCAGCCTCGGTCAGAACTATCCGAATCCGTTCGCTGCATCGACGAGCTTCAGCTACACCACGCCGACCGAAGCGCCGGTCTCGATCACGATCTGCGACCTCACCGGTCACCTCGTGAGCACGATCGCTAACGGCAGAGTCAGCGCCGGTGAGCATCTCGTCAGCTTCGATGCATCCGAGCTCGCTAGCGGTACGTACGTCATCAGCCTCAAGAGCGGAAGTATCTCCCTCGCACGGCAGATCGTCGTTACCAAGTAAACAAGCGTACTACACAGAGGTCCTAATTACTCGTAAGGGGCCCGCCGCAAGGCGGGCCTTTTGCGTTATGACAAGTCCATTCGCTCCGTCAGCCTGACACTTCCCTGCCAACCTGTCCGCCACTTCGTCCGTCGTGCGCCGTTCTGTCAGTCCGGAAATCCGACTCTCCCTCGTTTTTCGCGTGTATTCGACGTTCTCGAGTTTGGCACGCTTTTTCAATTAGTGTCCATCAGAATTTAATAACTAATTGATGAGAATCATGACAAAGATCATTGCAAGACCCCGTAACGAATTCGATGTATTCCCCCGCTACTTCCGCCACATGTTCGAGGACATCAACCGCGAGCTCGGCGCTGTCGCACCGACCGGTTCGTATGTCCCCCGCGTGAACATCTCCGAGGATGCGCAGAACATCTACGTCGCCGCCGAACTTCCGGGCATGACGAAAGAGGACGTGAAGATCACCGTGACCGAAGGCGTGCTCACGATCCGTGGCGAGAAGAAGAGCGAAGCAAAGCAGGAAGGCCGCAACTACCATCGCATTGAGCGCCGCTTTGGCGAGTTCGTGCGCCAGTTCACGCTCCCGGACAACGTGCAGGAAGAGAACGTCCACGCTTCGTTCAAAGATGGCGTCCTTGAGGTCGTCGTTCCGAAGAAGGAGCCGGCAAAGCCGAAGGAGCGCCAGATCGAGATCAGTGTCAACTAAGAGACACGATAGTGTTCGCATGCAGAACGTGGTCGGGCCTCGAACGCCCGGTCACGTATCTGCGTGTGCAAGAGATTGAATTCAACCACCGGGGCCACTGTTACAGGCGGCCCCGAACCTCGCAGAAAGGACGAACGGCTATGTTCATCAAGATCGTAATCTGGATCATTGTCGTGCTGGTGGCGGGACTGACCGGCGCCCAGTTCATTGCGAAGCCGAAGCGCTAAGCGCATCGGACGAACAAAGTGTATTAAACAGAAAGGTATCAGAACAGTATGAGTAAGATCATTGGAATTGACCTTGGCACTACGAACTCCTGCGTCTCCGTCATGGAAGGCACGCAGCCGGTTGTTATTGCCAATGCCGAAGGCGCACGCACGACGCCTTCGATCGTCGGCTTTACGAAGTCGGGCGAACGCCTCGTCGGTCAGGCTGCAAAGCGCCAGGCCGTCACCAACCCGACGAATACCGTGTATTCGATCAAGCGCTTCATGGGCCGCCGTGTCGACGAGATCGGCGAAGAACAGAAGCTCGTCCCCTACAAGATCACCTCGGGCGACGGCAGCTCGGTACGCGTTGACGTGCAGGGCAAAGAGTACACGCCGCAGGAGATCTCCGCGATGATCCTGCAGAAGATGAAGCAGACCGCCGAAGATTATCTCGGCACGAAGATCACCGAGGCCGTCATCACGGTCCCGGCATACTTCAACGACGCACAGCGTCAGGCCACGAAAGACGCCGGCGAGATCGCAGGCCTCACCGTGCGCCGCATCATCAACGAGCCGACGGCAGCCGCGCTTGCCTACGGACTTGATAAGAAGCAGAAGAGCGAGAAGATCGCCGTCTATGACTTCGGCGGTGGTACGTTTGATATTTCCGTGCTCGAGCTCGGCGATGGCGTCTTCGAAGTGAAGTCCACCGATGGTGATACGCACCTCGGAGGCGACAACATCGACTCGCGCTTGGTAGATTACCTCGCCGACGAATTCGTAAAATCCGACGGCATCGACCTGCGCAAGGACCCGATGGCCCTGCAACGCTTGAAGGAAGCGGCCGAGAAGGCAAAGATCGAGCTTTCGCAGCTCATGCAGACCGACGTCAATCTGCCGTTCATCACCGCAACGGCCGAAGGCCCGAAGCACATGAACCTCACGCTCACGCGCGCAAAGTTTGAGCTTTTGGTAGATGATATTCTCCAGCGTACCATCGAGCCGTGCAAACGCGCGATGGCGAACGCGAAAGTCACGCCCAACGACATTGACGAAGTCATTCTCGTCGGCGGTTCGACGCGCATCCCGAAGGTGCAAGAGCTTGTTCGCAATCTCTTCGGCAAGGAGCCGCACAAGGGTGTGAATCCGGACGAAGTCGTTGCGATCGGCGCAGCCATCCAGGGCGGCGTGCTCGCCGGTGAAGTGAAGGACGTGCTTCTTCTCGACGTTACCCCGCTCACGCTCGCGATCGAAACGCTTGGCGGCGTTGCCACGCCGATGATCCAGGCGAACACAACGATCCCGACACGCAAGAGCGAGACGTTCTCGACGGCATCCGACAATCAGCCGTCGGTCGAGATTCACATCACGCAGGGTGAACGCCCGATGGCGATCGACAACAAGTCGCTCGGCAAATTCCATCTCGACGGCATCCCGCCTGCCCCGCGCGGCGTCCCGCAGGTCGAAGTCACCTTCGACATCGACGCCAACGGCATCCTGAACGTCAGCGCAAAGGATAAGGCCAGCGGCAAGGAGCAGTCGATCCGCATCACTTCGTCGGGCGGACTCTCGAAGGAAGAGATCGCGAAGATGAAGACGGATGCCGACGCGCACAAGGCCGAGGACCTCAAGCGCAAGGAAGAGGTCGATCTGCGCAATCAGGGCGATCAGCTCGTCTTCCAGTCGAAGAAGCAGCTTGAAGAACTCAAGGACAAGATGAAGCCCGAAGCGCAGGGCAAGATCAACGATGCGGTCGCATCGCTCGAGACGGCGCTCAAGGGCTCCGACACCGGCGCGATCAAATCGGCGATCGAAAGCCTCAACAAAGCCTGGAGCGAAGCTTCGACCCAAATGTACGCCGACCAAGGCGCCGCTGCCCCACCGCAAGGCGAGCCGAATCCCGGCTCCGCCAGCACCGACGGCAAGAACGTCGAAACGGCGGACTTTGAGGTGGTGGATGAGAAGAAGTAATTCGTGGATAGACCGAATTCGCAAAAGGCGGGCAGCAGTGCCCGCCTTTTTCTTTTGCGCTAAGGCCCAACCACAGTAGGACGGACTCTTAGTCCGTCCCGAAGCGATGCGAAGCGAGCGAGGCGGTGATTCCGAAACGGCGCAGCATTCCCGAAGGCCAGCTATTAGGCTACTTCAAGATGGAACGAAATCCTATGGGGGGTCACTTATATTTGAGTGAAGACTAATGCAATCTAAGAATTTCTTGTAGTAAGTCTGTCAAGCACTTCTTGGCTGACAGACCAATTCAACTTGTTGCCATCACACTTATTTAATTAGCCATTGTGACAGTTGCGCTGGCAAAACTATCAAGCCGTAACCGTAATGAGCAAGTATAAATTTATTGTTGCTGAGAGGTATGCAATTTGGAAGGTTCTAGGGCCGCAGTGCAGATGGTGCAATCAGCCCGTGGAGTACTCTGAGTGCCACATTGATCATATCATACCAGAAAGGCTTCTAGAAAGGGGTCGGGAGAACGAGAAGCTTGAGGTACTGTCAAAATATGGACTCGACACTTCATTTGAAATCAACTCCTTTGCCAACTGGATCCCAGTTCACTCCTCTTGTAATTTGAGTAAACAGGGGAAAGTGATTGAAGCTGCCCCAATTTTCCTCGATTTACTAAATGAGGTCAAGCAGAAATCAAGTGACACAGCAGCTCTCTCCGAAAAATGGAAGAAGGAGAACAAAAGTGCGAAGCTCCTAGCCACGATTGAAAGAGGAGCTGAATTAGGCTCCATCAGCATACAAACTGTTACGCGAATCTTCGCTGGGATTAATGATAACCAATCGCCCATCGCGGGGCTAACTGGCAGTACGATCAACAACTCTGTTTTCTTCGTCCCAAACAACCAAGTTTGGCAAGTTCTGTCGACCGAAGACGGCTTTTATACTTTGCAGAAGGATGGGATGGTAGGCCTTTCGCCAGTGGACCCATCTGCTGATCCGAAGTGGCTTTGTACACACTGTATGAATTACGGACCTTGGGATGGAAACCAGTGTCTAATCTGTGGCAAGTTTTCATTTGACTAATTCTAACTACGAACATGGCAGAGAAGAAGATTCCCTACTTCGCGGTCCCAGGGACTATCACGAAGATATTAGAGAAGATCAAGACAGCGGCCACCCCTGAGAATTTTAACGGCGACTTTCTTGAAAACACACTTTTATTCAAAGGAGGCAACTATAAAACATTCATTCAGTGGGGAAAGAAAGTCGGCTTGATAAATAGCGATGGGACCCCGACTGCACTTTATAAGAAATTCAGAAATCCAACCACGTCAAGGAGCAGCTTGGGAGAGGCTCTACGGACAGGCTATGCTGATATTTTCGCAATGGACGAGAATGCTGACAAGCTTGAGAAGTCGAAATTCAAAGCTTTGGTAATGGAGGCGACGGGTGAGGCTCATGATTCCAAAGTTTTGGAGTTGATGGTTAACACATTTTGGAATGCAAAAGCTTTGGCGGATTTTGATTCGAGCACAAGCAAGAGTGAGCAGGATGTCGAAGAGGCGAACACCAATGTTAACGACAAGGCACGGATTCACCAAGAATACAAGCAACAATCCAGCGGGGTCAAACTTGGATTAAGCTATACCATCAATTTAGTTCTGCCCAAAACAGACGATCCTGCTATCTTCAATGCAATCTTCAAGTCATTAAGAGATAACCTCCTCAATGGATAAGTACGAAATAGAGTCAAAGGTTAGGTTGTTTTCGCTTGCAAATTCTTTAGCCGAAAACAGCTTGGACAAACTCGAGGTAGACCTGAATCTGGACCTCGGTAGAAAGGTACCTGTAGAGACACAACAAAAGGACTATTATTTGCAGTTTAGCCATTCCTTTCGTCAAGAAGCCCGGGAGATGGCCGTGCATTATGAAGTGTTTTACTGTCTAGAGAAGTCAATTCGAAGTCTAATAATGCAGTTGATGCAAGAGAAATATGGCTCTGACTGGTGGGAAGAAAAGGTTGACCCAACAATTCAAAAGAACGTTGAGGATAATATTAAGCGAGAGGAGGATTCTGGGTTTACACAACGATCTGAGCTGAAAATAGACTATACTACTTTCGGCGAGCTAAGTCAGATCGTGAATGCCAAGTGGGAAGCGTTTTCAGACTTATTTCGAAATCAAAGGGCGTTTCAGAAGATTATGTCAAGTCTAAACCAGCTTCGAGGACCAATCGCGCATTGTTGCCCCCTAGCGGCTGACGAGGTGGTCAGACTAGAAATTACGGTGAAGGACTGGTTTCGTCTCATGGAATAATTGTTTCGGGCTCCACTCGACATGGAATAGTCTCGACTGAAGTCAGTTGGATTGACCCCGCTTGCTTGGAACAGTAGGATACCTGATAAGTGGTGCGCCAATGCGACGTATCATTTTCGCACATAGGTGCCCGTAATGTTAAATTTTAAAACAAACAACTTACCCTCTTTGCAAAGACGACAACTTACCGTACATTTGCAGGAGTATGATTTGGCAAAGTAACAGCACCCGATCTTCGAACAGAGTCCGCCATGGCGGACTCTTCGGTTTTAAAGGGTGGGGTGAGTTTGTGCATATTCATATTGTTGATATTATAGGGGTTGCAGGTACGGGTGCTCGTAATGTATTGAGGTTACGGGTAGCCGAGGACGGACGCACGGAAGGCTCTGTCACCCTGTATTTGGCCGTTGTCCCGGATTCCTCCCTTCGGTCGGAATGACAGTTGCGGGGTGGGTACTACGGAACGATGGCCGTATCTTTCTTCTTGTAGCGCGAAATAAGTTTGTCGGGTATTCGTCTAACCATACAGACGGAGACAATGACGACGCAATTAGCATTGAGCCCTGCACAGCGACACCAGGCGACCAGCGAGGCGATCAGGATTGAGCGGCGAAAGCTGCTCGACTTCATACGCCGTCGCGTCCCGAGCGAAGCCGATGCGGAAGACATTCTGCAGGATGTCTTCTATCAGTTCGCGAACGCAATGCAGGACGGCGTTATCACCCAAACAACCGCCTGGCTCTACCGTGTTGCGGGAAACCGGATCATCGACTGGTACCGCAAAAAGAAGACCGAGAACTTCTCGCAGGTGAATGCCGCAATGGGCGGCAGCGAAGACGGAGAATTCGACATCGAAGACATGATCTTCGACCTCGAGGACGGACCTGAAGCAGTGCTCGAACGCGAGCTGATCTGGGACGAAATCACCGCTGCGCTCGACGAGTTGCCGACCGAACAACGCGAGGCCTTCGTCCAACAGGAAATGCAAGGCCGCAGCTTCCGCGAGATGTCTGCCGAAACCGGCACACCCATTAATACCCTCATTTCACGCAAACGCTACGCCGTGCTTTTCTTGCGCGAGCGGTTGCAAGATCTCTACGACAATCTGTTTTGAAAGAAAGGAAAGGTTATGTTTACTCATGATATGAACGACCGCAACAAGTGGATGAAAGTCCCGATGGCGATCCTCTTCGGAGCCCTAGCGGTTGGTGTCTTCGGGTGGGTCGCGATGTCGCTGTGGAATTTCACGGTGCCCGACCTCTTCCACGGCCCGGTCCTCTCCTATTGGCAGGCGGTTGCACTGCTGATCTTGTCGAAGATATTCTTCGGCGGATTCCATGGCAGGCATCGCCACCGCGGCGGGCATCATGGCCCTCAATGCGGCAGCGACACGATGCCGAACGACTTGCACAACGAGTCGGACAAGAAGGAATGGTCACGCTACCTGCTTCGGATGATGTGGATGAAGCAGATGCACAAGATCTACTGGATGAAGCATCTCACTCCCCAGGAGCGCGAGAATCTGACGGAAGAGTGGAAACGCGGGTGGACCGAACCCTACAAGCCGTGGGAGGACATGCCGGGTGATTGGCTCAATCAATCGGAAAAGGAGGAATGGTCGCGGTACGTCTTGCGCATGCTGTGGCTCAAGCAGATGCATAAGATCTACTGGATGAAGAACCTCACCCCGGAGCAACGTGAGCAGATGCGAGAAGAGTGGAAACGTAATTGGACCGAAGACTTCAAACCGTGGGAAGAAGAGACGAAACCGAATCCGTGAAATTGCATGTCATTCTGACCCTGAACGAAGTGAAGGGGAAGAATCTCTTCAGGCGTGTACGAAGCCCGGAGGCAATCCGAAAGGGATTCTTCGCTTTGCTCAGAATGACGTGATGAGGAGAATCAGAATCCGAATTCCTTCCAACGTTCATTGACACGGGAGACGATCACCGGATCCATGATGCACGGATTCGGATACCCTGTCTTCCACGTGGCATCGATGCCCATGATGCCTCGATAGATCGGGACGGTCCGTTCAAGGTGCGACGACGTAAAGAATACATCACGCGCCGCATCGAAGCGGGTGAAGATGCCCCAGAGGACTTCAAGATCGGAGTTAAGGTCAACGTCCTCGCTAACCGCCGCGACGATCTTTGTGCCGCGAGGCAAGTAGCGGACAGCATCGACAGAGATAAGCTTCTTGACGACTTCGCTTCCTACCGTCTCCTGCGGCGCAGCAAACTCAGCCTCGGTCTTCTTCGCCGCATTCTCAGCCGTAGAGAACGGGCCTCGTACTTTGACAACCAACAGCGTATCCTCAATGAGGCGAGAGCCGACGATTCGACCGTCGATGTTCGAGAGCTCAGCGGAAGCCGTCCCCGTCATCCCAACGAATTCGTTAACCTCACGGGCAGGATATGCTCCCCCGCTCGCCGACGCCGAGAATTTCCTCGTTGCATCGAGGATCATCTTCGAGCCGAGGTTCATCGTGTAGGACGTGAAGTCGAGCGTATCGAGCGGGACGCGGGGAATGATGATCAAATCGTAGTGCGGATCGAAATTCTCGCCGATGGCACGAATGAGGGCACGATGATCTCGATTCTTGACGTCATGATCGACAACGACAGCACATTTCGTCAGCGAAAGCTGACCGTCGGCAACGAGCGACAAGGCGGTCTTCATCGCCTCTTTTCCGTAGCGTTGCTGCATTGCGATTCCGAGCAAGTTATGGAATCCGGCCTCAAAGAATGCCCAGATGTCGCTGACTTCGGGGTGCATGAGTCGGGCCAACGGACTTAAGATCCGTTGCGTGGCGTCGCCAAGCCACTTGTCTTCCATCGGTGGCTTTCCGACAACGGTTGCTGCGAAGATCGGATTTTCGCGGGTAGTGATCTTCTTGACGTTGAAGACCGGAAACATCCCCGCATGAGAGTAGTGACCGAAGTGATCACCGAACGGGCCCTCGAGCCGACGCGTCACGCGCGGCACGATGCCTTCGAGGACGAACTCGGCATCGGCGGGTACTTGGATGCTGACCGACTTCCCTCTCGTCATCCGAGTCGCCTCGCCGCGAAGAAAGCCGGCGAACATGACCTCGTCGATCCCCTCGGGCAGCGGCGCGATTGTCGCAAGCAGCATTGCAGGGTCGGTCCCAACGGCAATGGCGATCTCGAGGTCGCGGTTCATCGACTCGGCAACGCGGTAATGAAAGCCGCCGCCCTTCTGGATCTGCCAGTGAATGCCCGTCGTCTGCTCGTCGAAGACTTGGACACGGTACATCCCCACGTTTCGTTTGCCGGTACGCGGGTCGTAGGTAAAGACTTCGGGCAACGTGATAAACTTGCCGGCGTCGTCCTGCCAGGTTTGCAGGATCGGAAGATCCGACAGCTTCGTCGCAATATCAAGCCTCGGCGTGGCAGTCGCCTTGGCACGGGCGGCAACAATGCGACGGCCGAGCGACATGGCCGACTCGTAGATCGCCTTTGGCTTCGGGGGCATCAGTTGCTCGGCGACGTGAATGAGTTGCTGACCCAAGGCATCGGGCGACGTACCGATCGCAAGTTCGACCCGACGGTCGCTTGCGAGGATGTTCATTGCAAGCGGATATTTCGAGCCTATGACATTCTCGAACAGAAGGGCTTTGCGTCCTTCGCGCATCGCACGGACGGCGATCTCGCTGGTTTCGAGAAAAGGGTCTACCGGAGCACTGATCCGCAGAAGCTCTCCTTCGGCGTCGAGAACTCGAAGAAAATCACGAAGCGTATGGATCGGAGCGCGGCGCATGGGTTATTCGAGGTCCTCGCTTCGCCAGCCGCCGCCGACATCGACGCCGCAGTGTTGCAGGACTTTGTCGACAAACCCCTGGACGTACTTCTCCACTGTATCAGGCACATAGTACAGTGGAGGGCTGATCGGCATAACAATGACGCCTTCACGAGAAAGCATCGCAAGCTGTTCGAGCGTGATGGTCGAAAGCGGCGTCTCGCGAACGCAGATGATCATCTTCGTCCGCTCCTTCAGGCAGACGGCTGCCGTTCGCGTGATAAGCGTATCACCAATTCCCGCGGCGATCTTGCCGATCGTCGAGGTCGACGCGGGGATGATGACGTATGCGTCGATGCGGTTCGTGCCTGAGGCTAGAGGCGCTGTCAGGTCAGTATCGGCAAAGGCACGCTTGTAGTAGGGCGCAAGCTGCTTTTCAGGATCGGCGAGGCCAAGTTCGTCCTTGGCAACAGCCTTTCCCCACTTACTCATGACGACGAACTTGTCACCCGGGCAGCGTTTCAGAAAATCCTGAGCATACACACTACCGCTCGAGCCGGTAATCCCGACGGCAATGCGAAGCGGCTTTGGTGCGGCGATTTCACTCATGGCAACGCAAGCTCCACACCGGTGAGAACGAAACTGAAGACGACAAAGCCAAGCAACGCATTGATCTTGAAGAATGCAAGTTCGACATCTTCCGCTTTCGCCTGTTCGAGATACAGCAGGTATCCTGCGGCGATCAGCAGGATGGCAACAACGATGCTCCCTGCGAAGGCAGAAAGATAAACACCAGCCAACAGTAGGAAGGCGAGCACATGAATGAAGCCGGAATAACGCAATGCGCGCTTCTTGCCAAAACGAGCTGGGAACGAGAACAGGCCCTCCTTCTTGTCGAACTCTTCGTCGGCAGTAGCATAGATGATATCAAAGCCTGCCACCCAACACCACGTAAAGAGGAAGAGACAGGCTGCGGGCAAGATTCGCATGTCAACCATGGGGTTAACCGCGAAATAACCGCCGAGCGAGCCTAGTGCGAGCGAGAGGCCCACGCCAAAATGCGCGAGCACCGTGAATCGTTTGAGAAACGGATACAAGCCGAACACCAGCAGTGGGATCGGAGAGAGCGCAAAGCATAGCGAGTTGATCTGCGACGCGGCGATGAGATAGATGACAATACCCGCCGCAAGGACACTGTATCCTTGTGACAGTGTCATTCTACCACTCGGGAGATCACGTGTCGCAGTACGAGGATTCTTCGCATCAATGTGGCGATCCACGATACGATTCATCGCGAAGCCGGTCGTGCGGGCTCCGGTCGCGGCAACGAGCACCAATACCCCAAGCTTAATGAGCTCGAACGTGCTCGGCACAGGCTGATGTGCGTTCGAAAGCGCAAAGTAGCCGAGCGCCATACCCGAGTAGATCATCGGGAGCGAAAAGAGCGTATGCTCGATCTTGACGAATGAAAAATACTTGTTCACGATATCGTTGCAGCGAGTGTCCGAAGCGCCTCTTCATACCCGGCGGCTCCCTTGCCCATGATACGCGTCACATTGGGCAGCCCCTCAAACACCGATCGCTGCCGAAAACTTTCACGTTTCGACAGGTCGGAAAGATGCACTTCGGTCAAGGGTTTAGCGAACGCTGCAATCGCGTCACGCAGCGCATACGAGTAATGTGTATATGCCCCCGGATTCATGATGATGGCATCCGCCCACTTGCGAAATTGATGAATCAGGTCCACGAGCACCCCCTCATGATTCGACTGGAATGCTCGGACGCCAACACCCAGCTCGGCCGCAATACGGTACAAGCGTTCGTTAATATCAGCGAGCGTATCGTGTCCGTACACTTCCGGCTCACGTTCGCCGAGCAAGTTCAGATTCGGGCCGTGCAAGATGAGAATATTCATACTACCGAAAGGGCGAATGCGATCGCGCGTTTGATCGCGGATGTGTCAACATCGTTGACCGCCACTGCTCTACCGATACGCTCCAGCAGGATCAACCGGTTTGCTCCACGACTACTCTTCTTGTCCGAACGCATGTGCGAGTATACCTCATCTACGGTGCAATCGACCGACGGCACCGGCAAACGACCAAGCACCACTTCGATCTGTTGCCAATCGTCCTCGGGAAGCATCCCTTCCTCCATCGACAACCACGCGGCAGCTCGCATCCCGAGCGCAACGGCCTCGCCATGAAGCAGTGAAGTAAACCCGGTGGCAGACTCGAACGCATGAGCGAACGTGTGGCCGAAGTTCAGCAGCTCCCGCACGCCGGACTTTCGTTCGAACTCGTCGGAGTCGGTGTAGCGAAGCTTTTCCTTGACTGCATCACGGATCAGTACCTCGTATCCGGGATCGATGCCCCGCAGCAAGCGTCGGATGGACTTGGAGAGTCGAGCCCATAATTCCTCGTTACCGATCAACGCATACTTTAGGAGTTCAGAGAGACCGGACTGCAATTCGCGTTTGGGAAGCGTCTGTAGGTAGAGCGGATCAACGATCACACGTCGCGGTGGATAGAACGCTCCGAGCATATTCTTGCCCCCCTCGAAATCGATCCCTGTCTTGCCTCCGATCGAAGCATCGATCTGACCGATCAAGCTTGTCGGAACGTGAACCAACGGGATTCCCCGTTTATAGATACTTGCAGCGAAGCCAACCAGATCCGTTACCACACCACCTCCGAGGGCGACTACGAGATCGTCCTTACGCGACACTCCAAGCGTCGAGAACTCCCGGAGCAGTTCAAAAAGCTGCGTCTCGTTCTTGTGTGTCTCACCGGCATCCACAGTAATTTGATGGATCGACAGCAAGTCGCGCGTTTCTTTGGCCAGCGATTGTGTGAGTTTCTTCAGATGGAGCGGAGCGACATTTGAATCGGTCACGAGCACGATGCGGCTCGCGGCGAAATCCCACGCTGAGCGCGCAAGTTCGACCGCTGTGATACCGCTACCGACGGAGACCGGATAGTCGCCGAATGCAGAGCGTGCGATCAGCGATTCAAAGCGCGGACGAAGTTTGACGCGCCGCGACATCTGCTCGAGTGCCTTCATCAACTCTTGCGCCAGGTCCTCTGCATCGCGCTCCCCTTCGCTCTGGAAGCGGGCGACAAAGTGAAGCGTAGCCTGCTCGTAAAACTTCTGACGTGCGTTGTATAGCTCACGCAACTTCGTCGTAAGCTCTTCAACGGAGTTCGAGCGTAACAGCGGCCGCATAGTCCCGGAGAGGACACCGGCAACAACATTCTTCGCGGCTTGACGCACTGTCACGTCGATCCATACGACCACGCCGCTCCCACGCATGATCTGGCGGTTGAGCGAACTGACAGGAGTACCGCCTCCCGTTGCGATCACGTACGGCTTCTGATGAAAGTTCTGATCGGCAAGCTCGGCCAGCACATTCGTCTCAAACGCTCGAAAGGCCTCTTCGCCACCACTGTCGAAGATCTCACTGATCGTTCGTCCCGCGCGCCGTTCGATCTCCGAGTCGAGATCGATGAACGAATAGCCGCTCTTCGAGAGCTCGGAAGCAAGCGCGCGGCCGATACTTGTCTTGCCGGCACCGGGAAGGCCGGTCAGATAGATATGTCGTCCGCGCCACGTCACGATCTCCGCACCTCCTTCGCCCGGCGTGCATCGATTCGCTGCTGTAACTCAGCGAGGGTGTCGCCGCCGAATGTGTCGAGGATGGCGGCAGCAAGGGTGGTAGCAACGACCTGTTCCACAATGATCGCGAGTGCGGGCACCGCACACACGTCACTGCGTTCGATATGGGCGGCCACGGGCTCACCACTTGAAAGATCGACCGAGCGCAGCGGACGCATCAGCGTCGAGATCGGCTTCATCGCCGCACGAACGATGAGTGGCATGCCGTTGGTCATTCCCCCTTCAAGCCCGCCTGCGTGATTCGACGCTCGAGTAAGTCTGCCATCTTGCAATAGGATCTCATCGTGGTCTGCAGACCCGGGGTTCATCGCCAGCGAGATGCCGTCTCCGATCTCCACAGCCTTCACTGCCTGAATGCTCATCACCGACTGCGCGAGTAGCCCGTCGAGCTTGCGATCCCACTGGACGTGGCTCCCAATACCGATCGGCAGACCGTAGAACTCGGTCTGTACGATGCCGCCGAGGGTGTCGCCATCCTTCTTTGCTTGGTCGATCAACGCGCATGCGGATTCCGTCGCGGCCGCATCGAACATCCTGACGGCCGATGACGAAACCGTCGAACGCAGGTCATCGACTGATGCCGGTCGCCTGTGTTCGTCAACAACAACTGGTCCGATAGAACGCACGAATGACACAGAACCGATGCCGACTTCCGAAAGAAGCTTCGAACACACGGCACCGAGCGCCACTCTCATCGCGGTTTCGCGTGCACTCGCTCGTTCGAGGACGTTTCTCAGATCATCAGTGTGATCGTACTTGATGGCACCGGCAAGATCCGCATGGCCGGGGCGAGGAACGGTCACTCGAGCGACGTCAGTCTCAGTCGGAGTGACGGACATTTTCTCTGTCCAATTCTTCCAATCTTTGTTCTTGATGCGAACGGCGATCGGTGCACCTGTCGTAACGCCAAAGCGAACGCCGCTGAGTATTTCCGCCTTGTCGGATTCGATCGTTTGCCTGTGTGAGCGGCCGTAGCCCTTCTGACGCTCGGCAAGTACAGGATCGATGTCACGATCTGCCACGAGCGACAGCCCAGATGGCAGCCCCTCGACGATGCCAATAAGCGCCTCGCCGTGCGACTCGCCTGCGGTCAGTATGCGGAGCGTGGCCATCAGTCTGCGAGGTGCTTCGTGAATTTCTCCTTGAGCGAACGGTACTCGTCGTTCGTCAACGGTGACGTAGCCGGGATCATCCCATTTTGCCAGAACACCTGCGAGAGCGCAGCTTGCTCGATGAGCATCCCAAGTCCGTTCATGGTCTTTGCACCGGCGCTCGCAGCTGCGGCAAGGATAGGTGTCTGCGTAGGATTGTAGACAAGATCGATGGCCATGTCGCGGTCAGTCCATGCGAATCCGGCGAGCAGATTGCCCGGATGATTTCGCTGGCCAACCGGTGTAGCCTGAATGACGAGACGATGGCGCGATTCCGGAAAATGATTGACAGCATCGTTGATGTTCATCGTAGCGACCGAAGGCCCGGGAGCCTCGGCCACTGCAAATTCCGCAAGTGCTTTCGCGCTTGATGCAGTGCGGCTGACGATCGTCAGAGAAAGCGGCATCCACTTCGTACACAGCGCAAACGTAACGGCCTTTGCGGTGGCACCATCGCCGACGATGACAAGATGATATGGCTCCAGATCGAACTGAGGATACTCCCGCAACAACGCAGAGAGAAACCCTGCGCCATCGGTGCTTCCGCATTCCGCCAGCGCTCCGGTGAACCGTACGGCATTCGCGGAGCCGATGCTTGCCGCTGCGCCGACGTGCATCGCGGCAGAACGGAACAACTGCGTCTTGTATGGGTACGTGACGTTCGCACCAAGGTAGCCGCTCGACGATGCAGACTTCAGCCAAGAGCTGACCGAGGATTCATCGGGACATTCGACGAGGTCATACTGTAGCGTAGCGACTCCGTCCGGAGCTTTCGGACCAACGAGCGGAAATATCTCTCGATGCAGCGCATCGGAGATGGAGTGGGAAAGCTCTCGACCAAGCAGTGCTGCTTTGAATGCGGTCATGTTATCGTTATCGTCTTGCCGGCGGCCGCGGCGATCCGCGTGAGTTCGGCAAAGAACGTAGGGAAAGAGATGGAAACAACGGATGCGTCCGGAATGGTTACCTCGCCCGGGGCGCGAAGTGCGGCCACCGCCATCGCCATCGCAATACGATGATCGCCGAACGCATCGATCTGACACTGACGCGGTACAAATTCGGTTCGGCCGTCGATCTCGAGCCCGTCTTCTCGCTCTCTGACCGGTGTACCGAATTTCGATATGTTTTCGACAAGCGCCGCGATCCGGTCGCTTTCCTTGCGTCGTAGCTCTGCGGCACCGGAGATGCTACTCGTTCCACCAGCGAACATCGCAAAGACAGCAAGGATCGGAATCTCATCTTGGAGATTTGCAAACACATCAGCACCAATCCCGATCGGCTTGTACGATTGAGCGGCACGAGCGTTAATGGATATCGTCCCCCATCGTTCGCCATGAACTTCACACACGTCACTGAAGAAGATCGGCACACCGGCATCCGTGAGCACATCGAGAAATGCCGTCCGTGTTGGGTTCAGCCCCACGTTCTTGATCTCGACGTCGAGACGGAGGATCGCTGCCGCAACGACGAAGAACGCAGCGCTTGAGAGGTCCCCTGGGACCGAATACTCGAACGAGTTCGGAGCAATGATGGAGCTACTTTTGCGTATTCCTGCCCTGCCCTCTTCTCGAGTGATGTCAATCCCGAGAGCACTCAACATTCGTTCGGTATGGTCGCGACTTTGGGCGGGCTCCTCTATCCGCACCGCACCCCCGGCGACAAGGCCGGCCAATAACAACGCCGACTTCATCTGTGCCGAAGCGACGGGTAGGGTTATGTGCGCATCATGAAGTTCTCTCCCCGTGATCCGCACAGGCATCGTACCTTCATCCGAACAGGCGATCTGTGCACCAAGATGGTCGTTGAGGATATTCGCGAGCCGCTGCATCGGTCTTCGCGAAAGAGATGCATCACCGATTAGTGTGCTATCGAACGATTGTCCTGCAAGGACACCCATCAGTAGCCGTGCTGTCGTGCCGGAGTTCTCGCAGTTGATCGGTTGGTCGGGCGTACTCAAACCGCGAACCCCTACTCCATGGATGACAATTTCCGCATCAGACAGTTCGATGTGTACACCAAGCTGCCGCAGAGCCTTTAGCGTGGTTTGAACGTCATCGGCAATCGGCGCATTGGTCGGGACCGCCACAGTGCTCTGCGAGAGGGAAGCGATGACGAGAATGCGGTGCAAGATTGACTTGTCCTGCGGCACAGCACAGATCAGCCGCTCAGCCGAATGCTCAGCGACCGATTCATCGGTTCGGATGGATGCTGTTGCCATAGCCAGAAATGCAAAGACGCCCGAGAGGCGTCTTTGCTGGAAGGGTTATGCCGCCTCGCTGTATTCCTCGATGGGCGGGCAGCTACAGACAAGCGTACGATCGCCGTATGCCCCGTTCACACGCCCAACCGGCGCCCAGAACTTGTTGGATCGGAGCCAATGTGCAGGATAGGCAGCCTTCTCGCGCGAGTATGCGTGCTTCCACTCATCGGCGATCACCGACTCCATCGTGTGCGGCGAATTCTTCAGAACGTTGTCCTCCTTGTCAGCCGTACCCGCTGCTATCTCCTCGATCTCCTTCTTGATCGAGATAAGCGCATCGCAGAAGCGGTCGATCTCATGCAGCGACTCGCTCTCCGTCGGCTCGATCATGAGTGTCCCGGCGACCGGGAAGGAAACGGTTGGCGCATGGAAACCGTAGTCGATGAGTCGCTTTGCGATATCCTCAACTTCTATGCCGACCGAATGCTTGAACTGACGCATGTCCACGATCATCTCATGAGCCACGCGTCCTTGTTTGCCCTGATACACGATCGGGAAATGCTTCTCCAATCGAGTCTTGATGTAGTTTGCGTTGAGGATGGCGATCTTGGTCGCATCGGTCAGTCCATCATAGCCCATCATCGCAATGTAGGCCCATGAGATGAGCAAGATACTCGCGCTTCCCCACGGTGCTTCGCTCACAGCATGCGTACGATGTTCACCGCCAAGATCGACCACAGTGTGGCCGGGCAGGAACGGCGCGAGGTGAGCGGCAACGCAGATCGGTCCCATGCCCGGTCCGCCACCGCCATGCGGGATGCAGAATGTCTTGTGGAGGTTCAGATGGCATACGTCTGCGCCGATTGTCTTCGGACTTGTCAGACCGACCTGTGCATTCATGTTCGCGCCATCCATATACACTTGCCCACCATGCGAATGGATAAGCTCGCAGATCTCGACGATCGTCTCTTCGAACACGCCATGGGTCGACGGGTACGTGACCATGAAAGCAGAGAGATCGTTCTTGTGCTCCTCGACCTTCGCCCGAAGATCGTCCATATCGATATTGCCGTTCCCATCGGTCTTCGAGACAACGACCTTCATGCCTGCCATCACTGCGCTGGCGGGGTTAGTGCCGTGCGCCGACGCAGGAATGATACAGACGTTTCGATGTCCCTGGCCTCGTGACTCATGATATGCCTTGATGACGAGCAAGCCTGCATACTCGCCTTGGGCACCTGAGTTAGGCTGGAGCGAGACAGCGTCAAAGCCGGTAATATCGCGAAGCGCTTTCTCGAGCGATTCGAAGACTTCCGTGTAACCCTGGGCCTGGTCACGCGGCACGAACGGATGGATCGCGCCGAATTCGGGCCACGTCACCGGGATCATCTCCGACGTTGCGTTGAGCTTCATCGTGCACGACCCGAGCGCGATCATCGAGTGAGCGAGAGAAAGGTCTTTGTTCTCGAGCTGCTTCAGGTACCGCAACATCTCCGTCTCGGAGTGATGGCTATTGAAGACGGGATGCGTCATGAACTTGGAACTGCGGCGCAATGCAGTAGGAATGGCATTGAGGTCGCCGTTGGCAAGGGCCTCGAAGCCGATCGCAGCAGCCGTCGTCTTGTTCGCGGCGGCAAAGATCTCGACGATCGCTTTGACGTCTTCTACCGTGGTTGTTTCGTCGAGCGAGATACCGACGGCGCCATCGAAATAGCGGAAGTTCATTTCTTGCTTCAGCGCGGCAGTACGGATCGCATCAACGTTCGGTACCGATACCTTGATTGTATCGAAGTATGCACCATCGGCGATTGGATATTTAGAAGCCTCCAACGCTTTCGCCAGCAGCACGGTCAGCGAGTGCACTCGCTGTGCAATCGTTGTCAGTCCCGCAGGTCCATGATACACGCCGTACATCGCCGCCATGTTTGCCAGCAATGCCTGAGCTGTACAAATGTTGCTGGTGGCTTTGTCTCGCTTGATATGCTGCTCACGAGTCTGTAGCGCCATACGGAGTGCAGGCTTGCCATGAGAATCGATAGAGACGCCGATGATGCGGCCCGGCATCTGACGCTTGAACGATTCACGCGAAGCAAAGAAGGCCGCATGAGGACCGCCATACCCGAGGGGTACGCCGAACCGTTGTGCAAGACCGAAGACAATGTCGGCGCCAAGCTCGCCCGGGGGCGTGAGCAGTACGAGAGCCAGCAGATCGGTGGCGACGCTCACGAGTGCGCCATGTGCATGAGCCGTTTCAATAAACGCACGCGGATCACTAACAGTACCGTTCGAATCCGGGTATTGAATGATTGCGCCAAAGACAGCATCGTCCCAGTTCTTTGCGAATTCCGTCGGATCAGCGACGATCACTTCAATGTCAAGCGGCGCCGTGCGCGTACGAATGACATCGATGGTCTGTGGGAAGAGCTTGTCACTGACGAACAGCTTCTCCGCGTTGCGTTTGACAAGTTCTTGCGAGCGCTGTGCATACATCAGATGCATCGCTTCGCCGGCAGCCGTCGCTTCGTCCAGCAACGATGCGTTGGCAATCTCCATGCCGGTCAGATCCATGACCATCGTTTGGAAATTCAGCAACGACTCGAGTCGGCCCTGTGCGATCTCTGCCTGATACGGCGTGTACTGCGTGTACCAGCCCGGATTCTCCATGAGATTTCTCAGGATAACCGTCGGGGTGATTGTATTATAAAACCCCATCCCGATGTACGACTTAAAGATCTTATTCTTCGAAGCGATCGCACGAAGGTCCTGAAGGAATTCGACCTCGGTGCGAGCCGTAAGACGACTCATCGGTTGTTTCAAACGGATCGAGGCCGGGATCGTCTGGTCGATCAATTCGTCAACCGACGAGACTCCCATCATTTGGAGCATCAGATCCTGTTCTTCGTGAGAGGGGCCAAGGTGGCGGTTAGAAAAAGCTTCGAAACGGGTAATGGCTGTATTCATCCTAAGAATCGTCGTAGCATAAATTGAGAAGAAAGAAAACAATAGAATTGGTGGAAAGATTTGATCGGTGCGAATCTGGATGTACCAGCGTTCGAACGGTATACTGAGAAGTCATTCTGAGCGAAGCGAAGAATCCCTTGATGAAACCTTGTGAGGCTCCGCCAAATGGATTCTTCGCTTCGCTCAGAATGACAACTTAACTACAATATCATCAATAATCCCCTCTATCGTGAATCTCTTGACCGTATCATTCCAAGTCTGTCCTCGGGGTATGTGTTTGTTGCTGATAATACAATGCATAGCTGTACACTCCGTTTAGAGATTCTGAAGTCCTGACTTACTTTTCCTACCGCAATGACCATCGAAGCCACTCGGAATTCCCTCCCCCTCTCAAACGTTCTACCCCGCTCTGTAGCACAGGGACGGGCCCTTAGCTCAGTTGGTTAGAGCAGTCGACTCATAATCGATTGGTCGCAGGTTCAAGTCCTGCAGGGCCCACTTAATAGAGAATGAACCTGGAAGGATCAATCACACTTGACCTCCGCAGAACAGACGACAGCCCCTATTCCTCATTATTCAATGGAATCCAACCCGTTCGCACAACCACATGAGTATTGGATGCGCCTTGCGCTGCGAGAGGCGGGGCGTGCGTTAGAAGCAGATGAAGTACCTATCGGCTGCGTTATCGTACAGAACGGGAAGGTCATCGCGAAAGGTCATAATCAAACAGAGCAATTACTCGACCCAACTGCGCATGCTGAGATTATCGCCATCACGTCCGCATGTGCAACCATAGAGAATAAGTTCTTGACCGACTGCACTCTCTACGTCACACTTGAACCCTGTCCGATGTGTGCTGGGGCGATCGTAAACTCCAGAGTTGGGCGTGTAATCTTCGGGGCATACGACCCCAAAGCCGGATCGTGCGGAACACTCTTTACCATTACGGAGGATGAACGGCTAAACCACCGTGCGCCAACACTCGGTGGTGTCCTTGACGGCGAGTGCGGTGCTATTCTGAAAGAGTATTTCCTAAAGAAACGAAAAGCGTCAGACAAGATGAAATAAGAACGGGGCCGAGGCCCCGTTTGCATTTGATACCGTATTAGAACGATCGTTGGAAGCGGAAGAAGAAGCGTCCGGTCTCCTGTTGGTCCGTCCTGAACGCAACACCGAGCTGCAAGCCATTTGCATGGCCGATACCGACCCCCCAAGTATAGAGGAATCGAGAGAATTTCATCCTTGTGAAACCGTCAAACACTCCGGCACCGGGTTCGACGAGGTCGATGTACCCGAAATCATTGAGCACAAGAATCTCGGCATCCGTTGCGTCGAAAATTGAGGACAACTGTTCCAACGACAACCGAAGTTCGGTATTCAAGAGCAGCATGCGATTACCTCCGAACACTTTGTTTTTGTAGGCCGGAAGCGTCGAGGGGCCACCGAGGAAGGAGAGTTTTTGCCACGGAACGTCGCCTGTCTCGCTTTCAAGTCTCAGTCGTGTATCGATATTCAGTCCGGTGAAAACCGGAGTAAAATCACGAGCATCGAGGATATAACGAACATACGAAGTGCCGGTATTCATCGGCACGACATTCAGTGTGTCGTGATGATCGCCGAACTCCACTTGCAACAGATACGCGCGTCCTTTAAGATTCTCAATCGACACCTTATCACCAAAGATATTTTCCACCCTGGTGTTTTCGGTCGATACCTTTTCTTCGCCAAGTGTCATCACCCACGAATTGATACGGCCCGTCGAGACCATCGGGTTATCCGGGAGATCTTTCATCCCACCCCATCGTCCGTGGAATACTACTTGCGGCAAATTATAGTATATATCGCTGCGATATTCCACCTGAAGCTCAGTCTGTGGGTCTGGGCGGAATGCCAGGTGAGCATTCCATCCGTCTACCTTGAAGTAATCGCGGAAATCTTCGCGTACGAGAAACGCATACGCAGCATTTTCCATCCGTCCAGTACGCCACTCGTCCTCAGTGGATGTTTTATCATGATATTCGGCGCCAATCGCGATCGTCGGCAGCCAATGCCAATGTTCGACGGCCGCCGCTGTATCTCCGGTCTTGCCGAGCGGAATTCGGTATTCGCCGCCTACAACCGACTGCCCTTTGTGTTCGGCAAAGCCATACCCAAGACCGAACTTGATCCCGATCTCATCGTGCCGCCCGAGATCGATATAATCCGGGCTGCCGAGCCCGAGGAAAAACCCGTTCACGCGATTGAAATCGAGCATCGAGAACGATTCGCCGAACGGCAAGAACCGATCATACGGATCATGTGTGATAATAAACGAATGGTGTCCGCGTCTGAGACGCTTGAACATCTTTCCGACGCGCAGCTCGTACATCAGCGAGTCGTCGGTGGAGTCGAGCGCATGGTCAACGCTGTCGAACTCGGAGTATGAATTCGGATGCAGGAGCTGAGTGAGTGACTGATTCAGGAGGGCACCTCGGAGCAAATCGTGAAGAAATGTCGTGTCACCGACCGAAAGGTCGAGGTGGACACCATCCGAGCCGGTTTCGGAACTCACGGAAGATTCTCGGTTGAGATAGGACTGGGCGGAAACTGTGGATACCGCTATCGTGACGATCAAAGCGGCCAGAAGTGTCGATCGACGCACTGCTACCTCCGGGGTTATGTGGTGAAACGCTACAGGCCCTACGCACCCGTTAGTTTGAATGTTACAACTATTTACGCGAATTTTGGTTCGGCATATTCGCTTTTCCTATCCTTCCTTCGATGCCGTTTCTCCTCGTGCAGTAGGATTTTTCCACAACTATCTATCCTATTTCGGGTTTTTCAATAAAATATACGAGTTGTAGGATACGGACCGAAGTTATTACTGATCTATGCGAACCCTTACCCTGTGTGCGCTGCTGATACTCGCAGCGACAAGTCTTTTCGCACAACCGGCCTCGCAGTGGGTTGTGGTACAGCGAAGCTCGAATGGAATTCCATCGGTATTGGTACCTCGTACCCCCGTGCCGCTTGCTCAGCACCCCATCTCAACGCAATCAACGCGAACTCTGACGGATGATGTACGGGAAATGGCGGCTTCTTTGTCGAGCAGTGTTCTCAATATTCCATCTGGCATTTCGCTTATCGAACCGGCTGCGACCACAATCAACAATACAACAGATTTTACCATTGCTGCTGCCGCGAACGGGATTGCGATCCGCGATGCACACTTGATCCTGACGGTCGGTTCTCTCAATCGCTCGGTGATCGCCGTCCGGAATTCCATCCCCACATATTCGCCTGTCTCACAAGAGGCTTCGGTGTCGGCGGTCGATGCGACTCGCACTGCTCTCGACGCGCTCGGTGCAGGTGCCGTGGTCTCTTCAGATCCTGCGTTGGTCTATGTTCGCAACGACTCGCATCGGATGCTTGATCTGTGCTATGATATTCGCACGAAGGATAGTAATGGGATGAGCTGGCGAATCACTGTCAATGCGACAACCGGAGCGGTCACAGAACGCCGGCAACTTGCCCATTTCTTTGGTGGTGATGAAGCGGCGACCCCGCTCGCCCAGACAGCAGTTGTGCAAGGAAAAGTACATTTAAAGATTCCTACCGATACACTCACACTGGTAACGTTGCCGTTCGTCATGGTCGCCAATGGAGCAGACACGATCGTTGCAGATTCAGCAGGCCGTTTTAGCGTCCCCGCGAAGGGGTCGAATTTGATCGCGTCATTGCGTTCGCCATATACAGCCGTCGTAAACAACGTTGCCGGATCGAAATCGGCATCGCTTAGTGCGAATCTGCCGCTTGCCGCAACGAACCTACTCTTTAACAATACCAATAGTGACGTTGCGGAGCTCGATGCGTACCATACCGTAAACGGAGCTCGCAGCTATATCCACCGCATCGATACGGCATTGCATCGTATCGATCAGTTCTTGCTGGTTAATGTCAACTTCAATTCGGCATGTAACGCATTTTACGACCCGCCCACCGTCTCGCTAACGTTCTTCTCCGCCGGCAACGGCTGCGTCAATACAGCGGAAATCGCCGATGTCGTCCAGCATGAGTTTGGGCATCGGACACAGCATGCCATTTATGCGACGGTTTTCGGTCAGGATAGCGACATCGTGAATTCGTCGCTCGGTGAAGGCTTTGCAGATGTGTATAGTGCGTTTATGCGCGACGAGCCACAAATTGGCATCGGGTTTCAAGGTACCGGAACAGAGTTACGTAACTGCGATAACACTCTAAAATGGCCGACCGATTTGTCTATCGATCCGCACGCCAATGGCAGCATCGTAGCCGGTGCGTTTTGGGATCTGCGCAAGTTGATCGGGCTCGACACGGCGACGCATTTATTTCAACAAGCACTTTGGCATACGCCGGACGCACCGGACGTATTCTCCGACCAAGCACTACAGGAAGCGTTTGTGAATACGCTGCTGGCGACACTCATCGCCGATGACAACGACAACAATCTGACGAACGGAACCCCGCATACCAAACAGATTCTGACCGCCTTTGCCAAGCATAATATCACGCTGAGCAGCCTGATCTCTCTCGACGTGCCGCAGCTTCCCGATCAAGATACCGGCTCGTTCCCCTATCCCATCAGTATTGGTGCAACATATAGCGGACCGGTAGGATCGATCGACACGAACTCGCTGACGCTTTATTATAGTATCGACAAAGGCAAAACATATAGTCACATTGCTTGTGCCCCGCATCAATCATCCTTTATCTCGTTGATCCCTCCTCAGCCGGCAGGGTCAGTCGTACTATACTACGTCGCTGCAAAACTGAATATCAGCAACGACAGTATCGTTGCACCTACGATTCCGTATTCGTTTCTGGTCGGATACAAGACGCTCGTAAGCGATCCGTGTGAGACGAACACGGGATGGAGCACGAGCTTACCGAACGACGCTGCATCAACCGGACTTTGGGAATTGGCGAAGCCGGTCGGCACATATCAATACCCTTCGACACCGCCGTTTTTCATCCAGCAGGATACCGACCATTCTCCAAATGGAGTAATGTGTTACGTGACTGGCAATAAGAACGCGCAACAAACAGACATACGGAATCCGTCAACAGACGACGTCGATGGTGGAGCAACAACCCTTACAACCCCCAATTTCCAATTCGACACCCTGCGCAATCCCGTATTCCGTTACTGGTACTACTATTCGAACGACCAAGGTAGTAATCCGGGATCGGCCTCATGGGTAGTCAAAGTAAGTTTTGACAGCGGGGCTCATTGGCGGACCGTTGTCAACTCTCCTACGTCGACCGACGGGTGGACACAGGTCGCTCTGCGTTTATCCGATTATGGAAAGCCGACCCGACAGGTACAATTCCAATTCGTCGCAAGCGATTATCTCGGCTCTCTCGTCGAAGCCGGTATCGACGACATCGAACTGCTCGATGTCATTCCCCCGACTTCGGGAGTTCCGAATACGATTGGCGAGAAAGCGCTCGCAGTCTTTCCTAATCCCGTCGTCTCAGGCGCGGTGTTGCATGTGAATGATGAAGCCTCGGTTCTGACGCTAACCGATGTTACAGGGCGACTTATTACCAGCGGTCGAGGTATTAGACTCCGGATCCCGGATACTACTCCGTCGGGTGCATATCTGCTACGCGTCGAGACCCCGGACGGGCATTCAGCGCTCCGGTCGGTGATCGTAACGAAGTAAGGCTCCGCAAGTATTCTATACGACCCAGCCCGCGACCGATCTCACTCGGTCGCGGGCTGTTCGTCTTTTCACCTCGATAACACAAAACGATAGTCTCAGATCATCGACTTCCGCGAACTCGACGGATAGACTCGATATACGATCTTGCGGATCGTGTCGAACTGCAAGTATGGGTACATATCACGAAGTGCGGAAATGGCTTCGGCCGTGCGCATGTGCGATTCTGCTTTGAGCTTCAGAAACATCTGTCGGATGATATAATCGCGAAGTGATTTCTCATTGAGCAAATCGTTTTGGCGCAACAACGAGTACACTTCGTCACTGACGAGTTCTGCCAGCGGATTGGAAATTCCATTCTGGAATTGGTTACGGACCGACCCGAGATCATCGGGAGTCGAGAAGGAGTTGACGATCGCCGCTTCGCGAGCGGCTACATCTGCACTGATTCGGGTTTGCATAGTCGTAGAATCCTCTTTGATTGATGAATGACGGTTCGACATTCAGTCCGCTATCCTGGACCGATCTGTGGCCTACCCACATCTCGGTTGTCAGTTCAATTCAACACCAGGCACAGACAGAAAAAACAGTATCAAAGAGAATAGTACGCTATCGATTGAATTTATTAAAAGCCTCGTGCGAGAAATACATATCTCCTCGCACATATATAAGTACCCACAACATGCCAATTTGTTACAAAAAAAATTAGGGCACAATACTGTGCCCTAATTTATCTCGCAATTGTTTGGCTAAACCAACCCATCTAACCGCTTATTTATCAGCCTATTAAGCGCGGCAACCTGAGAATCTCAACCTCCGGTTTGATCAACTGCCGCTAACTACCAAGTGTGCTGTTACGGCCTTGCCGTTCTGCGTCATAACGATGGTGTATGACCCAGCGATCTCCGGTGTGGCGAATGCTACCGTATGGGAGCCTGTCTCGCTATACTCATTTGCAATCGTCCTGAGCTCGCGTCCGGCTTCGTCAAAGAGTCTCATGTTCATCCACCCAGGGTTGTTTGTGGAGTACCGGATTATCACATTTCCTGCTCGAACCGCCGGATTCGGCGCAATCGTCGAAATCGAAAGAGGAACATCGGCGACAGTTTGTGGTACATCGACCGTGGTGCGCGGAAGGTCGGTAATGTTCAAGCTATACATACCGCGACCGTACGTCGTTGCAAGCAGATAGGAAGGCGATGAACCACGAACGCGCAGCTTATTGACTTGGACAAGCGGAATCCCGTCGGTCAGAGCTTCCCACGTTACACCGCCATCAATCGAACGCATTACCCCGAGGGTATGGCCAAGGAATAAGTCTCCATTTGGCGCGCGTGCAATGGCACGGTAGTCGAGGTTTGGCAACCCCACCGCGGGATAGCTCCAGGTGCTGCCGTAATCGTTCGACTCCGCAAAATGATGTCCGCCAAATCCTGAGATCGCTACCCAAACGTGTCCTGCATCTTTGGGATCACTTGCCCAATCGGAGATCGTCCCGAGCGAGCTAACGGTACTCTTGGTCCAAGCGCCAAGGGTGGCTTCCTTCGTCACGTATGACGTCCCACCGGCGCTGCAATACACCACCGCAGAGTTGGCAGCGGGAACGTGTACGGTAGACGTAGTATTTAGTGAAGGCTTCGTCCCACTCTTTGAAATCGAGTTCAACGTGTTCGCTCCGTCTGTGGTATAATAGACATTCGCTCCGCCGGCGATAGCAACTACCGAAGGATCTGACTCGCATACGTCATAGTACATGTAGAACGGGACCCCTTCGTTTAGCAATGGGCAGCCGTTTGGAATCACGTTATGATCGCCTCGCGGTCCGATGTCCCATGTTTCGCCGCCATCAGGAGAGCGTTGCAGTGATGCACTCACATACGTTGAGTAGCAGACAAGGCCATCGATCTGATCAACATAGCAACGGCCACCGTCGCCACCTACTTTCTGTGTGAAGGTCGTACCAGTCATCGCGTTTGTCTTGCTCACGCCATTATCCTGCGCACCGCCAAGAGCGAACGTGAAGTTCTTATCGGCATCACCACCGACAAACAGTAGTGTAGCGAGCCCCGAATTGCGCGGAGACCACGTCTTGCCATTATCACCGCTTTGAAATACACCACCGTCAGTGAGTGCCCAGAGGCCGCCACCGCCATACGTCAGCACGTGAATATCTGCGTGGGTGTAGTTGGTCCCGCCCGGAGCAGAGGTCCAGTCGGTCTTATACGGGAATGATGTGCCACCATTCGCCGAAGCATAGATGTCCAGCCCGCCGACAATCACATAGTTCGGGCTCGATGGGCTCACTGCACATGCATTGTCATAGAACGACTGCTGAGACATATACCCGCCCCCCGGGTTCGTAGTGATTGACCAAGTCTTACCCGAATCGACGGACATCGCTACACCAAGTGAGTTACCGCTGCTAATCGGAGGCGGTGGCAATCCGATGCTTGCATAAATAATCGCGGAGTTCTTCATTGACATTCCTAATGTCACTGTGTATTTCGAAGTAAGATTAGCGGCAACATCTCCTGTCCACGTATCGCCATAATCAGCGGATATCTTGATCACCCCCGCGCCGCCGGCGATCAAGCGATTCGGATTGTTCGGATCGATGATCATGTGCGTCGTACCGCTCTGAGGAAGCACTTTCTTCCATGTCTGACCACCATCCTCGCTACGACGGATACCATCGTTTGCGGTGGTATAGAGTCGTGAAGTGGTCACCGGATCGATCAAGACCTGGTAAATTAATGAGCCGACCTGATTGGTACTGGCAATGTGAGTCCAGTTCAAGCCACCATCAACCGACTTGAACATACCGTCACCTTTGCTAAGCTCACCGTCGTTGCCAGTGTATAGATCGCCGGTTCCCACATACACAATACTGTCGTTGGTCGGATCGACGGCTACGCTACCCATGGCATTCGTGGTGAAATTCGGATCGTTGACCGGCACCCATTTGCCACCGCTGTTCGTGGATTTGAACAGTCCTCCGCCGCTCGTAGTGAGATAGATATACGCAGGGTGCTGCTTTGAAAATCCCAGTCCGGTCGGACGTCCGCTCACGACTCCGTCAAGTGCTCCACCAACCTGTTTCCACGCCGGCGTCACAGCCTGGAGCATCATCGCTTTTGAACGCGGAATGGCTGAGAATTCCTTCTGTGCTTGGCGACGCGCTTCGGCAATGTTGGTGTCCGGCCCGGACTTTTCCCACGTTGCCCAATATTCTGCCGCCTTTTGGAAGTTCTGATGCTCGCCCCAATCTTCATCAGGCATAGCAACCCCTTGGGCACCCGCAATACGAGCGAAGAAACTCAATGACACAACAAGGACCGTAACGATTGACGTTTTTTTCTTCATGAATCCATCTCCATTTAAGATTATTGCAAACAATACACCGTAAAGAACGGTTTATTGCATGTTCAGCGGTAGTGCTTCAATCTGACGTGCGGGCGGCTCCCGTGATTGTTGTACTCCCTACTCTAAAGACACAAATCTCGATCAAATGTCTCATCGAATTGGTACACCGATCGATCGCTCTCGTGAGCCATACTCGTTATATTACGATTTTCACACCAACGAGTTACGAAAGCTTTCAGCGCTCGAAGCTACCACACGGCTCGGGGGCGGAAAGAAAAACATTGAGAAACAGCATGAAAAAAATAAGCTAACGGCCCGTGAACGCATTGATCTGCTTATCGATGCAGATAGCAGATTCGAAGAGATCGGTCTATTTGCCGCTCACGGAATGTATGAAGATGAGGGCGGCGCTCCTTCTGCAGGCGTTGTAACCGGCATCGGCCGCGTTGGCGGGAAATTATGCGTCATCGTCGCCAACGATGCGACCGTCAAGGCCGGAGCTTGGTTTCCGATGGCTGGGAAAAAGAATTTACGGGCTCAGGAAATTTCGATCGAGAACCGTCTTCCGATCATCTATCTGGTTGATTCTGCAGGGGTTTACCTCCCAATGCAGGACGAGATCTTCCCGGATAAGGAGCATTTCGGGCGCATATTCCGCAATAACGCGGTCATGAGCAGCATGGGAATCGTCCAGATCGCTGCCATAATGGGCCCTTGCGTAGCCGGCGGGGCGTATTTGCCAATAATGTCGGACGAAGCTCTCATTGTCGAAGGCACCGGCCACGTTTTTCTCGCCGGAAGCGCGCTGGTCGAGGCGGCGATCGGAGAAAAGATCGATAACGAGTCGCTCGGGGGTGCACGCGTGCATTGTGAAATTTCCGGCGTGACCGATTACAAGATGCCAAATGATCAAGTCTGTATCGAAACAATCCGCTCGATCATGGACAAAATGGGTGATAAACCGCGAGCCGGTTTCAACCGAATCGCGTCCACCCCTCCCCTCCTTCCGGCTGACGACCTTCTTGCGCTCTTGCCAACAGCGACGAACAAGCCATACGACACGCATGAGGTTATTGCCCGAATTGTCGACAATTCGGAGATCGACGAATATAAAGCGGACTACGGCAAGACAATCGTCACTGCGTATGCCCGCATCGATGGTTGGGCAGTGGGGATCGTCGCAAATCAACGAAAGATTGTCAAGAACGCCAAAGGTGAAATGCAAGTCGGCGGCGTGATCTATTCCGATTCCGCTGACAAGGCCGCTCGGTTTATCATGAACTGCAATCAGCAGATGATCCCGCTTGTGTTTTTGCAGGACGTCACCGGCTTCATGGTCGGTTCGCGAAGCGAGCACGGCGGCATCATCAAAGATGGTGCAAAAATGGTGAATGCCGTTGCCAACTCCGTTGTACCGAAGTTCACGTTCATGATCGGCAACTCCTACGGAGCCGGTAATTATGCCATGTGTGGAAAGGCGTATGACCCACGGCTGATTTTTAGCTGGCACAATGCACAGCTTGCGGTGATGGGTGGTGCGCAGGCTTCGAAGACATTGTTGACACTCAAGGTCGCAACCTTGGCCAAGCACGGCGAGAAAATCACCCCGGAGAAAGAGCAAGCCCTTCTGGCCGAGATCCAGCAACGATATTCCGATCAGTCCGGTCCGTTGTATGGTGCTGCTCGCCTATGGACCGACGGGATTATCGACCCACGCCGAACACGAGAAATCATCTCGCTCGGTATCGAGATGGCCTCTCACAATCCGGACATCCCGAAGTTCAATCCGGGCGTGATCCAAACCTGAGGGGCAGATTATTTCTTATCTACAAGGAATACGAGCAATACGCTCGCCAATACAGCGCACCCTGCACCGACGGAGAACGCGGCCGCAGGACCAAGCACCTGCCAGAGTGCCCCAAAGCCGACACTCGCCGGAAGTGCACTCAGACCAATCACCATATTGAAGTAGCCATATGCCGCTCCGCGCCTGTCTGCCGGCACCAAATCGGCCACAAATGCTTTCTCGACCCCTTCTGTAAGCCCGTAATACAGCCCGTAGAGCACAAAGAGCAGCGATACGATCGACGAAGATTCAGCGACCGCAAACCCGAGGTAGATCGCTCCGTAAAGCATCCATCCGAGAACAATCACTCGCTTCTTTCCGAGGCGGTCAGCGATGAGACCTGCAGGATACGCCGACACGGTCGTAACGAGGTTAAAGAGTGCAACTAACAGAAAGATCTCGCTCGGATGCAGCCCCGCAGCACTCGAGCGCAGCAACAGAAATGCATCGCTCGACATCCCGAGTGAGAACACAAACAGTATCAACAGATACCGTTTAAAGTAGGATGAGAACCCATCTCGCATGTTGGCTCGCTGCCTACTCCCACCGGAACTCCCGTGGAGCTTAACATCACGGACGAATAGCGCAAGGAGTATGACGGAAATAACGGACGGGACGGACGCTACAATGATCAGCGTCTTAAATGTGTCTCGCGAGATTGACAGTGACGAATCGCTCGTAAACAACGCAGCCACTGCTGCCGCGAGCAATGCGCCGATCACTGCGCCGAGCGGATCGAGCGTCCGTTGAATGCCAAATGCGCGACCTCGGTTACGTGAATCGACCGAATCGGCGATCAAGGCGTCACGCGGAGCGGTCCGGATGCCCTTTCCCGCGCGGTCGAGGAAACGGCTGACAAGCGGAAGTACCCAGGTGTTTGTCCAAAACAGCAGTGGCCGAGCCACTGCTGTAAGCGAATAGCCAAACAGAGTCGGCCCCTTCCGTGTCCGGAAACGGTCGCTATACCATCCGGAGACGAGCTTTAGCACAGAAGACGTCGTGTCAGCGATCCCTTCGATCAATCCGACAATCGTTGCGCTCACACCAAGCGTCGCCGAAAGGAACAGCGGGAGTGCACGAGTAACGATCTCGCCGCTAATATCATTGAACAGGCTCGCGATACCCAGCCAGATAATATTCGGATGGAGTCGTTCTTTCATTGATAGAATCTAACAACCCATAGAAAACAATAAAGCCGAGGTCAAACGACCTCGGCTTTATTCGAAACAATCACTTCTACGACGTTACCATTTCGGGTTGGTGCGAACAACCATGAAATGTGGTGCATACGCACTATTTCCATCCGGCCGATTGCGCTGACCTACGCAAATGACTTCATAGACCGCACCTTTTTGCGGTGAAAATTTAAAGTCTGGGATGGTCTCAGCACCAGAGTTGATCTTCCCACTAATAGTGATTTGTTGATCCGCGGGAATACCAGTGAACGGCTGCGGAGCACCTGCGGGTCGCGGCTGCATTGTAATCGTATTGGAGCCGATTGTGAAATCACCCTTCAGCACTGTTGGTGTCGATTTTGTACCGACTAAACAGTTCACGAAGATAATTGTCGCGCTATTGGCATCCGACTGGTCAGGCACCGGAAGAGTGAACGCAAACGTAGAATCATACGGAGCCACTGCCGTTTGAGCACTCTTGCTCGAATGCGTTGTATCGTTGATAATAAACGATACCAACTGGTCGGTCTGAATGCGTGCTGATGTTCCATAGAAGCGGAACAGAATACTATCCGAAAAACTCGGATTCTGTCCCACCGGCTTTACCAATTTGATATATGCCAAGCCGGTGTACGGAATTGCTTTCGGGTCGCTGATTAATACCTTGTTCGCTGAATTATCCGGATCGACTTGCTCAATATTACCCCAAAACGGAAGCGGGGTAAACGGCATGACATTCTTATAATCGTACACCGTATTGTTGTTAATCACGACATTCAGACCACCGGAAGCTGTATAGTCCGGGAAGCCTGCCGCGTGTGCGCCGGCGTTCGGGGGCATCAACGCATTAATAATGTTATAGCGCATCGTCACCGGCACCGGAAGCTGGTCATTGCCACTTTCGTTATCGTCAAACATGTGGACACGGATAGAATCGTCCGGGATATGATTTCCGTTAAAATCGGTCAACCGGCACGTCTGGTCCAACTGTCCTCCCCATGTGATCGTATGGTACGACCCCGAGGTAAGCGATACACCCGAAAGACGACCAAGAATATTATTGTTCGCATCCGTTACGAAGAACGTAACAGTGGTATCGAAACTCGTGGGGATGCCTTTGTAGTCAGAGATATGCCCGAAATCAACAGCGCCGCTGAAGTCCGTTCCGTTCGGATCTCCTAAGTACAGGTGTTCCGGTCCGCCTGGGTTGACATTCATAAAACGGAAATACGCCGTATTCGCAGTCGGATTCGAGACCGGAAGATCCTGAATCTTCACAGAATGGTAATTCCCTCCGTCAGGCTGGAAAAGCACCCACGTCCACTTATCGCCGGGCTTGAGTGTAATATCGGTGTGATCGAGTTCAGTCGTCGTCCCAGCCACCAGTGCAACGACGCGGTACGTCTGGCCGGCACCGCGGCCGGTCGACAGATTATTCACGTATGGCGTCGAGACTCCGTACGTCACCGGCGTGGGGGTATTGAGAACCGTATCGCTGATATTGTCCAACGGATACGCGATGAACCGGACGGCCGTGCACTGGATGAAATGCATGACACGGATCGACCCGAAATCGACATACGACGGGTCGGGAGCTGTGTCCTTACACCCTGAAAGTATCGATCCGATTGTCAACGCACCCAGTGCAACACACAGACTTAAAAGACGAATAGAATGCTTCATCATGTTCGTTGTAAAAATCGCTGTGAGATGACACAACAAAATATCGATTGCCATGTAGGTAACACGCAACCGGTTCAAAAGTAGCAGCGAGAAATTCAGACTGCAAAGATACGCTTTTTCAGGCCGATTTGAGCAAAATTCGGCACTCAGAGCGAATCCGTCGCAAAGTTCTCCAGGTAGTATTTTACCCGCTCGGTAAACTGCACCCCGTACATGCCGTCGATCATACGGTGATCGTACGACAGTCCGAGGAACATCATCGAACGGATTGCGATGTAATCGTCCCCGTTTGCATCCGTTTTCACAACCGGACGCTTCACAATAGCGCCGGTTGTCATAATCGCCAGTTGCGGCTGATTAATGATCGGCGTCCCGAACAGGTTGCCATACATACCCGGATTCGTCAGGGTAAATGTGCCGCCGGAAATATCATCCGGGGTCAATTTCTTTGTACGGGCCTTGTTTGCCAGATCGGCGACGGCGTGTGCGATCCCGACGTAGTTGAGGTTCTGCGCACGCTTGATCACCGGCACGATGAGTGCCGGCGGCAATACCGAGCCTTCGGTCGGCGGGACGCTCACGGCAACGCCGAAATTAATGTCCTTGCGGACGATGACGTTCGTGCCGTCGATCTGTGCATTGATGAACGGGAAATCCTTAATCGCGCGAACCATCGCTTCGATGAGGATCGGCGTGTACGTCAGGTTGATCCCCTCGCGACGCTTAAACTCGTCCTTAAACTTCTCGCGGAATTTCACCAGCCCGGTTACATCGACTTCGCTGACACTCGTCACATGCGCGCTTGTATGCTTGGAGCGAACCATGTGTTCGGCGATCTTTTGACGGATGTTATCCATCGGGATCGTCATGTCGCCGGTGAAGACAACTGCCGGAGCGCTCGGTGCTGCCGGGGCCGGAGCTGGTGCCGGAGCCGCTGGTTTTGCTGCAACTGCAGCTACCGGTGCGGCGGTCGCGACGATGTTGCCGGAACCACGTTGTGCGGCATAGGTAAGAATATCATTCTTATTCACTCGTCCGCCGAGGCCGGAACCAGTAATCGCTTCGAGTTCTCCGAGTGAGATACCTTCCTTTGCAGCAATCGAACGAACAAGCGGTGAATAGAATCGTCCCGACGGGCCGTGTGCGGTTACCGGGCCGCTCACTGTAACGGGAGCGCTCATGACGACTGGGGCTGCAACTGGAGCAGCCGCAATCGGGGGTGCCGGTGCGGCAGCGGGAACCGCAGATGCGACGGCGTTTACAGCAGCACCAACACCGGCGATGTACGCAACGACATTACCAACCGGCACGACCTGTTTTTCTTCCGCGACGATCTTGGTTAATGTCCCAGCAATCGGAGATGGTACTTCGGTATCGACTTTATCGGTCGAAATCTCAAGAATCGGCTCGTCTTTCTTTACCGTGTCACCGGGCTTCTTGAGCCAACGGAGGATCGTCCCTTCAGTGATACTCTCGCCCATCTTAGGCATGACCACCGCTTGCTCGCCTGCAGCGGCCATCGTTACAGGGGCCGGAGCGGGTGTTGCTGTAGGCGCTGGTGCTGGTGTGGGTGTGGGACTTGGAGCGGCGGCTGCCGTAGGTGTGACAACAGGAGCACTTGCGGTCTCGCCGGCTTCGCCAAGCACTGCGATCGGAGTACCGACGGCAACCGTCTGCTGTTCCTGAACGAGTTGTTGGAGCAGGACGCCCGCAGCAGGTGCCGGGACTTCGGTATCGACCTTGTCGGTCGAGATCTCGAGGATCGGTTCGTCCTTCTTCACGGTATCACCCGGCTGCTTCAGCCAGCGAAGGATCGTCCCTTCGGTGATACTTTCGCCCATCTTGGGCATTACAACGTTCGTTGCCATCTGATCAAATGATTCTAAGAAGGGCTAATAACAGCATTCGTCTGGAGTTTGCTCCGAGAAACTCCGGCGATGTTCGTGCAGGCCTTCGGCAACCGATCATTCGGAAGGATCCCAGAAATGCTTCTGCATATCGACATGGCGCCCCTTGAAGGTCACGCCTTCGCGTTCGAGACGCTTACGCATCGGCTCATACCCGCCAAACTTATGGGCTGCAGAAAGCTCTCCGAGCCGGTTTAGGACGCGATGAGCAGGCAATGACGGATCGTCAGGGATCAACCCCATCGCATAGCCAACGACGCGGGCTGAGCTCCGTAAGCCCAGAGCCTGGCCAATTGCGCCGTAGCTTGTCACCTTCCCTTTCGGAATTCGAGCAACGACCTCGTATACTCGCGCATAGAAATCCGCCTGCTTCGGCGATTTTTGTTTGGCCAGATCAAAATAATCCGGCAGTGTTCGTTGTTTAGTCCTTCTCATTTCGATACAAATCTACGTGAAGGCTCCGTTTCGAGTTGCGGTAATCGGTGGTGGTGTGAGCGGCCTTGCAGCCGCAACGGAGTTAGCGCTTGCCCCGAGCGACCGGAAGATCGAGGTCACGCTTTTCGAGGAGCGTGCGATCTTCGGCGGACGTACGCGTTCACTGACTGAGCGCACGACCGGCGACATCATCGACAACGGCCAGCATCTAATGATGGGTTGCTACACCTCCACGATGCGGTACCTTCGGAACATTGGAACGCTGTTAAAGGTAGACAGGATATCTCCGCTCGACATTCCGTATTTCAAAGCAGGTCATGGGAACGTTGGTTCACTGACGGTCTCGACGACAATACCCTCACCAACGAACCTACTCGTTGGTCTGCTCCGAAGTGAATTACTTGCATCGTTCGAGAAATCAGCCGCGATACGATTTGGTCTGGGCATCATGCTCTTTCGCTTCGACAAGGCGTTTGCGCACCGAACATGCCGACAACTCTTCGCCGCCGCCAAACAGCCGGACTCTGTCATCGCGAAACTGTGGGAGCCTGTCGTACTGGCGACAATGAATGCGTCGATCGACGAAGCAAGTGCCCAAGTGTTTTTGAATACGATCCGAACAGTCTTTTTGATGGACCGCCGCTTCCCTGCTCTCGTTGTACCCCGGTGTGGACTTTCGGAGCTTCTTGTCGATCCGGGAGTCGAGTTACTTCGTTCGCAGGGACACCACCTCCGTCTTGGCACGGGTATCCTCGAAGCCGACGAACGTTCTGGCGTTGTCTATGTCAAAACGGTTGGAAGAGACGACTACGAGGTATTCGACGCGGTCATCGTAGCGGCGTCACCGTTTCCCGAGTGGGTGCCGGTCGCAGGCAAGCGCCCGACGTTACGATTTTCACCGATCGTCAACGCGTTTCTCTGGACCGATACACCTATACTCGATCACCCGATCAATGGTTTTGTAGAGACAACGCTCCAGTGGGCATTTCCAAAGAAATCGAACCGGACCCGGCAGCTCATTGCATGCACCGTAAGTGCGGCGAAGACGCTTGTTGACGAACCGTCGGAACGCATTGTGGCAACGTTGACCGGCGACCTTCGTTCCGCTCTGCCGCATACATTGTTCGGGTCGATCGAACACTCCGTGGTGATCAAAGAAAAGCGCGCTACGTATCTGCTCGATCCCGATACCGAGGCAAACCGACCACCGATGCGCTCGACAAGTGCGCACATCTACATCGCCTCGGATCTCGCCCATAATGGCCTTCCGATGACGATAGAAGGTGCAGTCCGAAACGGCCAACGGGCGGCAATCAAACTGGTGCATGATCATTTGTTCATCCGCATCCCGGAAACACATCCATAACTCGTGCGTATTTTTGACTTCCCCCGAACGCAGCCATTTATATTGACCACCACATTTTGTACGAATCAATGAGTACTTCTCAGAGCGATCAGGCGATGCAGGCATTCCGGCAGAAGCAGAAGAAACAAGTCGTGCGTCGGTGGGTCTCGATCGTGATTCTCCTGCTTGTTGCCGGCGCTGCCGTCTGGTATTTCGTCTTCAATAAGAAAGATGCTGCGGCCATCACCGTCTATCGTTTTGCTGCAGTCGAGCATGGCGATATCATCAAAGCGATCACTGCCACCGGGACGATCCAGGCGACGAAGACAGTACAGGTTGGCACCCAGGTGTCCGGCGTGGTCCGAGAGCTCCATGCGGATTTCAATTCGAAGGTCAAAAAGGGCGAGTTAATCGCAGTGATCGATCCGACATTCTACGAGGCGGCGATCAAACAATCCGAGGCTAACTACCAGAAGGCGCTTGCCGACCTCAACAAGACAAAGCTCGATGCTGAACGAGCAGAGGCGCTCTTCAAAAAAGATCTGTTGTCGAAGGCCGACTACGACGCTGCCATCGCGGCAAGAGCTACCTCCAGCGCAACGGCTCAGCAAGCAGAGGCGGCGCTCGAACAAGCAAAGGTGAATCTTGGATACACCCAGATCCACGCACCGATCTCCGGGACGATCGTTTCTCGCAATGTCGATGTCGGCCAGACAGTTGCGGCATCGTTGAATGCGCCGGTGCTCTTCGTAATCGCAGAGGATCTCGAAAAGATGCAGGTCTGGGCAAGCGTTGACGAAGCCGATATCGGCGGTGTCAAAGCGGGTCAGCCGGTGAACTTCACGGTGGATGCATACGGCGACGAGAAATTTCACGGAGTAGTAAATGAGGTTCGACTGAACGCCACAATTACACAGAATGTGGTCAACTATACAGTGATCATCGATGCCGACAATCCGGATCTGAAGTTATTACCGAGCATGACAGCAACGGTAACGATTATCAATGCTTCTAAGCAGAATGTTCAGCGTATCCCGGTCGCAGCATTGCGTTTCACTCCGCCGGATATGGAACGTCAAGGCGGCGGTCAGAAAGGTCAACACGGCGGAGGCATGCGACAAGGCGGCGGCCAAGGACAACATAAGCCGGAAGGCGGCGGTGGGGGGCAAGCCATGGCAGCAGCCGAAGGCGAGGATAGTACTGGCACGAAGGGTGTAGTGTTTGTAAAGTCAGGGGTCAAACCGGACGGTACTCCGAAGTTCGAGCCCGTACCGGTGATGACAGGCATTTCAGACGGTCTCTACGTCGAGTTGATCTCATCGGCACGACAACTGCAGCAGACGGATAGTCTGGCCGTCGGTTCGTACACGCTTACCTCAGGCGGCGCAGCGGGCTCTTCCGGTCAACCTGGCACGAATCCCTTCGGCGCCCCGGGCGCTCGCGGCGGCGCAACAAGGAGAATGTAATGCTGAAGAACATCTCCTCGTCGATCTCGATGGCGTTCGAATCGCTCGGACATAATAAGGTCCGAGCGTTTCTGACCATGCTTGGTATTATCATCGGCGTGGCTGCCGTCATTACGATGACGGCAATCGGCCAAGGGGCCAAACAAGCGGTGAACGATCAGATCGCCTCCCTGGGAACGAACGTGCTGACTATTTTCCCCGGCGCAACATTCGGCGGCGGTATCAGCTTTGGCGCCGGAACATCGAATCGGCTTACCGAAGCGGACGCCGATGCGCTTCGAAAACTTTCACTCATTACCACCGTTGCTCCAATCGTGACGGCATCGTCGCAGATCGTGGCCGGTAATAACAATTGGTCCACACGTGTCAACGGGACCAACGAAGATTACATCGCGGTTAGAAATTGGGGGCTGATCAGCGGTTCCGACTTCACACCGAATGATCTGAAGCACGAGACGAACGTCTGCCTGTTGGGGAAGACCGTCGCCGATCAACTCTTTCCGGACGGACAGCAACCGGTCGGACAAACGATCCGCATTCGCAAGCTCCCCTTCCGAGTCGTGGGTGTGATGCAACCAAAAGGGTTTAATTCGTTCGGCGTCGACCAGGACGATATCATTTTGGCACCGCTTACTACAGTACAAAAAAAGATACTTGGTGTGACGTGGCTCAACGTGATTATTGCCAGCGCCGCGAGTGCCGAGCAAACTCAGGCAGCCATCCAGGAAGTTAATCAGACGCTCCGTTCGCAGCACAAGTTATTGCCGAGCGAAGCAGACGATTTCAACGTTCGCTCCCAGCTCGACCTCGCACAGGCCGCCGACCAGAATGCCAATACTTTGACAAGCCTGCTCCGCAATGCTGCAATCATCTCATTGCTTGTCGGTGGTATCGGCATTATGAATATCATGCTCGTCACGGTAACCGAACGCACGCGCGAGATCGGCATCCGTAAGTCGCTCGGTGCGAAAAATATGGACATCATGGTTCAGTTTCTCACTGAAGCAATGACACTCTCGCTTGTCGGCGGACTGCTCGGCCTCGGTCTTGGGTACGGCATGAGCGCATTCATCTCCGCAAGCAACGGTTGGACACTGTCGATCTCGCCGGTGGCGACAGGTCTCTCGTTCGGAGCCGCCGCGCTTGTTGGCGTATTCTTCGGTTTTTATCCTGCCCGCAAGGCTGCAAAACTTAACCCGGTCGAAGCGCTTCGATATGAATAAGCTCGGGGACGATCCTCGATTCGGCGATCTCATTCGGTCCGATGTAGCATCCGCTCAAGCGGGCGATGTTGTCATCGTTGGTGTTCCTACCGATGAAGGCGTACGCCGCAATGGCGGCCGTGTCGGTGCTGCGCAGGCGCCGGATGAGATCAGAAAGTATCTTCGTAAGATTGCCCTGCCGCTCTCTATGTATGGCGATCATCAAAAGCAAATTTTTGATCATGGAAACATCAGCGGCGCGACGCTGGAAGAAATCCATGACAATGCATGTGCAGCAGCAGCAACATACTCCCGCAGGGGTTGCTTCGTGATCGGTCTGGGCGGCGGACACGACGTCACGTATCCGCTCGTCAAAGGACATCGTGAAGCCGGTGCACCGTTCGGACTCATGAATATCGACGCGCACCTCGATGTACGGCAGAAGAAGAACGGACTTCACCATTCCGGGAGCAGTTTTCGATTGCTCATCGAAGAAGGCATTGTCTCTGGGACAGACTTTGTAGAGTTTGGCATCCAACCGCTCGCTGCAGCGAAGGCACATGCCGACTGGGTCACAGATCAAGGCGGCCACATCCACTACCTCTACGCCATACAAGCGGAAGCAGTAGAAAGGAATTTTGGTATTGCCACCGCCGCACTCGAGAGCTATTACCTCTCGTTCGACATCGACTCCGTCCGAGCCTCGGACGCCCCCGGTTGCAGCGCACCTTCACCCGTTGGCTTCACCGCAGAGGAAGCACTGGCGATGTGCGCGATAGCTGCTGCCTCCGGCAAGTTGCGTGGCTTTGATATTGTCGAGACGAATCCCCTGTTCGATATTGACGGGCATACGTCACGCCTGGCTGCGATGATGATCGCGACGGTAATAGCGTCTATTCCCCAGTAGGACCCGGGGCTTCTATCTCACAATTAAATATCTTGGCTGTAAACTCAAACGCCGCAGTAGTGCGAACTACTGCGGCGTTTGAACGAAAAACATGATTTCTACTATTCGTTCGTCACCACAACCCGCTTCGAGGTCACGAACGGGATACCATCGGTGCTCACGCCGCTGATGCGGACGATATAACTGCCGGAAGCGACACGAGCCCCTGCATCGGTCGTTGCATTCCAGACCCACGTGCCAGTAGTCGCTGACGACGTGAGCTGTTTGCCGAGCATATCGTACACTTCGATCGTTGCAGACGTCGTGCCCGTCACAGTTGCGACCAGTCTCGATGACATCGGATTCGGCGTCAGGCTGATCGTCACCCCTGAAGGGATCTCCGCACGAACCGAACTCGTCGCTGCTCGTACTCCCTGAAGCTGGAAGCCGGTGCCGAGGAGATTATGTGTGGAGTTGATGACAAGAGTATCGTAGTGAACATCTTTGTCGTTCGCCGTATAGATCACGGTGACGGTCATATTGTCGCTCGGGTGTAGAACAAACGGCGTCGTTGCAGGCGTCGTGCTCTGAATTTGGAAGTACGTACCGTTTTTCAGCGTCACTCCGTTGACCGTAACGTCCACCGTGAGGTTATTAGTGAACGTAAACGTCTTCGTCGGACGATCGCCATGCGACTCGATTGAGATCACACGCGGCTCGTTCGGATAGAGTTCGCGAATGACCGTATCGTTCGTGTGCGTATCCGCATCATGAACCGCAAAGCCTACCAGCGTTCCTTTCGCTTCGTGGCAGGTAATGCTGTCGCCGCTAAGCCAAAAGATCACACACCCGCTGTAGACTCCCTTCGGGTCGCCGTTATTCAATGCGAACGGCGTAAACGTATAGTTGAGGTTCGCCGTACCATGCGCAGGTACGGTGATCGGCAGCGAGGAGGTCAGAGTGAATGCACGAGCATCTTCGCAAGCGACGCTATCGTTGGTGATTGTGATATCGGCGCCGGTCTTGTTAATGAGCTGCAACGCACGATTTGCACTGGCCCCGATCACGATCGGATCCTTGTACCCGGCTGTCTGCTCCGTGCGCAAACATGCATCGCCGCTATTGTTACTTCCCTGTGAGGTTGCCCCAAATCCGACGACCAACTGCTTTGTGGCGCTACCGATCGTGTAGTTCACGGTCAGATTACATTTCGCTGAGCCAGCAGTGCTCGATGCAGTATAGCACATCGTGATCGTGATCGACGATCCCGGAGCAAGCGTATCGTTTCCGGAGAAGCTCGGCCTGAGTGAAAATTGCTGTCCGTCGCAACTCGTCCAGCCAGTAATAACGATCGACTGAGAAGACGAATGATTCGTGATGACAATATCTTTACAAGCGCTTGCGCCAGCTGCCAGTGCTCCGAAACTATATTCGCCCGGATCTGCGACCAGACCGTCGCTCGTCCCACCTCCGCCGTTACCCGAATCCGTCTTCTTATAGGCCGCTGTTACCGCGAGATCGGTATGATGAGTATCATTCTGTCCATCGTAATGCCATGTGACATCCAGTGAATCGACGACTTCATGACGGGATGAATCCGACGTATAGCACACGGTAAACTGTTTCGTTTCTCCGGAATCGAGCGTCACATTATCGGTAAATGACGGGTCGACACTGAATCCACGATCATGCAACATCGACCAACCTGTTAAGACGATCGTCTTCCCGGTCCAGTTGATGAGCGTGAACGTATGGCATGAATCCGCTCCCTGAGCAAGCGCTCCGAAGCTCCACTTACCCGGGTCAAAGATCACGACAGCATCGTGACCGCCATTGCCGCCACCGTTCGATCCTGTTACTTTGCCCACGAGCCCCAATGTCTTTCTACAGTCGCTGCCGACCTTCGAGATGGTGATTGTCCCATGTACCGAGCTCCCTGCTGACGCGCCGGAGCCGGGATGGAAGACGACGGTAATCTGGACGCTATCGCCCGCCGCAAGTGTATCGATATGCGGAGTGACCGAGAATGCGTCGGTACCACTTAAGGAGATCTCGAGCGTGATCGTAGTCGAACCGGTGTTCGTCACCCAGAAGGTTCGAGTTTGCTCGGAGCCTGCATTCGCCGAGAACGACCATGCCGAGTCTGCCGTTGAAAGCGAATACGCACAATCCGCCTTGGACGATTGTGCGGTTACGGTAGCTAAGAGCAGCGCCAACAAACTAAGCACTGCGGATCGAAGTAGAATTCGTGTCATGTCGGTTGAGATGAGATGATACAACTCACTGTACGCACTCAGGGTAGCTGCGTGCTTCTGTAAAATGCCATTATTGTCAAAAAGTTACAGTGCGGAAAAATAAAGTAGGAACCGCATTCAAATAATTTATGTATTTAGATTGAGTCTTAATAACGATGACAGACGAACCTGCTCAAAAACTGACTCGGCTCCCCAAAAAGGAGCCCGCGGCGGAGGTCGTGGCAAATCCGCACGATGTATTCCGAAAGTATCTCAAAGACGGTGATTACCGCATCACCCCGGAACGCTTTGAAGTGCTCGATGCCGTCTTGAAATGGGACGATCACTTCGATGCCGATAATCTGTTCATCTATTTAAAAAACAGTGGTTCGAAGGTCTCCCGTGCCACCGTATATAAGACACTCAATCTTCTGCATGAATGCGGGCTCGTCTCCCGCTATCGGTTTTCACAGGGGCACGCCCAATACGAAAAAACCGTTGGCCGCCCGCACCACGATCACCTGATCTGTACTACGTGCGGCAAGATCATCGAGTTTGACAATCAGCGCGTCGTGCAGATGCAGAACGACATCTGTATTGCGTATGGCTTTAAGCCGCTCTACCACTCCTTCCAGATTTTCAGTCAATGCCTCGATGGCGCGGCTGATATCCAGGACTGCGAGTATGCGCGGCAGTTCAAGTCCGCCCTGATGAATCCGGAGAAGCGTCACAAACATTGATCGAAGGAATAGCAGCAATGTACGGCAAATTATTCAACCAGTTCATCATCAGTTTCCGCGAGTCGATCGAGGCATCACTCGTTGTTATGGCCGTCATGGTGGCCCTGAAAAAGCGCGGAGACGAACGTATCCGCAAAGCGGCTCTGTGGGGGATCATTACCGCAGTCGCGACATGCGCTGTCGGTGGGTACATGCTCGGGACGATCGCTCTTGTCAATAACCATGGTGTAGAACTTGCACTCTATATCTCTGCCGCCGTCGCCGTCACGACCATGGTCATCTGGATGATGCGCTCCGGCAAGAAGATTCGTCAGCAGATCGACGATCGCATCAATTCGACGATTAGCAAAAGCGGCTTCCTCCCGATGCTCGGTATTTTCCTCTTCGTGTTCTTTATGATCACACGCGAAGGGTTCGAGATGGTGCTGCTGTTGCTCGCATTCGGAGCTGGGGTCGGTGGCGGCTATTACGTCAGCGCCATGCTCGCAGGCATCAGCCTCGCTGTGATCCTCTCCTATTCAATCTCGAAGGGACTGATCAAGGTCAATATTGGAAAGTTTTTGCAGCAATCGGCGTATGTGCTGATGATCCTCGTTGTCCAGCTTGTCTTCGACTGTCTGCACGAAGCATACGAGGGTAATTTCCTAGCGCAACCCTCCAATCAAACGTATGCGAATTTCGTCGACTACGTTCACGACCAGGTGCCGGTGTTTTCCTACGCGGCACTCGGGTTATTCGCGATTATTGTGATCTATCATCTGGTCACAAATCTCGGCGCACGACGTGCGGCGAAGTCCGAGCCGGCTCGCGCCTGAGAGAAACTCCACTCTGCCTAAACTTAGTATCCCGTAGAGGGTGTTTAGTGCTCTCACATTCTTTACGTGTATGAACGACCGTATGCACCGTATCATATTTGCTACTACCACTGTCATTCTCACAACAACAGCGGTATTCGCTCAACCCCAAAAGAGTCCGTACGAGATCAAGGACCCAAAGATCAGCATCGTGACCTACCGGCCCGAACACGATAACTCTGGGATCGATATGGCAAAGCAATTTCAGGGCGCGAAGCCGCTGCCAACCTCGCAATATCTCAAGGAAGAGAAGCACCTTCGCAATATCCGGCAACTGAGCTTCGAAGGTGAAAATGCAGAGGCGTACCTCAGCCCGGACGACAGCCACCTCTGTTTTCAGGCGCGAGGACGAGGTGAAGGTCATTGCGATCAGATCTTCACGATGACGCTCGATGGAAAGAATGTAAAACACATCTCGACGGGGACGGGACGTACAACGTGTTCGTACTACATGCCCGACCAAGCGCATATTCTTTACGCATCGACGTTTAATAGTGACGATGCCTGCCCGCCGGAACCAGATCACTCGCTCGGGTACGTATGGCCGCTCTATCGTTCATACGATCTCTATATTGCCGACACTAACGGGGTGACGATTGGCCGTCTGACCGCCGATACTACCTTCTATGACGCCGAAGCTACCATCTCTCCGGTCGGAGACCGAATTGTATTCACCAGCACACGTGACGGAGATATCGACCTCTACTCGATGAAACTTGATGGGACCGGCATCAAACGCCTGACAACAGAACTTGGCTACGATGGTGGCGCATTCTACTCGCTCGACGGAAAACAGATCTGCTTCCGTGCTGCACGCCCTACGGGCAAAGACGCCGATGAATACAAGGCCTTACTTGCGAAGGGACTTGTCAAACCCGGCGACCTGGAAATTATGGTCATGAACGCCGATGGCACCGGCAAGAAACAACTCACACACAATGGCAAAGCCAACTTTTGTCCGTTCTTCTACCCGGACGGCAAACGTGTAATCTTTTCATCGAATATGGACGATCCGCAAGGACGCGAGTTCGACCTTTATGCCGTCAATACCGACGGTACCGGGCTCGAACGGATTACGTATGCAAAGGGCTTCGACGGTTTCGCGATGTTCACCCGTGATGGTAAACATTTGGTGTGGTGTTCGAATCGAAATGGCTCACACCCCGGCAATACCAATATTTTCGTTGCCGACTGGGTCAACTAACAACCACTACTGTACTGAGAGGATATCGACGCTACCCGGTGTGAGCTTATAGACACCGGGTGCTCTGCGGGCAAGTGCGGTAATACGGAGGTCGTGCAGTTTCAGTTGTACGAGCAGATCTCCCTCACCTCCATGAATCTCAAGTGTCCCGTCTTTACTGAGACCAGACGTTAACCATGCAGTAAAGCTCTCTCGGTCTGACGGCGGTACGGAAATGATCAGATGCGGAATCTCCGGCACAATCACGGTATTCCCACCTGTCACTTGTGTGATCTTCTGTTTGAGCGTGAATGATTCTATTTTATTCACCCGCTTACTCGCTTCATCGAGACCGGAAATATCCAGCTTGAAATTCGCAGGAGACCACTTCTTGGCCGCCGACGAATGATCTCCCGGATGAGCAACCTCAGTACCCGCCTGACTAGAACGAACGATTTCCGGCGAAAAAAGAACTGACAAATACGCCGGATCTTTCGAACCAGCGTCGAGCGCCGGAAATCCAACCTCCGTGATCAATGCATTTGTAAACTCTCTGGTCGAACGTGCTTTTGTATTGAAATCTGCGGCAACGATAGCACCATCCTTACGCTGATGAGACTTCGAAAAGGAAGCCTGGATCCACTCGTAGATCGGTGACCCTTGTACCGAAAGCCGCGCAGAAATATCTTCATACTTTACCGGTCCCAGATGCTTCCGCACGAGCGACGCAGGTGCAGCATCGTTGTTGAACCCCGGGCTTGCTACCGTAAAATCGAGCATCCCTGAACGTATTTTCGAACGCAGCGCCGACGAACCCGGCGCAACCCCCTGGCTGCCACCGGTACCGCCGGCAAGCAGATCGGCTCCCTGAAAATTTTGGCTTGCGGCTTCATCGTTCAGCAACACGTCACCGATAAGAATCAACGTCGCCGAAGTGCCGCCAACCGTGATTGGTTCTGTGAGTGCCATGTGACCGGTGATCGGTGCATTTGCGGACGAAGACCGAGTGAACTGCAGCTGACCAGAATACCGCTCGAGCGGGATTGTGAGATCCAGTGAACCTCCTTGCGCTCCTACGCCTGAGACAATCAAATGGTCTGTTGTGCCACAGAGTGCACGTTCGATCTCGAGCAGAGCACTATCATTCAAAAGCCGTGTATCCAGCGAGATATGGACCAATGGGACGCCTGCGTTTGCATTGGTAGTACCACCAAATTGCGACGGGTCGATCGATAGTTCACGCGATGACGTAGTGGCAATCGAGTGCCAGAGATCATTCTCTGCCGACGCGAAACGGCTGTCACGTAACAGCGGCGACGGTGGGGCATTGAGCTGATGAAAAACTGTACGATCAAATGGACTCGAGTGCGCATTGACGACAAACCCTTCGAGCGCGCCACCGTGAATTGGTTGATCGGGCGGCAGAAGTATAATGTCGTTCGTCGCATTGTCGGACGGTACCTGTGGCGTCGAGAAGGTCAGGTTCAACTCCTCCCCATCCGACCCATGGGCCACGGCGGGTAGTATACGCGGTGCAAAATTTCCACCGCCTTCGGTAGCCGACGCCTCTGTCGCACCGTTGCCCGAAAGCCAATCGCGCAGGACATTTGCTCCATCGCCAGGAATCACCGCACCTGCCCGCGGATAGAAGAGCAACGACGAATTCGCAAGACTCAGATACAACGGACTCGTACCTTGTGTGGACGACACGAATCCGATCATCCCTTGATCGCCGCCTGCACCACCCGTGCCGCCAGAACCACCACCAACCAGTCCGGTATTTGTACGTCCCGTTGTACCATTGCTGTCAGCACCAGTCGCTGCCCCGACGCCGGTGCTGCTGTCTGAACTGCCGCCGTGGAGCGTATCGCAATTCCACGACACGGTAAACAAATACGGCTGAGCCCACCCGTCGTTGCTGAGCACAAACGCGTTGCCTGCCTCATCCAATGCTCGAACACTCCAGATATATCGTTTTCCGACTTCCGGAAAAAAATATTGGGCGGGCCAAAGAATTGATGTCTGCATGAGCAGATCGCTTTCGACGAGTGCACGATTTCCTCTGATCGCAGCAATGGGTTCTTGTCCCGGATATACCTCGAATATTGCGAAATGGTATCGAACAGTCTGTGTCGGAGACGGCGAGATGGGCGTCCACTGAAAGAATGGCATCGGAGAGCCATCCCGTGTGAAGATGACATTGTTCGCCCCTGCTCTGCAGAGCACTGAACCATCCTCCGGAAGCATCAACTGCGGCGGCGAGTAGGCAAAGATTTGTGTGCAACCGGCCTGATCGGGGCTCGAGGCGATCGGCGCACCAGTTGCCGCATCCAGCACCGTAACTTTCAAGCATAACAGTCCTTCCGGTACCCTACCGGATCGTTGGGAATTGGCATCGATGGCATTCTCATAATGCATTGCATTCATCGGGACCAAGTCCTCGCCGTTGAAAATTGTCAACCCCGTAGGATTCGATGTAGAAGGTCCGTTCAGAGTGATCGGCGGAAGCTTTGCGGGATCGGAGTTTGCGACGTGCTGACCATTGAGCGTGAAATCGGTGCGAATTTTTACCAGTCGTGTCGGTCCGGCATTACGCACCATGACCGTAGCCGTTGAGGCTCTGCTTTGCCAGTCGGAGAGAAACTGTGACGGTCGGGTTATGATTGGGGCATCGACCTGCACCTGTGCGAACGCAAAACGCGCCGAACAAAGCAGAACAATGACAAAGAGATGATGTAGCGCCCGTCTCATTCCATGTAAAAATACAACAAATTCGCCCCCTGCCACATAGACGCCAAAATCAACCACTGTGTGACAGTTTCAACCAAATATTTACGAGTTTTATCACTACCGAATCATAGGAAACCCTAACAGTGTTTAGTACAAACGATGGACCAACGATCCACTTTCCGAACTACTATACCAACACTGCTTAGGATCCTGGGCAAGAGAGTGTTGCTCGTGACGACACTCGTACTCTTGAATTCGGCTGTAATGGCTCAAGAACGAGAGGTTAAACATCCCCCACAAGCTGGAACGGGACTGCCCGGGCTGGTACGTCCCCTCTCGCTCGCACTCGCACACTACATCATTCCGCTGCATCCGGGGTGGAGGGTCTCAGAAACGCTGGATACAATACGGGGACTTACCAGGCTGGTCTGCACTCTCCCGCCCGACTCGCTGGATCTACAATTGCAGTGCATTTCACGACCTGTCAATGGTGCAGAGATGACCAGCCACGAGTGGGACAACTTAAAGGATCAACTTCGCAGCGAATACGGTGACCGCAAGATCGGCACAATGGTACTCTTGGATACGACCATGATCGGGCATCCGACGAGTGAAGGGATTGTGGGCAGACTCGAACTGTTGGCTCGCATGCCGGATCATCTTGAATTTGCAGCCGCAGTCGTCACCACACGCGAGATTCTGCTGCTGACAGCTCCCATCCCAAATGAAGAGATAACCTCGAAGGTACCATTCTATCGTTCGATCGTCGCAGAGATCAGGGTGCAGAAGTAATTTAAATCCACAACACGGTTTGAGGCGTAATGGCTTGTAGGTAACAACCTTTTATGCCGGTGAACTTGTTGTGGGAATGTCACCGGTTTGAGGTTGTAACCCATTGTGGGTAAATGCCGGAGCCTCAAGCTCCGGCTATTTTTTTTTAAGTTCAGTTCTGAAAACTGATGCGCATTGTACTTGTACTCACACTCGTATCGACTCTCACCTGCACGCTTGCAGCCCAGCAGCGTCCGAATGTCGATACACTTACCCTTGGAGGTGTAAAGACATCGATCCCGCTGAATTCGGCCCCACAATTGGCTCACTTCGATACGATCTTTTGGAGTGCGGACATGGGAGCAGGGATGTTGCGCCATCCGGACAACGCGTTCGGTCACACCGGCGAGTACCGCGTTGCCATTCAGGACGGCAAAGTACAACAGATCACGTTCGCGATCGGCGCGCACAACAAAGCCGAAGCGAAGAAATTCTATGACGAGGTATATGCGCGACTGACGGCCGCGTATGGACAACCCGATGGCAGCAGTGCGACGGAGTTTCGCTGGGAAGGCGTCGAACAATTTTTTGCGACTCGCTTGTCAGACGATGGCAATGCAGTGAGCATTGTCCTCTCCAAGTTCGAAGGCCGGTAATTCGAATGTCATTCGAATTCTTTATCGCCAAACGATACGCGCTCTCGAAGCGTCGCGAGCAATTTATTACGATCATTAGTGCCCTGTCTGCGCTTGGGATCGTTGTCGGGGTTGCTGCGCTAATCTGTGTGCTTTCGGTCTTCAATGGGTTTTCACGCGTCGTGACGGATATCCTCGTTAATTTTGACCCGCATATTCGTGTTACAGCCCTTTCCGATTCGACTACAACGAACGCTCGGTATCTCAATGGCATCGACAGCTTGGTACGAATCGCAAAACAATTTCCCGGAGTCCATGCAGCGGCAGCCGTCGTCAAACAAAAGGCGGTGATCGTCCACTACACACTGCCCCGCGTTGCTGTCATTAGCGGGATCGATATCTCCGATGTCGATCGTGTCTCTGGCCTTGCCAAGACCGTTCAGGCCGGCTCGATGCAACTCGACTCACAGGGGATTGTCCTTGGCCAATTACTTGCGGATAATCTTGCCATCGCGACGGGCGATACCATTCAGGTCTTCAGTTCGACCGGAATGGAGCGCATCCTCTCGGAGCCGGTCACTCCGAAGACGCGATACTTTATCGTGCGCGGAATTTTCGCCGCGAACAACCGCGACTACGATGGCAATAACGCATACGTCAACCTTGCTGCGGCGCGTGACTTGTTCGACGTCCCGAACGACGCGGCGACCCAGATCGACATCCGGTTGAATAATATCGACGAATCGCAAGAGGTGAAAACCGAGATGACGAAGCGCTTCGGTCTGCATGGCGTCTCGATCGACACGTGGTACGACCTCCATCACGACCTCTATAATGTGATGGAGATCGAGCGATGGATTGCGTATGTCATTCTCATCATGATTGTCGCCGTCGCGTCGTTCAGTATCTTCAGTGCGCTCACGCTCACCGTGTTCGAGAAGCGCCGGGATATCGGACTCTTAGTCGCACTTGGAGCCGATCGGAACCAGATCCGAAAGATATTCCTGTCACAGGGCCTCATTACAGGTGTCACCGGCGTACTCATCGGATGCGTACTGGGTCTTGCTGTCGTTTCGGCGCAACAGCAGTTCGGATTTTTCAAACTCGATACGAGTGTGTATATCATACCTGCCATGCCGGTTGAGTTACACGCGCTTGACTTCCTCGCCGTAAGTATCGGAGCATTGGTGCTTGTGGTGCTTGCGGCCATTTTCCCTGCGCGTCGCGCAGCGGAAACGCTTCCTGCCGATTCTCTGCGTTGGGAATAGCGGCGAACAACGATCATTGTTGTGATTCCATGGCTACAATATTAGCAGTTCGAGGACTCGGCAAACTATACCGTTCAGGCACCACGTCAGTCGAGGTGTTCTCTAATATTACGTTCGATGTCGCACAAGGCGAGGTCGTGGCACTCACCGGCGCCAGCGGCTCCGGCAAAACGACGTTACTAAATATTATCGGCACGCTCGATCAGGCGACGTCCGGTACAGTAGGAATCAACGGACAGGACATCTCAAAGCTCTCGCCGGCGGCGATGGCGTCATTCCGCAATACACACATCGGATTCATCTTCCAATTTCATCATCTGCTGCCGGAGTTCACCGCCACCGAGAATGTCGCCATGCCGTCGATCATCGCGGGTGCATCATACGACAAGGCGACTAAACGAGCAACGGAGTTACTTGACGAGGTAGGATTAGCCCATCGGGCAACCCATCGTCCTTCGGAGCTTTCGGGCGGCGAAGCGCAACGAGTGGCAGTTGCCCGTGCATTTATGATGCAACCAACGCTTGTCCTGGCAGATGAACCGACTGGTAACCTTGACCCGGAAAATTCCGACAAACTGTTTTCGCTGATCCTCTCGCTTGCAGCGCGTCACAATCAAACATTTCTGATCGCAACCCATAACCTCGATCTTGCCAAGAGCGCAACACGAACGCTCCATATCGAGAAAGGCGGGATTCGCGCATAACGAGCGAGGGGTGCGTAGCGTTGACCGTCTGTTCCGCTATTTAAAAAAGATATCGTACCCAAAACGCAACAGGGTCCCGACAATAACTACAAGAAAGAAGACTCGTATAAAGGTATTGCCCTTCAGGATTGCAAGCCGTGCACCGACGAATCCACCGAGCGCATTGAACAACGCCATCGGTAATGCGATCATATATAGTATCCGCCCACTGAGCAGGAAAAACGTGATCGAACCAAGATTCGTCGAGAGGTTCAGGAATTTTGCGTTCGCGCTCGCACGCAAGAAATCGTATCCAAGCAGCGTGATCAACGCCAGAATAAAAAAGCTCCCGGCCCCGGGACCGATAAAGCCGTCATAAAAGCCAATGAAGAGGCTAATCGATACTGTGTAGAGCAACTCCAGCAGCGGTGAATGCTCTTTATGCGTATGGCTCCCAAAATCTTTCTTACTATACGTATAGATCGCAACGAGGCTCAACACAACTAGCAGTAATGGCTTCATGAAGCCATTACTGACGACCGTCAACAATTTGGAACCGGTAAATGCGGAGATACACGCGATTGACGTCATGATCGCCAATCGCTTGATGTTGAGTGTTACGTGGCGCGAGTATTGATATGCTGCGATGCTTGTCCCGCAGAACGAGGGCAGCTTTGTAGTCCCGATAACCGTCGCGACAGGGTAGCCAGGAAGCAGGACGAGCGCGGCTGGGATTTGGATCAATCCTCCCCCTCCGACGACAGCATCAACGAGCCCCGCACAGAAGGCGGCGGCGCACAACAGAACGAGTTCGGTGGTAAACACGGCTGCAAAGATACGATTCGCGGTGCTTTCACGTGGAGGAACGTGGAACAACCCTACCCTATGCGCCGTTTAACTTTGGCACTAATACAACGACTTACATGGCACAACCAACCCGTCAGGCCACGCGCCCCAGAACCGCTCAGTCCTCAACCCGCACGCGTTCGTCACAAAGTTCAGGCGGTGCCGCGCGTCCGTTCAGCATGCCGCTGGAGCGCCAGAATATCATCTATATTTTGGCAGGCGTGGCTATTGTAACGCTTGGGTATATCCTCATGGGTAGTGGCGATGCACTTGGGTTCGTGCCGTTGAATGTTTCACCATTCGTTCTTGTCCTCGGCTACCTTGTCGTCATTCCGATGGGCATTATGTACGGAGCACGTCGCAAAAAAAGCCCGGCGACGATGGCCGAGCAGCAACACAGCGCGTAAATCAACTCAAAGCTCCTCCAGGAGCCGTACGGTTACCGTTCTCGTTTCGCGATCGACCCCGACGAATTCCTCGCCGGCCATTGTCATTAATCGTTCGCTGCCATCTCGCATGGTCAGAACGAGTATATTCCCAGCCGGCATTTCCAAATGTTGCCGGACGGTCCCGATCACTTCCTTCGAATCGGCATCCACGACGTTCATGCCGGGATATTCATGGTAATAGGCTTTCCCTTTCGGCGGGGGGAGGGTTTCGGACTCAGGGATCAGGACTTGTGCTTCACGATAGAGGTCTGCCGTATCGCGGTCGGTAATCTCTTTGAACTTCAAGAGGATCCCTTTAACCGTCTCGCGTGTGGACAACAGGGTCAGTTCGGAGACGTCTCCGTTTTCTTTTCGGACCGTTACCGTCTTGAGCTTCTTGAACCGCCGGTTGTCGTAGGTATACGAATCGGCTGAAAGCTCGCCGGCTACGCCATGCGGCTTTCGGATAACGGCAACGAGTATGAGCGCTTCGTTCACGGGCCTAAGATGCAAAAGGCGGGCCTGTGAAGACCCGCCTTTCGCGGTGACATTGGTGTTCTATACCAAGCTTATTCAGCAGCCGGCGCTTCTGCTTCGGCAACCGGAGCCTCGGCCGCTGCAGCTTCCGCGGCAGCAGCAGCAGCAACTTCCGCAGCCTTTGCAGCTTCAGCATCGGCGATCGCCTTTGCGGCAGCAGCAGCTTCCGCTGCTTTCGCGTCGGCCTTCTTCTTCGCAGCTTCCTTCTGGCTAACGAGCTTCTTGGCGTAGGATGCTTCCTTGTTCGCCTTCCACGTATTGAAGATCTCTTCTGCGCGAGCCGGATCGATCTTCTTCTTTTCGAGGTGGAATTTCAGCATGATGCCCTTCGAGGAAAGAAGCGAACGGACCGTGTCCGTCGGCTGTGCTCCGACACGGAGCCAATACATCACGCGTTCTTCGTTGAATTCAATCTTCGTGCCCGGCTCGCTCTTCGGGCGATACTGGCCGAGGGATTCGATGAATCGGCCATCACGGCGGTTACGTGAATCGGTCGCAACCAGCTTATAGATCGGAAGTTTCTTTCTTCCCTGCTTCGCAAGGCGTAGCTTTACCATAGTTTGTTCTGATTTTGGTACTGAATTCGGCAGAGGAAGTCTGACGGGACGAACAACTATGAAAGCCCCAAGACAGAGTCTCTACCACGATTTCGAGCCGCATACAACACAATTTGGCCCGAAAAATTTCCCTATTCCGACCTCCGGCAATGCCCAACTTATCCAGACGTCATTCTGAGCAAAGCGAAGAATCCCTTCATGAAACGCAGTGAGACCCCGCCACAGCCATTCTTCACGGAGCGTACATGGAGAATATGCTCAGAATGACAGTACTACACCATAAGTACAAATGAGCCCTCACCCAACCTCACCCCGGGTCATCTCCCCCAGCCGCGATATCGTCCGCAAATACTTCTTCGTATCGCCCCCGACAAAATAATACCGCTGAAAGAGATCCTTCGGCTCGACCGAGGCTGAGGCAAAGAGCCGGATGTTATTATCATACGCCTTGTCCACGAAGTAGACGAACCTGAGCGCTTTATGAGGATGATCGATCGGAGCGATACCCCGCAACACTACCATCTCGAAATCGGAGAGCGCTTTACGGATTCGCATCGGATGAACCTTCCCAAGCACTTCGAGAAATTCCTTAAATGATGCACTCAACCTATTACATGACAATATACTAACGCCGTCCAGGATCAGATCAAGCTCAGTTTCGGATTCTACCCAAGTGCTTGCTTTACCCTCACCCAAATGGTGCACCGTACGATAGTCTTCGCCGTCAATCCGGACGGTCTCGAAGCGATTCGTCAGAGTCCCCAACTCGCGCTGGAAATCTTCAACTGAGAACTTCCCTTCGCCCAGGGCACCGGGCGGAGTATTGGAGCTCGTCAGGATCGAGACTCCGTTATCGAAAAGCTGGCCGAGCAGATTGGTCGTGATCCTCGTATTGGCCGGATCGTCCAATTCCAATTCATCCAGAACCAGTAGTGTATAGCCCTTGAATGCCCCGACAACTCCTTGAAGCGTCTGCAACCCAACCAGAAACATTAACTCTTGAAAGGACAGATATGCTTTGGGGCCATTAAATGCGTGGTATGCGGACGCCAGTAAGTGAGTCTTACCCACCCCAAAACCACCATCGAGGTAGAGGCCATTTCCCGACTGCTTCGTTTTTGTAAAGAACTTCCCCAAGATGCCACTCGAAGGCTTCGACGTTCCTGCTAACTTCTCAACAAACGACTTCACCCGCCGTAAAGCATCCGATTGCGAGGGGTAGTCCGGCTCCGGGACGTAGTTGCCGAACCTAGCCAGATCGAAATGCTTCGGCGGCACCAAGTCCGTTAGCATTTCCTCCACACTGAGCGGCCGCAACGCTTTCTCGAGGAGAGAACTCGCTTTAAGTGCGGTCTGAATATTATTATTTATCAAGCAACTACCGGAAGTAAACTTGCCTTTTCCGGTTCGCCGACCATTTTATAGATGGCATCGCTGACCCGCTCCATTAACCACATCGGCGTACTCGTCGCACCGGTAATGCCGACCGTCGAAGCGCCCGCAAACCATTCGGATTGTAACTCCTCTTCCTTCTCGGCGAAGTACACTCGTGGGTTCACCGACTTTGCAATATCATGCAGGACTTTCCCGTTCGAGCTCGTGCGGCCGGCGACAAACACGATCACGTCGTTCGCCTTGGCAAACTCGATCAGTTTCTTCTCACGGCCCGAAACCTGTCCGCAGATCGTATCTTTCGCATGAAATTCGACTGCGTCCTCCTCCATTTCCGCGATAACCAATTCCTTCAACCGCCCTTTCAACTCGTCGCGGATGGCATAGAATGTCGGTTTATCCATCGTGGTCTGGGAGAACAGGACCGTCGGCTTGTCGAGCGTCACCTTCTCGGTCGCTTCGGCCAACGTCTTGACCACGATCGCCTCGTCATTGACGACGCCCCGAAGACCGATCACTTCGGCATGGTCTCTCTTCCCGAAAATAACGATTTGGTAGCCTTTGTCGTAGAACTTCTTGATCCGCTCCTGGACCTTCGTCACCACAGGGCACGTTGCGTCGATGACCTCGATCCCCAATCGTTTCAGATCCTCGTAGGTCTTAGGCGGCTCGCCGTGGGCACGGATGAGTATCTTGGTTGCGACATTCTTTGTCGCGTTTTCCTGGGCGATGCGCTCGAAATCCTCGTGATGGATTGTCTTCAGACCTTTCTCGCCCAGACGCTCGATCTCCATCGGGTTATGGATGATATCCCCCAGCGAATAGAGCTCGGCGTTCTGCCCAAGCTCTTCCTCGGCGAAATCTACCGCCCGGACCACGCCCCAGCAGAACCCGCTATTTCTGTCGATGTGTACTTCCATTGGAGTATCAAACATGACTTGAAAGGCCGTCGTTCACCCGAGGAATGCCCGTAACCGCCCCTTCGAACCACCCAACCAATCGTCATTCTGAGCAACGCGAAGAATCCCCCAATGAAACGCAGTAAGCCCCCTTTGAACCTCTCAAACCGACGTCATTCTGAGCGAAGCGAAGAATCCCTCGATGAAACGCAGTAAGCCCCTTCGAACCACTCAACCGAACGTCATTCTGAGCGAAGCGAAGAATCCCTTTGGCGGAGCCTTTCAGGGTTTCAGCAAGGGATTCTTCGCGTTGCTCAGAATGACAGCTTGTTTGGTAAAGAATCGGTCTCGACATCGCACACCCCTCCCACAACCATACAATCCCGGCGGCTGCCCCATCAACAAGTAGGCAGCCGCCGTCGGGTGTTTGCTTGATCCCCCGTGGCGAGGGGTTATTCGTTAGTCCCCGGAAGGCCCCTCGTCACCGGGAGAGACCATATCCGTGACAAGTTGCGGTGCGGGCACACCGAGACACTTCGCGATCCGCTCCAGCGAATCCGCGCTTACATTCGCATTTCCACGTTCGAGATTCCCGATGAAGTTCAGGCTCAGCCCGCTCCGCGTCGCAAGCCGCTCCTGTGTCCATCCTTTTCGGTTTCGAATACGTCGAATGTTCTCACCAATGGTTTTGCGCAAATGCATCGATGCAAATTATGAACAATCCCCGAAAATCCGTACCACGTATGGTTTGTAACATATACTGTGGAAAAGATTTGGGCACTAATACGTGAGCCCGACACTCACGAATAGGTGCCTATACTTTCGACGATATAATATACTGGTGAGAAGAAGGAAACCGTATGACCTATAGGTTATAAAGCCAGCAACAACTCCAAAATAAACTGTAGGGCCAGTAACGGCCCCATCACTGCACCGATCCCCTCACCCGGGTGTTCGATTGATACCCATGACGAAACTACTACCCCTCTTCTCTGTCTTCGCACTGCTCGCAACCACCGCGCATGCTCATGTGTGGCAGGTCGGCCCTACTCGGATGTACACGCTTCCGAGCCAGGTTGCTGCGCTGGTTTCGAGCGGGGATACGGTGGAGATCGATGCGGCGGCGTATGACGATTGCTGTACGTGGTCGGCGGACAACTTGCTCTTGCGAGGCGTCGGCGGCAGGCCGCATCTTAAGAACAAGACGTGCTCCAATAAGGGAATCTGGATCCTCTTCGGGAATAACACGACGATTGAGAACATCGAGTTTTCAGGCGCGGTATCGTCGGATTGGAACGGCGCTGGGGTTCGCGCGCAGGGCGGGAGTTTTACGATCCGTGGGTGCTACATCCATCACAATCAAATGGGTGTGCTCGCGAGCATGACCGATAGCGCCAACGTGCTGATCGAACACTCGGTCTTCGATGCGAACGTCAGTCCGAACGAATCGCTCTTTGCGCATAATATCTATATCAATACGTGCGACACCTTCACGCTGCAATACTGCTATGTGCACGGAGCGCAGGTCGGACACGAGGTCAAGAGCCGCGCGTATGTGAACTTCGTTCTCTACAACCGGATCACCAACGAAGACGACAGCGCCAGCCGCGATATCGATCTGCCGAACGGCGGGCAGGCGTACGTGATCGGCAACATGATCGAGAAAGGACCGAACGCCGACAACACCAATACGCTGGGGTTCGGACTCGAAGGAATGAAGAATCCCGGACCGCAGAATCTCTACGTCGTGAACAACACGTTCGTCAACGACCTACCGGCCAAAGGCATTTACTTCATTCTCCCGAGCAGCGGTTTTGATACGCTGCTGGTCAAGAATAATATCTTCGCCGGGACCGGAGTACTGCTCAACGGCTCGCCTTCGTATATCGATAGCACGACGAATCTGTTCACGTCCGATATTCCGTCGGTGGGGTTCGTCGATCATGGACATTTCAACTACCATCTCACAGTCGGTTCTCCTGCGATCGGCGCAGGCAGCCCCGCAGGGTTCGCACGCGGGTTCTCGCTCACGCCAGAGTTCGAATATGCTGACACCGCAAACGCGGTCGCTCGTGTGCATCTCAAGAGCCAACCGATCGCGCAGGGGGCGTATGAGTATAACGGATCGGAAGCAGTCCGGTCCCCGTCGCGTCCCGACGCTCAACTTCATGCAGTGTATGACCGCGAGCGATCGCTGATCATGATCGATCTTCCCCCGGAAGCCGGTCTCGGAAGTACAGTCACAGTGTATGATATGCTCGGCCATGCACTGGCGGCAATCGCGGCAGATGGCAGAACCAACATCACCATCCCCGTGGCGAACATTCCGTCAGGTCTCTACTTCATTCGTTTGGTATCGCCCACGAGCGTCCTGACGACATCACTTGCCGTCACAAGATAATTAGCACGGGGTATTTATCGTGCTACTTCAAAAAGTATCCATCGAACGTACCGGCAGCGATAGTCTTGCGTTGCTTCGTTGCGAGTTCGATACGCACGAGCGAGGCATTGCCATTGCCGAATCCGTTCGGCCAGGAGTTGCAGAGGATCGAGGCGCCATCGCTGCTCCAGGCGCAGAGCACTTCGGCAGCGTTCCCAGTCGTCAGATCGATCTTCGTGGAGCCTTTGTCCGGCGTGACGATCAAATGATGGCTTGTGCTTTCGTAGAGAAGCTTCGAGCCGTCAGGCGACCATGAAGGAGCAAAACCGCTATCGACGCGCACCGCCGGCGTCCCGGACAAATTGAGCGTGAATACCTGTTCGGCGTCGGCGTAGGCAATTGTCGATGTACCATGCTGCAAACTTACCTGTCCTTCGTCGAACGGGCCCGGATGCACATACGAATTGTAATGTATTGTCTTCTGATTGAGCCCGCCGGTATTCGTACTTGCGAAAGCGGAGCCGCCCGCCGGATCGACAATTTCATAGTAATCGATCATACTATGGTCGTCCGAAAAGCATGGGATCGTTAGTCCGTTGAAATTATCGCTGATCTGCGTGAGCACGGTGCCGTCGGTATTCGCAACATACAGGGTCGCCTTGATGGAGGAGGAATCGTAGGTAGCGAACGCGACTTTCGCCCCGTCGACGGAAAGCATCGGTAGCAGCGCGAGGTTTTTCTCGGTCGGATAGATGAACGAATAGATCGTATGTGGCGACGAGTTATCGTTGTTTGCGACAATGATCTTTACTGTATACGCCGTACCGGCCGTGTCGAGCGTAAGATACGCGACCTTGCCATTCTCTGCGCTGGTCACAAAGCCGACGCCCCAATCGCCGATATAGGCTCCGTCGACATCGGCCGCCTGAATCTTCTGCGGGATCGACCCCTGGGTCGCCCGAAGTGCCGTTAAGAGAGAGAGCATGTTATCCGGCACGTCGCTTTGTGCAATCTTATTGTACACGATGTTGCCGGTACCAGTGGTCGATGGCGTCAACGTCGTGTTGCTTGAGCATCCTGCAACTACAGAAACGGCAAGCAACAATAGCAAATGGCGGTAACGGTTCATACTGCGATCGGAATGAAAGGAATCACAACGGGTGAGGATACAAATAGTTCGTATCCTACATGTCGGGAAGTGGCTCCGTGCGAACGGTGTTGGCTGTCATTCTAAGCGAAGCGACGAATCCTGTTGGCGGAGCCTCACAGGGTTTCATCAAGGGATTCTTCGCTTCGCTCAGAATGACGCCTGGGGTGGGCAAATACCCACAAAACTATTCTCGCTTATACGCTGCTGGCAGCATGCGCAAGTTCTACGACACGTTCTACTTGCTCGTCGAAGGTCAACGTACTGGTATCGATCTCGACGGCATCGGGGGCTTTGCGCAGAGGGCTCAACGCACGTTCGCTGTCGCGTCGGTCGCGTTCGGCGATCTCGGTTTCGAGATTAACGAGGTCGGCGGCAATCCCCTTTTCGGCAAGTTCGCGATAGCGCCGTTCGGCCCGGACCTTCGGACTGGCGATGAGAAAAATCTTCAGTTCGGCATCCGGAAAGACAACAGTTCCGATATCGCGGCCGTCGAGCACAACGCCGCCGCTGGCACCGATCTCCTGTTGCATCTCGACCATCTTTGCGCGAACATCCGCCCGGCTCGAGAGTGCGCTCGCAAGTAGCGCCACATCGGGCGCGACGATCTCTGCCGCAACGTCCTTGCCTTCGAGCAGAACGTTCGCAGATTCGTCGACATCGATGTAGACACGTTCGAGTAGTCTGCCGACCTCATCGGATGCAGGATCGACGACTCCCCACTGCTTGCAATAGAGCGCGAATGCGCGGTACATCGCTCCGGTATTGAGGTGTTTATACCCGAGCCGCTTCGCAACCGTTTTCGCTGTCGAGCTCTTGCCCGAAGCGGTTGGTCCGTCGATCGCGATAATGATGCCGTTGGGTCGCATGTGGTAGTCGTTCGTCAGCAGCCGAGAGCCGATGCGTGCAGAAATCTGCTCGCCAATACTCAGTTTGAACGGAACTCGGTACTAACGATCGTCAATTCCTTCGGATAGGTCATTGCACCGATCGGCGTCGAGAGTTTTGGCTGTGCTTTGAGCTGTACGTGCGAGACGCCACCCTGGCCGCTGATCGCCATTGCAAGGTTGACAAGTTCTTCGTAGCCTTTGTCGGCGAAGAAGTGTTTCAGATCAACCGATGCCTGCAGCGGGATGATGACGGTTTGTCCGCCGTTCGGCAACGAGACGGCGCTGCCGATTCCACCCGTGATGGTCTCTTTCCCATCGAGAAGCAGCTTGTACGGAAATTCGGTGAGCGAAAAACCCGAGAGGTTTGCCTTCGGATCCGGTTTGTTCGGGTTGCGAGCCGCGACATTCAGTGTGAACGTCAGCGGGAATTTGCCCGACTTGAAATTCGAGAGTAGGTTGATACCATCCATCACACTGAGGTCCGAGACGGAATGCTTGCCGGAGAGGTTCACCCCCATCAGGCTCACGTTCACAGCATCCTGTAGTTTAAACTCTGCGCGGGTCAGCCCTGCAAGGGCATTGAGCGTAGCGCAAGAGTTGAGGTTAAGCAGCGCCGCAACACCTGCGGCAAAGATCGCCGTGATGGCGACAAACGAGAAAAGTGACTTCTTCATATTCGGGATAACGTGTTAGAATAACAGATGTTCCCGCAACCACCGATTATTATTTCTTCACAAAATGGATCTTCCCTCAAATTGCATCAGAATAGACAGGCCCGCAGGTAACAGTAACTTAACAATACGATATTGCCGAGGTAACGGCACATTGAATCGCTTGTATGGCCTCCCAATGTTTGGTACACGAACAGTTCATACTGTTCATTGCATTCTTCACAACCATTTGAACAAACAATGTCAAAGCGAATCATAGCATCGATCTTGGCCCTCGCTGTTGCCGTGGGCTGCGGGAAGAAATCGGACACGGCACCAGGAGCCGACTCGACAAAGACAATGTCGACGGCGCTGACCGGTGCAGGCTCGACGTTCATCGAACCGATCATGACCCACTGGGTAAGCGAGTTCGCCAAAGCAGGCAACCCGAACGTAAACTACCAGGGAGTCGGCTCGGGCGCTGGAATTAACAATCTCATCGATCACACGGTAGACTTCGCAGGCTCCGATGCTCCGATGAACCAGGGTGAACTCGATCGCGCAAAGGCGCCGGTCGTGCATATCCCGGCAGTCATCGGCGCGGTGTGCGTCTGCTATAACATCAAAGGTGTCGATAGCGGACTGAAACTCGACGGCGATGTACTCTCGAAAATCTTCATGCAGACGGTTACATACTGGGACGCCCCCGAGATCAAGGCAATGAACCCGGGCATGAAGCTCCCGCACGAGAAGATCTTCACGGTCCACCGTTCCGACGGTTCGGGTACGACGGCAATCTTCACGAATTATCTGACGAAGGTCAGCGATACCTGGAAATCGAAGATCGGCGAAGGCAAGACGGTCAACTGGCCGGAAAGCGCACTCGGCGGCAAGGGAAATGCAGGCGTTGCCGGCATTCTGAAGGAACATGCCAATTCGATCGGCTACGTCGAACTCGCGTATGCGGAGCAGAACAAGATTCCGTATGCGCAGATGAAGAACAGCGCGGGCAACTTCGTCAACCCGAGCGTCGAGTCGGCCAGCGCGGCTGCCGATGGTGTCGATATGGGTGCAACCCTCACCCCGATGATCACCAACACTGCCAACCCGCAGGGCTACCCCATTACGGGCTTTAGCTGGTGCATCATGTACAAGAACTCGCCGAAGGGAACGGACGTCAAGAAGTTCATGCACTGGATCATCTCCGACGGGCAGAACGACTGCAAGGCGCTCTACTATGCTCCGCTTCCGGAGAGCGTTCGTAAGCTGGCATCCGCCGCAATCGACGCGCAGTAAATTTCCCGGGAAAGACAAGAGAAGCCTCAACCTCGCAAAAGCCCCTTGAGACGAAAGTCTCAAGGGGCTTTTGTTATGCCCTAAGCGTACGATACTCGAACGGTCTCCACACTATCGTGCCATCCGATTGCGAAGCGCAAAGCGTGTCAAAAGGCTGAGCGAAAGAATAAAGAATATTAAGATCATCGCACCCGCCAGCGCCAGATGATGCAGTGACTCATATGGGGACGTGGCATATTTGTAGATGTTGAGCGGAAGCGCATCGATCGGCTGGTCGAGCGCCGTGCTGAATGTCATATTCCCGAATGCCGTAAACAACAGTGGCGCCGTCTCCCCTGCAATGCGCGCGATAGCAAGAACGACCCCAGTGATAATACCATCACGCGAGGCCGGCAGGATTACCGAGAACATCGTACGCGCTTCTGTCGCCCCAAGTGCGAGCGACGCCTCTCGCAATCCGTTCGGGACCAGCCGCAGAATCTCTTCCGTTGTGCGCATGATCGTCGGGATCATCAGTATCCCGAGTGCAAATGCACCGGCGACAACCGTGAATGCATGCCCTGGCATCATCTCTGCCGTCGGCAGAACGACAACCACGTACGCAAACAGACCAAGTACGATACTCGGAATGCTGTTGAGAACGTCGGTTAGCAACCGTACAATGCCGGCAAGCCGCGAGCGCGAGCCGGAGAGATAGACGCCGCCGAGGATCCCGAGCGGAATTCCGAACACACTCCCGAGCCCTAGCAATTCGAGCGTGCCGACGATGCCATTGAGCAGTCCGCCTCCGGGCTCTCCCTGCGGCGCCGGACCTTTGGTGAATACATCGAGGTTGATCGACGATATTCCCCCGACAACGAGATAGCCAAGAACGGCAACGAGCGCCCCAACCGATACGATCGTTGCTGCAGTACAGAGGCCGATCATTAGCCCGTTAACGATCCGTTGTCGACCGGCAAAGGTCCGCGGGTCGAGCCGTGCGCGTGTAAAGGAATGTGTCATCCGTTGATATTCTGGGCAGTGTAACGTACTAGCAGTTTCGCGATGATATTCACCACCAGCGTGACGACGAAGAGTGTCAGACCAATCTCGATCAGCGCCGAGCGATACAATCCGGAGGCCTCCGCCAATTCGTTGGCAATCACACTCGACATCGTGTACCCGGAGTTGAAGAGTGACGCAGTGAACCGAGGCGAATTGCCGATGACCATGGTAACTGCCATCGTCTCACCCAGAGCCCTACCAAGGCCCAGAATGACCGCTCCGATGAAGCCGGACCGTGCATACGGCAGCACTGCATGCCAGATCGTCTGCCACTCGTTCGCGCCGAGTGCATACGAACCTTCGCGGATGGCCTGTGGGATGTTTCGCAAGATATCGCGTGAGACCGAGGTGATATACGGGATGATCATGATCGCCAGAATTATCGAGGCGCTGAGCATATCATACCCATTTGGCGTGTCGCCGAAGATCGGCAGCTTCGAGAGCAGCCCATTCGCAGCGATCGGGGTCTCGACATATTTGACAAGGAACGGCTGCAAAACGAACAGCCCCCAAAGACCATAGACGACGCTCGGAATCGCCGCAAGCAGTTCGACCAGAAACGAGATCGGTCGGTACAGTCGTGGCGGACACATCTCCGAAAGAAAAATCGCCGAAAGTAAGCTGATCGGTACCGCGATCAAGAGTGCCCAGGCCGAAGAGTAGAGCGTGCCCAGAATGAACGGCAGTGCTCCGAATCGCTCACTGCCGGGATCCCACGTCTTATCTGTGAAGAAATGAAACCCATACCGATGGAGCGAAGCCGCCGAGCCGCTAAAGAGCTCGACAAAGATCCCCACGATGATCGCCAATACGCTCAGCGCACACGCGGCCAGAATCGCATAATAGATCGTATCGATCGTTTTGCTTCCGAGGCGCCGCCGGGTCTTGTTGCGCAGGCTCGATTTCGATGTCGAGATGCCGGTATCAGACATGGGATATGGATATAGTTCTCCCCGAGATCGGGTTGCATGGGAGCACAACTAATCCGCACGGAACATCGGTTCTCCCGGCAAATTACCAAATCATTAACAATTGGACACGACTATAAATCGGTGGAGACTATAGACCAGAAAATACAGTGGCGGGACCACAATTTAAAAAGAGTGCGGAGCGGACGGGACTCGAACCCGCGACCTCCTACGTGACAGGCAGGCGTTCTAACCAGCTGAACTACCGCTCCATCCGCATCTCGAAAGTTGCGGGCATATAACTGTTATTTAATGCCAGAAGTTCGGCTACGGCAAAAAAAATGCCCGCCGGGTAGGCGGGCATAGGATTCGGTATCTCAAAGCCTTAGTGCAGATTCGGGTTCGCCGTGCGTTCACGCTGTGTGATCGGCAAATACTGCCACGTGTCCGCGCCCAAATGCCACTTGTTGAAGCGGCGTTCGTCCGCCAGACGCGCGCCAGTACAGAAGAGCTCCTTGTCTCGCTCGATGTAAATGCTGTCGAGCGAAATAGACGTTAACTGATCGAGTCCGTGCGAGGTACGTACCGAATTCACGTGGCCAAGCGCCCCGTTGAGGTCGTTTGCCCGTGCAGCACATTCGGCAAGGATCAACTCGTTCTCCTGCCAGGTAAGGAAGGAGATCGACGATGCGTCCTCCGGGTATTTATCCTGCTGATAGAGCGTCAGCGTGCTGTCGATCGGTACGGGTACCATCGGAAGACGGGCCGCCTCTTTCGGGTCGTCCTGAACATACTGATGGAAGCGCGGATCGAGCGTGAATTGCAGACGGCCGTTCCCCGCTGTGCTCCACCAGAAGTTGCTTGCTTCCGACGAGAATTTGCACAGCAAATCGCTCGCACCCGATTGCATGCCCATGCCAGCATCTGTTGCCGCCGTAGTATAATCACCCGTCAGCAAGTGAATGCGGGCGATGAGAGTATGGGTCTGGGCTGCTTGGTCCGGCGTTGCGTATTGCAATGCAAGATTCAGACGTTCCAGCGCAAGCGCATACATCTGGCTCGACGGAATGAAGGGGCTGAGGTTAATCACCCCTCCCCCTTCGGTCGGGTTCAACGCGAAATACGTTGCATAATAGTAGCGGGCCACGCCACCGTAGAAGTATCCGGTGAACATTGCCAAATTACGCAGCGAGGTATCTTTGTAAGTAATCCCCTTTGCACGCGATACCAGCGTGTCGGCATACAGCCTCAACTGACCTAATGCCAATTCTGCATCCTCAACACTGCCGTTGTTGATACGGATGTTCCCCATATCGACTTCGAGATACGTCGGATATGTGGCTGTGCTTAAGCGTGTATCGAATACCAAGGCGTCCGATAAGCCATCCGAAAGGCAGGTCAGCTGTGCCGTCGTGTTGTTGAACGTCGCAATGACGCCCGTAACGACGAAATTGGTCTGGCTCTCACTGCTGAGCAGTTTATCGTCGACCGAACTGATCGGCGCCTGAATGTTCTGTACGAAGTCCTTGCAGCCGAAGAGCGACAGCGACGCAAGGCAAGCGATCGAAAGAATAAGTCTGTTCATAGTCATAGTCGTCCCTTCCTTAGAATCCGAGTGTGGCCGTGAAATAGAAGACGCGCGGGTTCTGCAGCGTCAGGAAGTCCTGTCCGCGATATACCGTATATGTCGAGCCTTGCGTACTGAGTTCGACATCGGGCATGCGGTACGCCTTCGAGATCCATGCCAGATTCCGTACGCCGACCGAAACGGCCAGCGACTTCACCTGACGGCCCGGCAACACATCGCCGAGAACATCTCCAAAGTCATAGCGCAAGCTTACCTCGCGAAGCCGGACGTAATCCGACGATTCAAAATATCCGACCGCACCTGGTGAGTTCGGATCAAGCTGGGCAAGACGATCGGCGGCAGCATTGTATGCGGCCGAACCGGGCGTCAGTGCTTTGATCGTCGTGTCGCCATGCACCGACGGGAAAACGAAGCCCGGATTTCCTTGCAAACCAAGCTCACGGATAAGTGTATTGTATTCCTTGTCGTTGCCGTAGTATGTCTGGAATTGGCGCGTCAAATTGTGGATCGTACCACCCATCTGCCAATCCGTCAGAACATTCAGCGTGAAGTTCTTTAGGAATCGGAAATTGATCGTGAACGAGCCGCTCGTTGGGGCAACCGGGTTACCCAGGTACGAACGAACTGTATCCGTCGACGGGCCGGCATACGTCCCGTCTGTATTGAATGATGCCTTCCGCACGGCGAAGGTATAGAACGCCGAACGTGGCTGGCCGACGGCAATCGCATTCTCGCCCGAATAGATCTCCGGCGCTCCTCCGAGGCTTGTCACCTTATTCTTCCCGTAATTCCAGATAAGGCTCAAATCGAGCTGATAATCTGGTGTGTGAAAGAGCTGACCGTACAATGTCGCTTCGATACCGCTTCCTTCGATCGTACCGACGTTGCGCGGTGTCGCACTGGCAGTCAGACCGGTCGATGGACCGTTCGTGAAATTCACGATCGAGTTCGTTGCGTTCTGCATGTAATACGTGAACTCGAGTCCGTAGAGGTTCTTGTATTCGAGGTCAAGTCCCAATTCCAACTCACCGATACGCTCCGGCTGGATGGCATCGTTACCGATCGATACAATGACCGCCCCAGGACCGTCGCCGCTCGGCGTCGAACCCCAGCGAAGACCGGATGCTTGCAACGGGTCCGGGAGAATACCCGACTGACCGTAGGCAACACGGAATTTCGCGATATTCAAATCGGTCGGCAAAAAGTCTAATTTGTCGAGGCGAATCGCGCCACTGGCACGCGGATAAAAGATGCTCGGCGCTGCAGTACCGATCGAGGTTGCATATTCATTACGAACCCCAAGCGAAAGCAAATACTTGTCCTGCAACGAGAAATCCTGTAAGAGATAGATCCCCGCGCTCCGGCTTGCAGCGAGCCCTTCGTCGGCGGAAATAAACTTCGCGCCTGCACTTAGGTTGGTAACGATGTCCGTTGGGAAATTCTGTTTTGTAATGAAGAACGATTGGCTCGATTCATAGAACAACTGTGAGCCCAACGTAGTCGACGTCTTGATATCCTCGCCCACCGGCCAGTTGTATGCGGCAGAAAAATCGAGGTTCGTACGATCTTCGTAGTTATTGTTGAGCATCCGCTGTCCGTTCGTCACCCCGAATGCGGAATAGTCGAGACTTGCAGGGTACATCTGTTGGATGCGGTATGCATAGCCATCGTATCCAACCGACGCACGCAGCGTGAGGTCGGAAACGGGGTTATAAATCCCTTCGATCGATCCGGTGAATCGGTGGCTACTATTGGTAGTCGAGATATTCGCCCCTAAGATACTATCGGCACCGGCGTATGAGCCAAGCCCACCGACCGACTTGGGTCCGAAGATCAACGTGCCACCGAGTGCACCGAGAATGTTATTATCATTCTGGGGGAGCGATGCGTCGACAAGCGAGTAGCTCATCGTGGTGTTGATCTTGACTTTATCGGAAGGAAACGCGCTGAAATTCGCTCGCAGGGTATTGCGCTCTTGCGAGTTATTGTACTGGATACCATCCTCGTTTCGATGGTCGAACGACGCGTAGTAATTGAATAGGTTATTGCTTCCGGCGATACTCAGTTCGTGTTCGGTGAACGGACCGGTACGAAATGTCTTGTTCGCATCGTCGAACGTCAGCGCCATATCCTGGGTGTACTTCGTTGCTTGCTCGTTCCAACCCGATATGATCTTGTACTGATACATCGACCCACCGCCGAGCATCCCTGCCGACGGTCCGTTCTTGGTTTTGATCAGCACGACGCCGTTCGATCCCGATGTACCGTAGAGTGCGGCAGCAGCCGGACCTTTGAGGATCTGAATATCCGCGATGTCGTCAGGATTCAATGTTGCAAGCGCACCAAACGCTTGTCCGCCGGTCAGACTGACGCCGTCTCCAAGTTCTCCATTCGGTACTCGGACACCATCGATGAATATTGCCGGTTGGCCGCTGCCATTGAGGCCGCCACCCGAGCGCATATCGAAGCGGATTCCACCTCCGACCGTGCCAGAGCCTGGCGTTATCTTCACACCTGGAGCCTTCCCATCAATCACCTGCGTCAGATCCTGGTAGTTTGCCGTTTGCGTCAGTTCGCCGGCGTTGATCTTCACGACAGCGACATCGGCATCGCTCTTGAACCGTGTCTGCGCTTCGCCGGTCACGACAACGTCTTCCATACCACGTACATCTGGCAGCATTTTGATCGAGATGTCCGTCGCCTGCGATGCAGTAACTGTGAGTTTGTACCGATATTGTTTAAACCCGAGATAACTGACGCGAACAATATAGTCGCCTGGCGGCACCTCTACGAAACTAAACGAGCCGTCATCTTTGGTCCGTCGACCGATCTTTGGTCCGCTTTCCGGGACGCCTACTTGTTGAAGAATGACCGTAGCCGCAGGAAGGCCCTCTTCCGTCTGAGACGAGACTACCCTTCCGGTGACCGATCCATTCTGTGCGAAGACGGTGGAAACACCGAGCAACAACAGCGCGGCGACCATCCACGATGATGCAAGATATCGAGTGTATTTCATAATTAGCGATGAAGCTGGTGACACAACATCGTCACGTGGTACCCTTGAGGTACTTCGTCGTGGCGTGACAAGAACTAACCCAAGACAATAATACGACGTTTTTTTTCAGATTGTACTAAATTTATGGAAAGTAATTACATGGGGAGCGATGCAAGTATGTTATCTAATTTGGGTTGCGAGGCTCTCAAGATCGCAGTTCACCGCACATTTGCTCATTTTGCAGCCTTGAGATACCTGAACTTACGGGAGGAATCAGGAGGCTTAGATTCGGTCCATTTTCCAACAGTTCGTCGGCGAGACGAGTACACGAGTACGAGTTGAATCGGTAAAGGCGAGCCCGGCAATACTCTGGCAAATGTCGTCGGCCACACGGCCACAAAGATAATAACTGTGCTCCACCAAGCCGGTCACGATCGAGGTGCAATCCACCTGATTGATCTTGTTGTGCAACATCATCGGCCGAGCCGCACCGCCCGTACCGAGCCGCTCCGGATTCCCCTTAGTGTAATCGGAGATATGCATGGCGAGGTCGTTGTGGTTATAATATACCGTCACGAACTTAGCCAGGTCGTCGAGATCCTGATATGGTTGACCCGGTTCAAAAATGTTATCGTCCACGTCCGGCGCACATAGAAAAATATGTTCGAAGACACGCGGCAGATTCGATGTGGGCGAGAAGTCTGCGATACGACCGATCGCATTCTGCAGCACGTAATTCCCCATCGAATGGCAAAGCAAATGGATATTCTGATTACAGAGTTGTTGCGAATTACCGTCGACGTCCGGACGACGAAGTTTGATCAGGTAGTCGCGAAGTTTCAAGATGCCGCGACCAAATGCCAGACCGGATGCTGCGGCCTCGGTACGGTCGGACTTATAGGAAACGAACGGAAGCATCATCCCATCCGAGGGCCACGAGAATAGCACCACAAGCGTCTTTCCATTCTGCCGTGCGTTGATCGTCTCTTGCAATGCAGACGCGGTACCGACTGCATCGTCCCACGAAACATTGAATCCGTGGATCATGACGACTACATTTGCCGAATCGATCATCGCCTGCCGAAGCTCGTCGAACATCGCTTGCGAACCATACACGGCGGCCGGTTGCGTTGCTTCCGAACGATTGCGATCAATATCTTCCTGAAATGCCTCGATCTTCCCTGTCTTCGATTGAGCCGTTAAATATCCGGTGAGTTTATCACCGTCACCAAGACCAAAGCCGCAATCTTTCTGCAGATGCGCTTGCAAGGTCGCCTCGTCTGCTTGCAAGGTGACTTTTCCGAACCGTAGGTTTTCCGTGCCATCGTCGCTAAACTTCGTGCCATACGATGTGGGATTCCATTGGTCGGTTCCGAGATGATTTCGGTTGGTTGCGTAGTAGAGGGTAATAGTCTTCATAAGGCGCTGAAGATACGTAATGTCTGTGTGCCGGTCGGGGAGTGGAGCTGAGGGGACTCGAACCCCTCACCTTTTGAATGCCATTCAAACGCTCTACCAGATGAGCTACAGCCCCAGCATACACGTGCGGGACTTACCCGCAAATGCGCGAACTAAACGGGTTTTGAGCCAGAGACGGTTCCCGAATGGAGGAGAATGTAAAATGTAACATGTAAAATATAAAATGAAGAAATCGTATTTCAGTCAATATCGATTGTACACTGTCCCTCGCGCAATGGTTACGCATTCCAGAACTGACGATCCAAGCTCCGGTACTGTATCGCTTCGGATAGATGCGGGATCTCGATATGCTCGCTGGAAGCAAGGTCGGCGATCGTGCGTGCGACTTTGAGAATACGGTCGTATGCCCGAGCAGAATGCCCCATTTTCGTCATCGCCTGTTTGAGTAGTTGTCGGCCATCGTCGCCGATCTCACAATACTCCTGAATTAACTTCGGTGACAGGTCGGCATTCTTGAATATCTTTCCTTTCGGATTAAGAGCATTGTGCGTTTCGTATCGCGAGCGCTGTATCTCACGTGCATGCTGGACGCGTTCGCGAATCGGCTTCGAGGGTTCGCCGCTCGATTTTTTCTGCAATTCCTCGATCTTCACACTCGGCACATCCACGTGGATATCGATACGATCGAGAAGTGGCCCCGAAATCTTACTCATATAACGCGAGCGCATCTGCTCGGTGCATGTACATTGATGCAACGCCGAACCGAAATTGCCGCACGGGCATGGGTTCATCGCACACAACAGCATAAAATTCGCCGGGTATTCGACCGTGACTTTAACGCGCGATATCGTGACGCGCCCGTCTTCGAGCGGCTGTCGCAGTACCTCTAGAACATTCCGCTGAAACTCCGGCAACTCGTCGAGAAACAACACCCCGTGGTGCGCCAGCGATATCTCACCGGGACGAATATTGTTCATCCCGCCGCCGACGAGCGCTGCATCGCTGATGGTATGATGCGGTGCGCGAAACGGGCGATGAGTAAGCATCGGCGTGTCCGGTGGCAAGATACCGCTTACCGAGTGGATCTTTGTCGTTTCGAGTGCTTCGTCGAATGTCAGTGGAGGTAATACCGACGGAAATCGCTTTGCAAGCATACTCTTCCCCGAACCCGGAGAGCCGATCATGATCACGTTGTGCCCGCCCGCGGCGGCAACCTCAAGTGCTCGCTTCACGGTTTCCTGTCCTTTCACATCGGCGAAGTCGAGCAACGATTCATCGACTCGACGTCGGAACAGGTCTTTAATGTCAACGGTGGTACGTGCAAGCTGCGACGTCCCGTTGAGAAGTCCAACGGCTTCGCGCAAGGTACTGACGCCGTATACTTCCAATTCAGGGACCAGCGCCGCTTCTTTCGCATTATCGTGCGGCAATATAATCCCCTTGAGCTTTGGCAGATCGACTCTCGAATCGCGGGCATGAAGCGCCACATTAAGCGCACCGTGGATTGGGCGCACCGTCCCGTCGAGGGCCAGCTCGCCGAGCAGTAGATATTGCTGCAAGGTTTCGGGATCGATTCCTCCGGCTGCTGCCAGCAGGCCGAGCGCAATCGGCAAATCGAATCCGCTTCCCTCTTTTCGAATATCCGCCGGCGCGAGGTTGATCGTGATGCGTTTCGAGAAGTCGAATGCCAGGCCCGAATTCTTCATCGCGGCCATGACGCGCTCTTTACTTTCGCGCACGGCGGAATCCGGCAAGCCGACCATTACGAAGTTCGGCGACATATTTTCGATATGACATTCGATCTCGACCGTATAGGCTTCGATCCCCTGCGTCGTAGCAGAGTAACAACGTGAGAACATAGGTGCACCTAATGATTTCGTATAAGATACGACGTCGCGACGGGGGGAGGACTCAAATTTCGCTTATGGCTCTGCATTAACCGCTATAAATAGCGGTCATTCTGAGCGAAGCGAAGAATCCCTTCGGCGAAGCCACACGACGTTTCATCAAGAGATTCTTCGCTCAGAATGACAATAGGCATACCAGCCTACAGGAATGCACTACTAAAATTTCCCTTGAGGTCCCCCCTAGAGCCGAAATCTTCGTACACTCGGAAATACTACCTATCGTTTGCCGTTTTCTACCGCTTCGGCAGCAGGTGGCGTAGAAACGGGCGGCTTCGGGGAAGAAGGGCCACTATGTTTTGCATATCGTGCCTCTCTCCACGCTTCGTACTGTGGAGTGTTGGGCAACATACTTGGCGCGGGATCTTCGCGTTCGTGATAGAGATACTCTTTGATGAGTTTGCGGGCAATCGGTGCCGAGACCGCTCCACCAAAGCCTGCGTTCTCAACCATCACGCACATTGCGATCTTTGGTTTATCGAACGGTGCAAAACAGATGAACCATGCATGGTCTTTCCCGTGCGGGTTCTGAGCTGTACCGGTTTTACCTGCGATATTACAATCGTGCGGCCCAGGTGTTTCGGCGGCATGGGCAGTTCCACCTGGCTCGTGGACGACACCCCACATGCCATTGCGGACGATCTCGATAATGGAATCGCTGACGGCAACATGGTGTCGCTTAGGCTGGTAATCCTCCCACTTCCCCGTCTTGTTATTATAGATTGCGCGTGCAGCGTGCGGTTGCACCCATACACCGTGATTGGCCCAGCATGACGCGTATGCAGCTTGCTGCAACGGTGTCACGCCGATCTCGCCCTGACCGATGCCCTGACTGACGATATATCCTTTCGTCCATCCGCGGGGGTAATGTTTGTTCATCCATTGGGTATTCGGGACGCTTCCGTTTCCTTCGAATGCAAGATCGGCACCGGTCGTATGGTCGAACCCGAAATCTCGCGCATACTTCTGCATCGAGTCGATACCCAAGGCGAGAATCGCTCGGTAATAGAATACGTCGCACGATGCAACGATCGAGCGATGGAAATTCACTGCACCGTGCGTCGCATCGTCTTTGTACGTGTGATCGCCGTAAGTGAACGATCCGCCGCAGTTCAAAGAGAAATTCAGTGGCCAGGTTTTCGTTTGCATCGTCGCAGCGGCCATCATCAGCTTCCACGTCGATCCGGGCGGATAGCGGGTTTGTGTTGCGCGATTGAAGAGTGGATGGCTGGGATCGAGCATTACTTCCTGATACTCGGCTTTCGATGTACGCCCGCTGAAAATATCAAGATCAAAATCGGGCTTGCTCACGAGTGCCAGGATATCGCCGGTATTCGGGTCCATAGCAACCACCGCACCGTGCATTCCTTCGAGAAGTTGCTCGGCATATTCCTGGAGATCCATGTCCATCCCAAGTTGGATACTTTGCCCATCGACGGAATTCTGATCGGATGCTCCTTCACGAAACCGGGCCTGTCGCTGTCCGCGCGCATCGACGGCAACATATTCGTACCCTTTCTGTCCACGAAGCTCCCGCTCGTGATAATTTTCGAGGCCGGTCGTACCGACGATATCACCAGGATGATAGTAACTGCTGTCGGCCGTGGTGTCGAGCTCTTCGAGCTTTGTTTCCGAGATCTCCTTCGTAAACCCGAGCAGATGGGATGCCCTGACCGGAGCAACATACTGCCGCTTCGACTCGAAGGTCACATCAACCCCCGGCAACTGGTCGAAATGTTCTTCGATGGCTGCTATAACCCGTGCATCGACATCGCTGATGATCTTGACCGGCTGGAATCTGGTGTAGGTACCCGATTGATTCAACCGATTCAAAATGTAGGTCGTATCTACCCCGATGAGCGATGCCAACAGCGGCAACGTCGTCTTGCGGTAGGGTTGGAAGTCCTGCGGTGTGATGGTGATCGCGTAGGACGGAATGCTGGCGGCAATCACACGGCCATAGCGGTCGTAAATAGCGCCGCGAACCGGAATACGCTCAATGCGTTTAATACCTTGTGCACTTGCTGCACCTCGCAGTTCGGCTCCCTCGAGTATCTGCAGCTGCACAAAACGGGTGGTAAACCCGGCGAAGACGAGCGCAACGATTGTCGCGAAGATTCGTCGTCGGGTTGGAGATGCAAACTCGTGGTCGGAAAAGAAATCGAACATGCGTAGCATCAGAACCCTCAGCCGCCGACTCCTTGTTCCATCTCGCTGTTTTTTCGTATTTTTATTGCCTAAATATCCCCACGGCTTATGAAGCACATCGTACTCTTGATACTGGCTGGTTTGGTGATATCCTGCAGTCGTTCGAACGACGAACCGTGGGTGCTCACGAAGGACATTAATATCACTGCATACAAATCCGACCCGGAGAACGGGAAGCAATATCTTGATGTCATTTACGAAAATGCGACCCCGTTCAATGTTCGAAAACTCAAGATCGAATTACTCGAACGAACGGGGACGAAAATCGATACGGTAGTCAAGGAGATCACGCCGGAACAGATACTCCACCCGAAGGACCGTCATCTTGCAAAGCGGCCGGTCGGCGAACCAATCGCCACCTTCGATGAGGTCAGCGTCGGTCGTGTCTGGCTCGTGAAGGAGTAGTCAAGTCAATCCATGAGCCAAACATTTGTATTTGACATCGAAACCGTACCGCTTCCGTTCGACGAATCGTTCGACGACGTTCAGAAAGAATACCTGCTGCGCGGTGCGACAACCGAAGAGGAGAAAGAGAACCTCAAGCGTTTCGGCGCACTCAACCCACTGCTCGGACGGGTAGTGTGTATCGGATTATACGTCCCCGAAGCACAAAAAGGCGTCGCATTATCTCTCGGTCCAGAGGAATCGGAAGATACCGTCGAATATGAAGGCCACAGCGTCAAGTACAAGACCTTCATTGACGAGTCTGCGATGCTCTCGCATTTCTGGCAGGGTCTCGAGGACTCGCGCTATTCCGCATTCGTCACATTCAACGGCCGCAACTTCGATTGCCCGTTTCTGATGCTACGTTCGGCCGTATTGGGGGTGCGCCCGAGCGTGAACATGATGGCTGGGACTCGGTGGTCGTTCCGGGTGTCGGGTAAACGCTCTGAGGCCGACCACATCGACTTGGCCGATAAACTGGTTTTCGGAGCAGGTTTCGACCGCAACGGGGCAACACGTAAGTTCAATCTCGATTTCTATACCAAGAGCTTCGGCATCAGATCACCGAAGGCCGAAGGCGTCACCGGATACGAGGTGCCGGAGTATTTTGCTGAAGGCAAAATACGTGAGATCGCGGAATACTGCATGCGAGATGTTGTCGCGACGGCTGAATTGTATGACCGTTGGAATGCGTTATTACGGTTCTAAGTAACGCATCGCACCTGCTATTTTCTATCCATTCTTCATAGCGCGACGTTTTATCCGCCACCGTCGTCGATCGTCCGAGGCGAACGTGGGTGGCAAACGACGGTTTATTTCCGTCATCACGTTCATTGCGATCGGGGCAGTTGCACTCGGCACGGCGACACTGATCGTGGCGCTTGCGATTCTCTCCGGCTTCGAACAGACACTCACCGACAATGTCGTCGGCTACACCGCGCATGCCGAGATATCGTCGTATGGCAACCGCCCGTTGCCGGAGTACCCGACGACCATTCGGAAATTAACAGCGAGAGTACCCCAGATCAAAGCGATCACACCATTCGTCGAGCAGGAAGCGATCATCCGTAGTTCGAGTGGAATCGTCGGATCGGTCGTTCAGGGAGTGCCGATCGGCGATTCGATGACATACGCGTTCAAGAAGCTCATCAGCGGCCGCATCCCGAACGACGCCTTCACCGATTCGATCCCCGAGATCGTCATCAGCAAAGGCGCTGCGAAGGAGTTGCATACGACCGTCGGTAAAGTCCTTACCATCTTTCGGTTTATCGAAGGCATGCAGACACGCGAGGACATGCTGCGATTCCTCCAGCGATTCCGGGTCGTCGGTATTTTCGAGACCGGGATGAGTGAGTATGACAATGCACTGGCATATACCACACTTGCAAGTGCTCAGCATTTCCGCATGATCAGCCCGACGCAGGTCAGTGGCTTTCGGCTGCTCTTCCATGATTTGTCGAACATCAAGGGGACGATGCTCGATCTCAAACGCGAGTTGCATTACCCCTACTTTGCGCAAAGCGTGTATGAAATGTACCCCACGATCTTCGGCTGGATCGAACTCCAGAAAAAACCTATCCCGATCATTCTGGGGCTCATCATCATCGTTGCGGCGTTTAATGTGATCTCGACACTCCTCATTCTCGTCATGGAAAAGACGCGCCAAGTCGGGATCCTGAAGTCGCTCGGAGCAGCGAACGGAAGTATCCTATCGATCTTTGTGACCGAAGGAGCGTACATCGCCTTGATGGGTACTCTGTTCGGAAATATTCTCGCACTCGTGTTGTCGTGGCTGCAATACCACTACCACTTTTTTAAGTTACGGGCCGACATCTATTTTATGCCGAGTGTACCGATCTCGATCGAATGGCAGCATTATGTGCTTGTGAGCCTCATTGCACTCGCCATCACGATCACTTCTGCATTCATTCCGGCACGGATCGCGACGAAGATCATGCCGGTCAAGGCCTTGAAATTCGGATGACCCCTGTCAGAGTTGTTACCGGTTTGCTCGTTCGCAACGGCACGGTATTGATGTGCGAACGACGCAGCGATAAAATCTACCCGTTGCATTGGGAATTTCCGGGCGGGAAGGTCGAGCCCGGTGAATCCTTGTACGAAGCACTTCGCCGAGAACTCAACGAAGAACTCCGTATCGATACCCTAGCGGCACGGGAGTACTTCGAGGACGTAATGACCTACTCGAACGGCATCACCTATCATGTCACATTTTTCATCGTGACGAGCATCACCGGTGAGCCAGTCAACACGGAGTTCAATGCCATCGGCTGGTTTTCTGCGTCGGAGCTTTCGTCGCTTCTGCATTTGAGCGGGAATACACAGATCATCCGGCGCCTCGTTACGGAGGGTATTCCGGCGGAATGACCACGGCGCAACGAACACGGTTTCTCGAAGCCCGACGTCGGCTCCTTCGGTGGCATCGCGAACAGAACAAGCGATCGTTTTCGTGGCGGCATGATGTTCGCGTTCCGTACCACGTCTGGCTCTGCGAGATGATGGGCCAACAAACGCAAGCCAGCCGCATCGAAGAATACCTTCGTCGATTTCTGAATCGCTTCCCTACGGTGCACTCGCTTGCAGAGGCCCCCCAACGCGATGTCGTGCGTGCGTGGCAGGGGCTCGGATATAATCGCCGTGCTGTCTATCTTCACAAAGCGGCAAAACAGATCGTCGAGCAATTTGACGGTTCGCTTCCGTCGACCGAGACCAAATTACGATCTCTTGCCGGTGTTGGCGAATACACCGCACGTGCAATCCAAGTATTCGCCTTCGGCAAGCATGTTTCGGCCGTTGACGTCAACGTGAGTCGAGTTCTGACCCGCCTTTCAAAACGCACACAAGACCGGGCTTTTCTACTGCCGATCTCGGATGTACACGAGATCAACCTCGCTATTCTACCGTCGAAGCGTACCCGTGACTGGCATGAAGCGATCATGGACCTCGGGGCAACGATCTGCACGAAAAATCGTCCACAGTGCGATTCCTGCCCGTTGCGTTCGCAGTGTCCGTCGGTCGGGTTGCAAAACGCACAACGGCCCGAACGAAAGAACTCAAAGACAGAACCACTGTTCTTCGGCCATCCGAAACGCATTTGGCGAGGTCGCGTACTGAAATTGATTGCGGCATCACCGCTGTCTCGGCAACGACTTCGCTCGGTGCTATCGGCGAACCATTCGATCGATGCCTCGATCGCCGACGATATACTGACACTTGTGCTCCCGGGGCTATTGGAGGAGGGATTTATTCACCTGACAAAGAGTCGCTATGAGCTCCGATAACGCGGCAACACTACTACCGGAGCCATGGGCTGGAGTATATGCAGAGCGAAAGGATGCGATACGGGCGCGTCTCGCCGACTTCGCCGCAGTACCTGTTACGGAGCATTTTTACGAATTACTCTTTTGCATACTCACCCCGCAGTCGCAAGCGAAAAACGCCGAGCAGGTAATCGCGAAGCTCAAATCCGATCGTTTCCAGGAGATGGCCTTCGACCCTACCGATCTTCTGCGTACACCCGAGCACTATATTCGCTTTCATAATACAAAAGCAAAACGCCTGCTCGCGATCCGCGATATGTTCGCGGATATCAGTTCGCTGTTACGGACACATTGGTCGGAGCCACTTGTACTGCGCGCCGCGATCAGGGAAACAGTCCCGGGGTTCGGACTCAAGGAAAGCTCGCACTTTCTTCGCAATATCGGCATCCGCGACCTTGCCATCCTCGACCGTCATATCCTGAAGCATCTCAAGGCCGTTGGCATCATTGGGCGCATCCCGGCATCACTGACCGACAAGCGCTACTTCGCGATCGAGAAAAAATGGAAGAAGTTTGCGTCCAGGGTCGGAATACCTATCGATGAATTGGATCTCCTCTTTTGGAGCATGGAAACCGGCGAGATACGGAAGTAGAAACAGACGGCAGGTTAGCGTTTGAACGGCTCGATGCGATCGCTGAAATCCGGACGGTAATAATCCTGGCTTTCAAATTCCTGAGCCCAACCGTTGGTGAAATCGAACTCGTCGAGTAGTTCGAGGACTTTCTCATATTCACGAGCTCGAATGCGACGGTTGAGCAACATCAATCGTTCGGAGCGATCTGCGTTGACATCGTTGATCAGATTGGTCGGATAATACTGGCTCATTACCGATAATGTCAGTGACGGCGACAACTCATTCGCGATCATCCGCAGTGTATCTTCCGAGCCCGCCATATCGTTCGGCAGTACAAGGTGCCGAATAATCATCCCGCGCTTGACCAGTCCATCCTCTCCGATCAACAGATCGCTTCCCATCTGCCGATACATCTCCGCAAGCGCCAGACGCGAATGATGCACATAGTCCTTCACGCCGGAGTAATCGTATCCCGCTTGTTCATCGGAGTATTTGACGTCGGGAAGATAGACATCAATGATTCCGTCGAGCAGTCGGAGCACATCGACAGAATCGTAACAATTTGTATTATACACCAGTGGAATATGCAATCCCCGTTCGCAAGCGATCAGGAGCGACTCGACGATCTGCGGGGTAAAATGTGTCGGAGAAACAAAACCGATAGAATGGCAGCCTCGCGAGTCCTGCAGTTCGATCATCATCTCAGCGAGTCTCTCGGCCGTCACTTCATTCTGCTGCTCCTGTTTGTATCGTTGGCTGATCTGGAAATTCTGACAATAGACACATCGGAGATTACAATTCCCGAAGAAGACATTCCCCACCCCATTGGTGCCGACAAGTGCAGGTTCTTCGCCGAAGTGAGGGCAATACGAAGAAACAATCGCTTTTGCGCCACTATAGCATCTGGCGATCTCGCCCTTTGTGCGGTCAACGGCGCAATCGAGCGGACAGATGTTGCATGCCGAGAGCATTGCATGCAGTGCATCGGCCCGGTGGCGAAGCTCACCGGACTCGAACATCTTGCGATATGACGGTATGTACTCCATCGATGAGTGTCTTGCCTAACGTATTGACACATACTGAAAAATCCCATTCGGAGCTCAGTTGGGAGCCTCAAGACTCGAAAGGATCCCCTTCTGTGTTCGGAATGGCCACTGGCAAGAAAGCCTATTCGTAACTTTGTATTAGTGAAGAAGATACTTATCGTTCGGACCGACAAGATTGGTGATATGGTACTGACGCTGCCGATGGCTCAGGCGATCAAACTCGCGGACCCGGAATGCAGGGTCGTCTTCATGTCGCAGCCATATACAACACCGATCGTCAAACTTTCGCGGTTCGTCGATGAGATCGTAGAATACGATGGTTCGTACTATTGGGGACTCATCAAGGCCTTTCGGCGTATACGACCGGATGCTGTCGTTCTCCTTTCGCCGAAGGCTCGTTATGCGATCGCCTCGTTCTTCGCCGGCATTCCCATTCGTGTCGGCAAAGGATACCGATGGTATTCGTTTTTCACGAATCGCAACGTATTCGAGCATCGCCGAACTGCCGAACGAAACGAAGCTGCTTATAATCTTCGGATGCTTGCATCTCTTGGCATCGATGCAGATGAAGAGTTACTACCACAACTCGATTTGAGTATATTACCAACTGTTTCCATTCCGACTCAGCCATACATCGTCCTCCATACCCAAACCGGCGGCTCTGCCCCGATCTGGGATGCGGATAAATGGAGCGAACTTGGGTCGGCACTGAATCAAACATTCGGGTTTCCGGTCGTGCTGACAGGTACAGCGTTCGAGAGTGAATTCTTGTTCACCCTCTGCGAACGAATGAAACACTCGCGGCTGGATGTTCATATACAACCACAGAGTGATTTGGCAACGCTCTGTAGCGTTCTTTCAAAGGCCGCACTTGTGATTGCCGGAAGTACCGGACCGGGGCATATCGCCGCCGCACTCGGAACCCCGACGATCGGGCTCTTCCCGCGTGCAACGGCACTCTCGAAAGAGCGCTGGGGGTTCCGCGGGAAACGCGCTATAAACCTCGACGCCACGGTCGCACCGAGGCCCGAATGTCCACAGTGCAAGAATTGTAATTGTGTTTCGTCTATTACAATCGGCCAAGTCATCGACGCAGCCAGAACGCTCATGAACCAGTAGAATAACCGTGATGCAATTACTTCATTTGCTTCTCCCCCTTCTCGTCGCCTTCGGAGCGACGGGGGCCAATATAGCGCACGCACAAACGGCAAATGGTGCATTGCGTTCGCTCAACAATTCGGCCTTTACCGTGGGTGAACGTCTCACGTTCGATATCAGCTACGGCTTCATCACGGCAGGACAGGCGGTGATGACGATCCCGGACTATAAATATGTCAACGGCCGTCAAACCTACGAAATCAATACATACGCCGTCTCGACCGAGACGATGGATAACGTATTCAAAGTTCGCGATAAATATGCGACCTATCTCGACGTCGATGGAATATACCCGCACCGCTTCGAGCAACATGTTCGCGAAGGCAAATACACCAAGGATTACGAAGCATTTTTCGATCAGGAAGAAGGCACGGCAGAAACCGACGACGGGCAGAAGTATAAAATACCCCGATTTGTACACGACATCCTCAGTGCGTTCTACTATGTCCGGGTGTTGGATCTAAAGCATTATCACAAAGGCGACAAGATCACGCTCGAGAATTTTTACGACGGGAAGGTTCATCCGCTCGACGTCATGGTACTTGGGCGGCAGCAGGTCGAAGTTGCAGCCGGGACATTCAACTGTGTGGTCGTCGAGCCGATGGTCGTCGCCGGCGGGTTGTTCAAAAATGAAGGATCAATCCAAGTGTGGCTCTCGGACGATGAAAACAAGATCCCGGTGAAAATGGTATCGAAGGTCCTGATCGGCAGCATTAGCGTCGATCTGACGAGCTATGCCGGGTTGAAGAATGTGGCGACCGCCAAGGTCAACTGACCGTCTTCGTAAGGCGGCACCCGAACTCCTGTGATGCTTACTCGCAGTCGTGTGTTGTAGGCTCATAATTTCTTGTTTCGGGAATGAACGCCGCAGCACTTCAGTACACCGTACGCGAACCGAAGAATCCGACCAACGGACAAACGCCTGCCATTATCGTGTTGCATGGGTATGGCGCAAACGAGCTTGATCTAATCCCGGTTGCGACGGCTGCCTCCGACACACACAAAGTAATCAGCCTTCGTGCTCCGATCGAATTGCCATGGGGCGGATATGCGTGGTATCACCTCGAGCAGTCGATCCAGGGACTTCGTGCCGACCTCGAATCCAGACTCCGTTCTGAGACCCTTGTGATGGAGGCTCTCCCCACCCTTATCGAACAAGAAGGCCTCGATGCCGACCGAATTGTGCTGATGGGGTTCAGCCAGGGAAGCGCAATGTGCTATAGCCTTATCGCTCGCCATGATCTCGGAACGATCGGTATTACGCTTCAGGGTGTTGCGGCCATGAGCGGATACATCCCTCGCGATGCACTCGAGCCGTTGGCTGCAAAAAACCTAAACGGACTCCCGGTGTTTTTATCCCACGGCGAGTATGACGAATTAATCCCGTTCATTTCGCTCGACGAATCACGAACGCAGTTAACCCGTGCCGGTGCAAATGTAACGGCCGATATTTATGAGATCGGTCACGGTATCGACGAGGATGTGCTCGGAGACCTCCGCCGTTGGTTTTCCAAGTACACGAAATAGTCTATCGGTCTCTGCCATTTTTTTTCCTTTCTTCTGTCCGGGTTTGGTCGCCCCAACCGATATAGGTGTAGAACAAACGCTCTCAACACGACGAGAGCACACTTTTTCATCTATATAATTGACGAACATGAACGAATACGTATTACTCTATCGCGGTGGGATGTCGCAGGATCAGGTTTCCGCGCAAGAAATGGAACAACAGATGAAGCGTTGGCAGGACTGGTTCGCCAAGCTCGGCGAGGAAGGCCGCTTAAAAGATTGGGGAGCTCCGTTGCAGCGTGAAGGCAAGCATGTCGCCAAAGGAGGAGTCATTACCGACGGCCCATTCTCCGAAGGCAAGGAAATCATCGGAGGATACTCGATCATCAAGGCAACGGATATTGCCGAAGCTGCAATGATCGCGCAAGACTGCCCTGTCTTGTTAGCAAAGCAAGGCAGCGTCGAAGTGCGTCCGGTCATGCCGATGTGATCGAACTCGATAGACAGTCCGACTCTTCAACCGCCCCACTGGTTCGTGAGAGAACACAGTGGGGCGATTGTTGTTCAATGGTATATTATTCCGGTGCATGGTCGAGGACGTATGCAATCCCGATCGTGTACACGCATACCATTTGCCAACAAACCAGCTATGGGAATCACGATCGAAGCTATCGGAAATATTGCGATTGCGCTCTCAGTTATCGTCGCGCTCGTCTTTGGCATCGCGCAAGTAAAGGCAGCAGAACGCGACCGGCGCGAACGTCTCACGCTCGAAACACTCAGAATTTTTCAAACCCGCGAGTTTGCCGAACAACTCTCGTTCATTCGGGATCTGGAGGCGCCGACTGACGGAGATAGCTTGAGGGCGATGCCGCGAGATCACCAGATTCTACTGATCCAAACGGCCCAGCAGATGGAGTCGCTTGGTATGATGGTCTACGAACGCTACATTGACCTCGATCTGATCGATAAAACACTCGGTTCGTTCGTTGCGACATCGTGGAAAAAGTACGAGCCGATGTTCCTAGACATGCGCACCTCTATTCCCGACCCGTTCTTGGGCGAATACTTTCAGTGGCTTGCCGAACGCATCGACGAACGCATGCGAGAGAGTCCCCGCGAGCCGTTTTACAAGCAACGAATACCGAAGCGGTAGCACGCCAGTACGTGAGCACAGAGATCAATACCGTTGTCGACCAGCTATTCCGACAAGAATCCGGAAAGCTCGCCTCCTCGCTTTCGAGAGCATTCGGGTTGTCTCGGTTGGGGGTTGTCGAAGATATTGTACAGGATACGCTGCTCGCAGCATTGCAAAATTGGTCGTTTCGCGGCGTCCCGGAAAATCCAACCGCCTGGCTTCATCGTGTCGCCAAGAATAAAGCAGTTGACTGGATCAGAACGCGTCAGCGGGATCCACAAGTCTGGAATGAGTCCATTCCCGGGCTTGCTGCCGCAACGCATTCGATGGAGATCGAGCAGCACTTTCTTTCCTGGGAGATCGCCGACTCGCAACTTCGAATGATGTTCGCCTGCTGTCATCCGGGGATTTCCGAAGAATCGCAGATCGCACTGGTTCTCAAAACGCTGTGTGGATTTAGTGTTCGCGAGATTGCAAATGCCTTCTTGACAAACGAAGCGAGTATCGAAAAACGACTCGGCCGCGCACGCAAGTACTTCCGAGAGCACCGTATCGAATTGGAAGTACCATCGCGTCAGGCCGTCCACGATCGGACCGGGACAGTCTTGCGAAGCCTCTATCTGCTCTTCAACGAGGGGTACAAACGGACCGACAGCGAGGGCTTGCTCAATCGGGATTTGTGTCTCGAAGCATTACGGCTTGCCCTCTTGCTCGCAGACCATGCGGAAGTGGGCACACCGGAGTCAATGGCTCTTGTCTCATTGATGAGTTTTCACGCCGCTCGTTTCGAAGCGCGAACCGATGTGAACGGCGAAATCGTCCTGCTTTCAGAGCAGGATCGTTCACAATGGAATCCGACACTGATAGACAACGGCGTGCGCTATCTTGAACGATCGCGACCGGATATCAATATCAGCACATATCATCTTGAAGCAGCGATCCAGTCGCTGCACTGCACCGCTGCAACCTTTGAGCAGACCAATTGGGCTGCGATTCTTGGCTTGTACAAACGTCTGAATACGCTTTCGCCGAGTCCGGTCACGACGTTGCATATGGCTGTCCCTGTCTGCCGTGTTCATGGTCCTGCCACCGCGATCGGATTGCTTCGTTCAGCCCCGCTCACCGAATATTATCTGTATCATTCTGTCCTCGGTCATTGCTTGGAGCAGGCCGGAATCGTGTCGGAAGCGATCGCGTCTTACGAAGCAGCCCTCCGCCTGACCAAAAACGAACGCGAGAAACATTTACTACTCGCCCGACTCGACGTGCTCCGTGCCGACGGAGGATCGAAAATGCGGTGATAAAACCAATTCCCGAGTTGTTTACTGCCATTCAATAATTTCTACGAATGGCAGATACGATGATGGCTCTGCGCAAGACCAAGCGCGCACGCGGAGCCGAAATGCAGGAGATCCGCATCCCGGACATCAAGCCGGACGAGGTGCTCATTAAGATCCACGCTTCGAGTCTTTGTGGAACGGACGTACATATCTATAATTGGGACGAATGGGCCCAGAGCCGTATTAAAACCGTGCCCTATACCGTCGGGCATGAGACGAGCGGCACGGTCGTCAAAGCCGGCTCGATGGTCAAACGCGCAAAAGAAGGCGATGTGGTCTCTGTCGAGACGCATATCCCCTGCGGCCACTGTAAGCAATGCCTGACCGGCAAAATGCATGTCTGCCATAATCTGAAAATCCTTGGCGTCGATACCGACGGTGCATTCGCCGAGTATCTTGCCGTGCCAGACGTTGTCGTCTGGAAAAGCGACACGTCCATCCACCCCGATCTTCTCTCAATCCAGGAGCCGCTCGGCAATGCCGTGCATGCAACGTTGATGGAGCCTGTTCACGGCAAATCCGTGGTGATCCTCGGCGAGGGACCCGTCGGTCTGTTCTCTGTCGGAGTTGCCCGTGCAAGCGGTGCGTCGAATATCTTCGTCACCGGCATGGACCCCTTCCGTCTCGGCATCGCGAAGAAGATGGGCGCCGACGTCACGATCGACGTCACCAAAGAAAACGCGGTCGAGATCATCAAAGAAGGTACCGGAGGGCTCGGCGCAGATGTCGTGCTTGAAATGTCGGGTGCACCACGGGCCATGCAAGATGGCGTCGCCGCACTTCGCCGTGGAGGCCGTTACTGTTTCTTCGGCATCTTCAAAGATAATCTTGTGCCGACGCCGCTCAACGATATCATTTTCAATGGCGGTACATTCTACGGCATCAACGGGCGCTTGATGTTCGATACATGGTTTACGGTTTCGAACCTGCTCGCCTCGGGGCGTCTGGACGTCAATCCGGTGGTCACTCACCGGTTGGCTCTGACGGATTACGAGCAGGCGTTCGAACTCATGACCGAGGTGCCTAAAAAGGCCGGTAAGATCATTCTGTTCCCCGGCGGAGTACCCAAACAATAACTTTCTCGCATCTATAAATCTGGCAGAGGCTTGCCTCTGCCTGCGAAAATCTTGTACCCAATTTATGACAGACGTTAAGCCCCTTCAGATCGGCCATTCGCCGGACCCGGACGATGCCTTTATGTTCTATGGTTTTGGATCCGGCAAGGTAACCATCCCCGGCTACGAGATCGATCATGTGCTCGACGATATCCAGTTGCTCAATGTTCGCGCGATGACGGCAGAATTGCCGGTCACCGCGATCAGCGCACATGCATATCCGTATGTCGCAAAGGATTACTGGATCATGAAGACCGGCGCGTCGATGGGCGAAGGGTATGGCCCGATCATCGTCTCGAAGAAATACAAGACGATAGACGAACTCAAGGGCAAGACAATCGCACAACCGGGCAAGCTGACAACGGCGAACTTGCTTTTACGCTCGTGGTACCCCGATCTACAGACCGTTGAGATGGCATTCGACAAAATTATCGATGCCGTGCTTGCAGACGAAGTCGATGCGGGGTTGCTCATCCACGAAGGTCAGCTCACCTGGGCAAGCTATGGGCTCAATAACCTTGTCGATTTCGGCATCAAGTGGCAAGAAGAAACAAACGGGCTTCCGTTGCCTCTCGGCCTCGATCTTGTCCGAAAGGATTTCGGATTGGAGCAAGCGGTCAAAGTTCGTGAAGCGCTTCAAGCATCGATCAAAGCTGCCTATGACGATCCTGACGGATCGATTCCGTATGCGATGCAATGGGGCCGTGGCATCGACAACGAACTTGGAGGCAAGTTCGTGAAGATGTACGTCAATGACGTTACCTACGACATGGGCGAACGCGGGCGCAAGGCGCTTCACTATCTGTTTGCTCTTGGGGCAAAGAATGGGATCATCCCCGAGGTTGGAGAATTCGAATTGATCTAAAGCCCCAGTTGCGTACGATATTGAAGGGTTCGCGAACACAGTTTCGCGAACCCTTTTTCTTTTGAACACATCACCGCGGATATTTGGAATCTGGGAGAAACTTCCCTATATTTGTACGTGCAGTTTGCTGTCTGCTTGCATTCCCGCAACCTAATGGATACATTGCGGTAATCGACCCATCCCATAGCAGACCGAAAGTACTACGGACACGCAAGACTCCCCTTGCTTTTTATTGATGCGCGCCCGCAATACAGTGTTTTATGCAACCCTCTGACGCCCACGATACGTCGGAAACGATAGCGACATCGACACATTCAATAGGAGGTACCATGAGAATCCGTCATTCTCTGGTTGAACGAATTGGCATCAGACCGACGATCGTCTTCATTGGCATCGCGAGCGTACTCTTCGGTTTTGCGATAACTGCATTCGCACAACTGAACGTCTCGGTCACGGTCGTACCGCCGTATTCTCCGAATCTTGATGTGTGGATGAGCAACCCGTCGCGGGTACTAATCACGGTAATCAATACCGACCCGACACGTGGATATGACATTCGCCTGGCCGGCAGCGCTCGGAACTCCGACGAAAGCGTCGTAATGGAGTCAAAGCTCGACGCCCCCTCTCCGATGATCCATGTCGATGGCGGCGCAATGAAGCAACTCACACTGAGCGACTTCCGCCTCTTCGACGCGAATATGGTGCGCTTCAAAGGCACCAGCTCCACACAGCTTGCCCGCACGCATACCCTACCGGAAGGAATGTACCGTATCTGTGTTCAGGCGCTCGACTACAGTACACGCGCTGCTCTCTCACCGGATGCGCCGAGCGGCTGCGCGACATTCGGGATCCGCAATGCTGAAGCCCCCATCCTGACGCAACCATCCGATGGCGCAACAATCGAACCCGAGCGGGCACAGATGATCCATTTCCAATGGCTTGCACCGATCGGCGCCCCGCCGCAAGTCACATACCAATTCAGCATAGTCGAGTTGCAAGGAAAGCAAAACCCGGAGGCTGCCTTTCGCGGGGCTGGCAAAATAATGGGCATCACTCGCGATGGGCTTACATCTACGTCGCTGATGCTTCAGAGCACAGAACTCAAAATGCTCAGTGGGAAGCAGTATGCCTGGCGCGTTCGTGTAATCGATCCCGCGAATACTACGGCATTCAAGAACGAAGGGTATTCTGCTGCAAGCTCGTTCCAACTCGGCGGCGGTGGTATTATCGTCAAACCGAAGCCCAAGATGCCCGATACCCTCGTCGCCGGCGGGTTTGAGATCGTCGTCCAGAAATGGGACAGTTCGTCGAAATCTATCGATCCGAAATTGCCAAGCGGAATCGGCTGCATCAAGTTCGATTGCACAAAGTCAAAGAAACTTGCGCCGTGGTTCGATGCGGGCAAGCTCAATACGACGACGTTCAATGTGGTGGCAACCCCGATCAGCGACTCGATGAGCCAGATGCATCTACCGGAAGCCCAGCTCATCGAACCGAGCGCGAAGATCGGCGATAAACTGTTTGTCGAACTGCCGACGAAAAACGTCTCGATCGCCAATCAGATACTCGACCGCAATAAGCTAATCGACTGGTTAAAATTTCATCCGAAGCTCGATTGCATTGTGGTAGGATTTCATGATGTCGAGTGGACACCTCCGAACAAGACTAAAGTTGTACTCACGTCCGGGACAGCCATATACCCCACCACACCGGCGACACCGCCGCCGCCTGCGCAATTGGCACTCGACTCCGCATTCACTCTCGCGATCGATTCGCTTGTCATTACCACGACAGAAGCGACAGTACAAGGCAAGCTATTGCTGCCGACCAATATCATCAGTGCCGACACATGTACCAGAGCATTCTTGAAACTACCGAAAACCACCATCACCTCTAATTGCGAGTTTTATAAAGAGGTCACCGTGGGCGATTCTGCATATGGACGCTGGTGGATCGGTAACACGGGCATGTTAGTGCACGGCGAGCAATATGTCATCGACTTTTCCTCGAGTCAGTCTGCTTCCGGATTAAACCCGCCGCTGCCGCCGGGGTGGAAAGGCGTTGTCCTCCGTCGCGGTGCCAACGATGCAGCTGCGAGTGAGAGCATCATCTCCAATCGCGGATACGTCAAGGCGCCATACACATATACCGACGCCACGATCACAACACACGGCTTTAACGGCACGCTAATGCTCACGCTGGGGTCGTGGGGATTTACCACACTCGAACCATACGGATACCTTGTTGCCCTTCGATCCGGTACGTTAACGTTTGCCAATAGCGAGATCACCGGCGGAGCATTTTTCGACAACCGGATCGGTCTGCCACAAATGGCAATTCGGTCGTCGTCCGGCAACCGCATCTACGCCGCGTACGATTCGTTGATCGTGCAGCCCGACATGGACCTCTTCGCAAAGATCAAGATCAACGATAATTACACGTGGGGTGAATTCTCGAAGACGGACGGAAAGCCGACGTATTACAAACTCGACTACGACCCGTCGGGAGCAAAGGACTCCGGCAGCTTCTATCTCTCCGCTCGCCAGATCAAACCATACTACCCCGCAGATTCCTTCTGGCACAACCCTGTGCTTGTAGCGCCGGAAGTGCAGATGGAAAGTCAAGGGATCCAGGGTGTACTATTGCCCTTTGTCCATCGCCGCGATTTCACGATTTTTACACCCGACGTTCCGATCCCGCCGACCAAGAAACTCGTCTTCCCGAAGGAGACAATCTTGAAAGGCTGGATGAACATCATCCGAAGCGGTGTGCATGCGGAGATCGACATTGTCTGCGATTCGGCAAAACTCGGGAATATGCTCATCGGCGACTCCTTACGATCAAGGTACCAGGGCGAGCAGAGCTTCCAAACGAGCTTCGGTATCTGTTTCTTTAAACGTGGCGACCGCAAAGACCAGGTCTCGACAACGGCTGCGGCAAACATCCCGAAAGAAGTGATGCCGTTCCAATTCGTCGAGAGTGCGGTCTGGAACAGCGAACTCGCCGGTGAAGTCAGTCTTCCGAAACCTGCGGAGATCAGGGTCGCATTCAAGAACATGATGTTCACATCGACTGCCGATTGTGCGGGCGGGCAGGTCGATCTCTCGAAACCCGATTCGCTCCCCTATTGGGGCGTAAAGATCGTCGCGAAAGACACGAACAAGTCGGCCGGTATCGTATGCGCACGACTTGGAGTGATCTATCTCACCGCAGCCGGTATCGCGGAGGAGCATCACTATAGTAAGCCGTTCTGGCTCACATGGGGCGAGATGAAGGCCGATGGGAATCTTGGTCGGCTGTTCTTCGACTACAATAGTGTCGGTCAACATTTCGACGGCTTCCCGTTCACGCCGCAGGCAGTGCGATTGTCGGATTATAGCCCAATGCGGATGGATACTGCACGCGTCCCCGGTTCGATGACCGTCGGCGCACTTGCCGGATCACTCTATGCGTATGGGATGGTATCGATACATTTCTTCGGCGGAAAGATGGTTTCGCTCTCCGACTATCTGGTCGAAAATACATCGAGCCCCTACCTTGCGCGATGGGTCCGCGAGCAGAAAGACCCCGTATATGGCAATCCGGGGAGCGATATCCACTGGCAACGTAACTGGGGTGGCGGTATTGCCGACTTCGACTATACAAATGTCATGTACGACAGTACTGCGCAAGTCGGGTTCTATGGTACCGGCACTGCGACATTGCTTGAGATCTCAGGCGGCATTAGTTCGTCGATCACGATCCGTGCCGATCGCTCTTGCTTCAGCATGTATGCCGAGGCGAGCCACGACATCAACATGGCAGTCGTCGCGAATTTCTCGTCGATGGGCAAGATATGGGGATGCGGATGCATTCTCGGCGAATCGCTCGAGCGTGTTGTGGTTGGGGGCGAACTTTCGAGTGGATTTGGCGTAGGTGCTAGCCTTGCTGCCAGAGGCGGTGCGATGGTCGCGATCAAGATGTCATTTACACCGACGCAGACGAAACTGTCGATCCAGGGCGATATGTACGTTCTGCTTGCAAGCAGCATCAACGCCGAGGTGTCGGGGATGGCAGAACTGACCGAGGATCACGGCGCCGGTTATATCGAAGGTTATCTCAAAGGCGACATCTCGCTGACAACATTCCTCACCGGCATCACCGCAGAAGGCGAATTGCAGTGGCACTTCGGGATCGACTATCAGGCAATCCAGGGGCGCGTTGCGGTCGGCATCTACGGCCCGTTACAGACCGGTATGGAATCCGGCGTATTCCTCGGCAACAACTGCCCGAAGGATAAGATCTGGGTAACCGACGGTATCAACTCGCGATTCTCCTTCAATAAAGGCGGACTCCCGACGAGGCTGACCGGCATGTACGCATACATCTCGATCTCGCAGTCGATCAATCTCTATATCGTCAGCGGAGGGTATGAGGTGTATACGGGCATCGGTGCATTCCTTGGCACGAGCCCGCCGGTGGGTTCTGGCTTTGGGGTGATGGGAAATGTCGGCGTGCGCATCTGGGGCGAGATCCTTGGCGGCCTTGTGAGTGCATCGGCCTATGGCGATCTGCAATTCATCGCCGGCATTCCACCTGCGTTCGAAGGCTCGATCGGCCTGGAAGCCTGTGTGCTGTGGGTGTTCTGCGGCAGTGTCGATGTGCACTGCGGATATAATCATAGTGACGGATTCTATATCAATTAACGGCGGAGAAATGAACATGAACCGAACAACGACTCAGCCGACAATGCGGTATACGATCTGTACTCTGCTTACGTTGTGCGCATTTATTGCCATGACTGCACGCACCCGTGCCCAGGAACTACGCGGATTTACGAAGCCGGCACCCGGAGCGTTCGTCTATCTCTCGTGGGCTCCGGATACGAGTGCCCCACCGCTTCGGTATAATATTTATCGCAAGCTTGCCGCGGATGCATCCTTTCCTACGACCCCGCTCAACGGCAGTACCCCCATCTCGCCGGTGACGAATTGTGTGACGTTCAAGACAATCATCCCGCAGGGTTCCGCCGATTGGAATTTGCTTGCAAACGCATTTGCCGATAGCATCACTCATGTCCCGCTTTCAAATGTGTGCGACATCGCAACATACACGTTCGGTGGCAAACTATGGAATCGCGCTATCCTTTTTGCTCGTGCTCGCAAGCAGGTCGGAATCGTGATGGGGTTTGCCTATCAGGACAATTCGGCAGTAAACGGCACGAGTTACCGCTACCGCATCCGTCGCGTGAATAGCTCAGGGACAGAACTTCCTTCGACAGGCGCCGACGAGGTAACAATTACGTGTGGCACACCGTCTGCGATCGCCGCTCCGACGAGTATGCGCATCGTCATCGGCGACGCGAAATTGCAAATACTATGGGCAAAGCCGTCGGACGAGCGCTTCCGCGCCTTTAACGTGTACCGTTCGCAAGGCGGACCGTATCGAAGAGTGAACGAGACCGATATCAGCGCCGATATCACCGTTGACCTCGACAGTAACACCGTCGCGCCGTCTCCGTCGAATGGCTTCACCGATTACGAACGATGGGATTCCGCCGGACACGTTGCCCCTCGCTCGGTCACCGGGATTGCTGGTACATTTTCCGGGCCGGCGAACGGAACAAGCTATAGCTATAAGGTTACACTCAAGGATATCCTGGGAAATGAAAGTCCGTTCTCGGCAATCGTCTCAGGCATTCCGGTGGACAAGACTCCTCCCGCCATCCCGACCGATGTTATTGTAACGGCGAGCGAGGCGCAAAGCAGTATCGACATCCGCTGGCCAAAGAAGACGAAAGACGTGCTCGGTCACGATGAGAATATCACGGGGTATCGTGTATACCGCTACGGTTCGGGAGAGAACCCGGCGGACCCGAATACAGCCGTCGGCGGCCTCGTTGCACAGCCCGCAGATTCAACGATCTTTCTGACGGTCACCGATCACTCCAACCCACTGCGCGATCCCTGTAAAGATTCGACGCATTGGTATCGGGTTCTGGCCGTCGATGCCGCCGGCAACCAGTCCCAACGCTCGATTGCCGTCAGTGCAATGCTTAAAGATACGACCAAACCCAAAGACGTCAAAGGCACACAGGCCAAAGGGTTCGATGACTACATCAAAGTGGAATGGAAGCCGAATAGCGACTGCAATATCTCGCAGTACCTGATCTATCGCGCACTCTGCGATTATGGCGATTGGATCCCCTGCGATACCCCTCGCGTCTCCGCTGCAGGGGTACCGACGAACAACAATTATCAGACAAGCGACAAAAAGCGCGGGCCAAAGTCACCGAAAGATTGCGGAGGTCCGTTCGCACTCGTCGGTATACTCTCGCATAAAGATGCGCTCGACAGGGCATCGGCAAATGGCGGACTCGCCTTCTACGACGATCACACGGTCCCAACCGGCTCGCCGGTTTGCTATGCATACCTTGTAAAAGCGCAGGATATGGCAGAAAACATCAGCGGCACATTTCCTGTACCGACCCGGCCGCCGGAGATTGTCGTTTGCGAACGTCTCCGCGACAAAACCCCACCGCCTCCAGGTATTATCGCAGGACTATATTCCCGCGACAGCGCGATTCGCATCGACTTCATCGGGCAACCGATCCAGGATATTGCGGCATACCATATGTATCGCTCGGATAGTGCGAACGGTACATATCATTGGGTTGGCGGCATGACGGTCGAACCGCCGCCGATGGTCGGGCATATCCTGCATTCGCCATATCATCCGTCGGCTGCCGTTGGCTGCGACTCGATACCGCTCGTGAGCAACCCATATATGAGCGCGGGGACGTTCGTCGACAAACGAGTCGAACGCAAAAAAGTCTATTGGTATAAGGTATTGGGGATTGACCAGAACGGTAACGAGTCGAAGATTGACAGCGCCGTTGCAATGAGCACGTTTACGTTTGCAAGTAATCGCGAACGGCCCCCGAGGATCAATACGATCACATCGGTCGAAGGCCCATGTGCCCTTCGAATCAACTGGACCCCGACGTATGATTCGACGACGACACTCGGCTTTGTCGTCTTCCGCTCCGAAACCATGAATGGCCCGTACCTTCAATTGGAAAACATCGTCAAAGACAACGTCTTTGCGGACAATTCGGTCGAGCGCAATAAAACCTACTGGTACCGGGTGGCGCAACTGAAAGCGGACGGGCTGCTGACGCAGCTTTCCGACCCCAAAAATGCACTACACCCATAAGGAGCCAACTATGAAGATCCATGTTCGATCGCTGCTTCTGGCCTGCATTGTTCTCGTCAGTATCGCTACCAACGTGCGTTCACAAGACGCACCCGAAAAGTACGGCTGGAGCTTCCGGAATTTCGGAACACCCGTCTATTACTGGGACATCTATCGCAACTCGATGTTCGGTATCCCGCAAGATTCGAGCGGCCTGACCGCCCCGTTCGATCTCTTGTTCTACAGTCTGTGCTTTAGGGATAAGCTTGGCACGAGTGGGAATTGTTACGGGCTGGGATTACTGAGCCTTGTGATGAACAACGATGGCGGACACCTCGGCTTCTGTTGTCCGACGAACTTCTACGGTGGTACGTCCGGTGTCGGGCCGACCGATCCGAAGCTTTTGCGTGCGATCAACATTATGCATGGTCATCAGGTCACGCTCGCATGTCTGCAAGTCTTCTTCGATCAATTCCTGAACGGACATTCACAGAATGCAACGTTCGTGACGCCGATCGCTCAACAGACCCTTGATAAAGAAGGCGCATTTCTGGTCAGCATCACGAAGTCGCTTTCACCTTCAGACGGAGGGCATACGCTGATTGCATATAAGATGACGAATCTCGGAGGCAGTCATTATCGAATCTGGGTTGTCGATCCGAACCGCATCTGGGCCGATTCGGTAACACCGGATAATCGAGATTTCTATACGACAAATAAGAACTACATCGATTGTAACGGCGCGACATGGAAATACGACATGGGAGGAAGTCTGGGCATCTGGCCGACTGGCAGCGGACATCTCACGGTGCTGCCGGTATCGGTCGCAGAGCCGACCGGCCGCGTTCCTTCATCGCTCGGCCTTGCCGTTGGCGATCTGCTGAATAAGATATTTATCGCTCATAATGGCGAAGGCGCTACGATCGAGCAGATCACGAGCAACGGGAAACGACTCTTCCTGCCTGGAACGAAGCAAGTCGATTGGAATGGCACAACGGGATTACGATCGATGGCACCGTTTTTCCCAAGCGATGCACCTACCGATGGAAAGCCATTTCAATTTGAGCTCTACTACAACATCGGCGCACTTCGCAGTGCAGAAATTACATTTAACAGCGGTACAGCGGGGGCCAGCATCGCAATGGGCGACAACACGGGCTATGGGCTCGTCGATTGTCGAGATCCGCAGGTTCATCCCATCGTGAAGTTTAGCGGCATCGGTACCGCTTCGCCGATTGCACAGATTAGTGCATCATCGAAACCAATCCATTGCGATGTTACGCTTCTGATTCCTACCGTTGCAGGCAAGACAAACAGAACATTTACTGTTCACGATGTCGAAGTACCAGCAGGAAGTACGGCAGAAGTTGCAGTCGACGGTGCCCGAAGCATCGTCGTGCGTGGCATATCGGGACACAGAGCGTCATTTGTCGTATCGCAACAATCGCTCGAAGCCAATGACAACTTCGCTACCGAGCCGATTCTCGTTACACCGAAATACGAGTCGCGTTGGTCTGAGGAAGACTGGATGCGGCTACGTCAATCAACTGTGCCACAACTGACCGGTCGCTAACACGTCGGCTCACTGCACCACGGCAAGCGTCGGCAGAACAACGTCGGCGTTGATGTGATGGTGCAAACGTGCCGAGTCGATCACCGATTGAGGATATTCTCCGTCGCCGTACTCCGCGACGATATCGTAGAGGGTCGTACGCTCGGCCGGCGTGAAGCCTGCATCTCGGATGAGATCGACCATTTCCTTTACTGAAGTGGTATGTACGAAATTCGCGGACGCATGGACGTTCTCATCCTCGATCGTCCCCCCGAAATCATCTGCACCAAAATGCAGCGACATCTGGCCTGTCTTCTTTCCTTCCGAAAACCACGATCCCTGAATATGAGAGAAATTGTCGAGGAAGATGCGGCTAAAGGCGATCATCTGCAAATACCGTGTGCCCGATGCATACGTCGAGATGATCTTCTCAAGCGGCGTATTTCCCGGCTTAAAGCTCCAGGGGATGAATGCGGTAAACCCCTGATATTCATCCTGTAGATCTCGAATAGCGTTCAGGTGCTCGACGATATCTTCGTCATTCTCCAGGTGACCGTACATCATGGTGGCCGTGGTCTTATACCCGATCTTATGCGCTTCACGCATGACCGTCATCCAATCCGCGCTCGTCCCTTTCTTGTTCGAGATCTTTTTCTTTACGCGATCGCTGAGTATCTCTGCACCACCACCAGGGATCGAGTTCAGACCTACATCATAGAGCGCTTGCAAGACCTGTGGGACCGTCAGACCTGACACGTCGCTCATGCCGATGATCTCGCTCGTCGAGTAAAAATGGGGGTGGATCGTCGGCACTTCTGCGCGGGTGCGGCGTACCATCTCAAGATAGTATTCGAACGGGATATTCGGATTCACGCCGCCTTGCAACAAGATCGTCCGAACGCCACGCTTGGCGGCGCCTTTGAATTTCTCAATCATCTGATCGACCGAGTAGGTGTACGCATCGGCGTCTGCTTCATGCCGATAGAACGCACAGAAGATGCAGTCGATGTTGCAGACGTTCGTGTAGTTCGGGTTTGAGTCGATAACGAACGTGACTCGACGCTCCGGGTTGTGGCGATAGCGCACATGCTCTGCCATCTCCGCAAGGTCAAGCAACGACCCGTTCTTCAACAACCAGAGGCCTTCCTCGTTGCTGAGTCGTTCGTTCGAAAATACTTTTGTCTTGATCGCCTGTAGCATGTCCATTGTGTACGCCTATGCAAGTACTGCTTGTTCTTTCAAAAACTCCTCGATCGCAGCCTTCTCCGGCTCGCCGAGTTCATACGTAAATGTACCGAGGTACATTTCAAGGTCTTCTCGGGTCAAGCCGATTCGTTTGGCGTGTTCGCGCCCGACCTCGGCATAGTGCCCCTTTGTTTCGCGAAGCGAACGTTCGATCGCACCGCCGATCTCAGCCTTTAATCCGGGGTCCACGCTGTTACGAACAGCCCACACTGCAAAGACGAACGGCATCTTCTTCCATGCCGTCCATTCCTCTGCAAGATCGTATACATTCAAGAACGTCGCCAAGCCGAGCTTCCAACGGCGCAATGCTTCATCACCGATCAGAAGTACGGCATCGAATTTGGTGTAATCGTTCTGTCCGCTCGTTAGGTGCAGCCGCTCGAACGTAACATTCTTCACGCCGTACTTCTTTTCCAACAGTACCCGCAGCAATTCGACACTCGTCGATGTCTCGGCCGTGATCCCGATGCGCTTGCCGGAAAGCTCATTCCACTGGAAGTGCGAGTACAGCAGCACGGAATATGCCTTGCCGCTGACCGCAACGCCGTAGTCCATCATCTCGAACTGATCCTGATTCGCGACGTAATCCATAAGCGACATCGGGCCGGCATCGACAAGTCCTTCCGTGGCGAACTGTCCGAATACATGCGGCACCAACGGCAGCAATTTCAGCTCTGCCGAGTCGGTACGGTACGCCGAGTAGAACGGCACCGAATTCAGATACGGCATCTTGCTGACGACCGTAGAATCCTTCGGCGGAAAGATGTGCAACGGATTATACCACACATCGCGCTCGACCGGGACTTTCCCTGCTTCGTGGATGATCGAGACCAATTTCTCTTTCGCCATCTGCATTGGGCTTGTTGCCCCGGCATCATGGGCGATACGTTCGTACCCAACCGTGCCGTCCATATCGTCGGCGCCGAAGTTCAACGCAATCGCTGCGACTTCCGCGGTGAGCATCACCCAGTATGCTTTGATATGGGGGATATTATCGAGCATCAACCGGCTTACGGCGATGGTCTTGAGGTCGTCGATGGCGCTCGTAAAATTATTACGGGTCTTGATCCCCGTATCTCCGGGTTGGAAGGCCAGCGGAATAAACGAAAGGAAGCCGCCCGTTTCGTCTTGTACATCGCGAAGCTTGATCATGTGCTCGAGCCGCTCTTCGATCGTCTCGACATGACCGTAGAGCATGGTGACGTTCGAGTTGATCCCCATCTTATGGGCGGTACGATGCACCTCAAACCACGTCTTGGCACCAATCTTCTGATTGAAGAGCAGTTTGCGTACGCGTTCGCTAAAGACTTCTGCACCGCCGCCCGGCATCGTTCGCAATCCGACCGCCTTGAGCTCACGAAGTACTTCCTCGTGTGTCTTCTTAAATTTCTTCGCAAAAAAGTCGATCTCGACGGCCGTGAATGCCTTCACGTCGATCAGCGGAAAATCTTCCTTGATGCGGCGGACCATATCGACGTAGTACTGCCATTCCCAATCCGGGTGCAGCCCCATCGTGATATGCACTTCACGGATGTCCGGGTTAAGCATCCCGAGCATTTCCTCGATCGTCTGCTCGTAACCTTCCGGATCCCCCTTCTTGACGGCAAAGTCGCAGAACTTGCAACTCAGAACGCAGATATTCGTCGGCTCGAACTTCTGATTCAGCACGAAATACACCGCATCGCCGCTCTTGGCGCGCGCGACCTCATTAGCCATACGGCCGAGACCGATCACGTCATGGGTATGATAGAGAACGACACCGTCCTCAAGCGAAAGGCGTATCCCTGCGCGGACTTTATCCCAGATCGGCGCCAGCGCCGGGTCACGAAACGTCAGTTGTTTGGATGATAGCATCGAGGTTCAGCGAGTATAACGGCTCGGTAAGCGAGACTACGAATAAGGCGCATAAAACAGATTGCGAGGCGGATTCAATCCGCTGCAGAAACCAAAGCCTCAGGCCACCCCACCAGGAAGGGCTATGAAGGTACTTTCGATGAGGATAAGCCGTTTCTGTTCGGGGACAACCTACTGCGCTTCACTGTTTTGCCGTCCATGCGTATCGTATCCCTGCTTCCATCGGCCACCGAGATCTGTTTTGCGCTTGGGCTTGAGGATTCGCTCGTCGGGGTGACTCACGAGTGCGACTTCCCCGACGGCGCACTCGCGAAGTCGAAGATCACCCGATCCAAGGCAAGCGAACACCTCTCGAGCCAAGAGATCGACGCTCTGGTTCGGTCGCAACTCGACGAAACAGGGTCGATTTATGAACTTGACCTCCACGCCCTCGAAGCGCTGAAACCGGACGTGATCCTGACGCAGCGGCTGTGCACGGTCTGTGCCGTCAGCTTCGATTATGTTGCGGAGCAGGCTGCGAAGCTAAGCACCTCGCCGACGGTGATAAACCTCGAACCTCGGACGCTGGATGAAGTCTTCGATTCGATCCAGACCGTTTCCGAATTGGCGGGTAAGCGACAACGCGGTATTGACTATGTGGCCGGATTACGCGAGCATGTCAGCAAGATCGCCTCTCAGGTCGCAGACCTGCCCACAGCAAGCGTGCTGTTTCTTGAATGGGCCGATCCGCCGTTCGCCGCCGGGCATTGGATTCCAGAGCTGATCGAACTCGCAGGCGGGCGCAATACCAAGGCGTTCAAGCATTCTCCCTCTCGAGAAGTAACCTGGGAGCAAGTGAACGAGGCACACGCTGAGATCATCGTATTGGCCGAATGCGGTTTCGGGGTCGAACGCCAACGACGGGACGCCGAGACCCTTCGGACAAACCTTTCTTATTCTCCCGGTGAAATCTGGATCGCCGACGGCTCGCAGTATTTCTCACGCCCCGGACCTCGGCTCGTGGAAAGTATCCAGATCATCGCCGGAATCATTCACCCGACGCTTCGCGGGCAATTTCTACAACCATTCCAGGAGATGGGTCAAGTCGCACGATACCTCTAAGGGGTTGTCGTCCCCATAACGTCGTATATTCGTTCTGGCAACTGCCGCACGGGGTTGTGTGTGATCTTTTTCCCCTTTTGCGTCACACCGTTGACGATCGGTGTGTCCTATACGTAGCATTCGCTCAATTGGAGGTTACAGAGTGAAGTCTCACATTTGTATTGCTGCGACAGCAATGTTATTGCTGTTGTCTGCTCACACCATTACTGCTCAATCGAGGAACAGCAAGGCGTCGGTGCTCGCTTCGGCGCGCCGCAATAACGCGTCGGTATTCATCCCGAATCGAGGACAGTTGGTCGATCAATACGGCAATCTGATGCCGGAAGTACTCTTCAGCACGCATGACAGCCGAGTCCGCTGTTACCTGACCAAACACAGCCTTCACTTTGTCTTCGGCCGACACCTGGGCACAACATCGGATGCTGATGAAATCGAACGACTCAGTCATGCCCCGAGCCATCCGTCTCACGAACACGATTCGCTCCAGTTGACTCGGTTGGACATGGAGCTTGTCGGAGCGAATCCCGATCCTACCATCGAGTCCATCGACCGTACTTCGAGTTACTCTAATTTCTATCTTGCACAGTGCGCACTCACCCATGTGCCCCACTACAAGACGATCGTCTATCGCGATGTGTATCCGAAGATCGATCTTGTCGTCCGGGCACGTGCCACAGGAATCAAACACGAATTTATTGTGCATCCCGGGGGTGATCCATCTGTGATAGCGCTCCGATATGCTGGGATGGATTCCCTTCGCCTTACGGGCAAAGGCGATTTGAATATTGCCACCCCGGCGGGACTGCTGACCGAAGACCATCCGTACTGCTATCAAACCCCACACGATGAGAGTGGCAATATCAACCCGGAGATCGGTTCGGGGTTTGTGATCGAGCGGGATGTAGTGCGGTTTCGTCTCGATCGCTACGACCATACGAAAGATCTCGTGATCGACCCGCTTCACCCGGCATGGGGCTCATATTTCGGCGGCACCGGCGGCGAAGAGCAGGCGCAATCCCCGGTCATCAACCGAGCAGGAAATATCTACTTCTGTGGCTTTACGCAGTCGAATACAAACATCGCATCGAGCGGCGCATACCAAACGACGCGAGGAGGCGGATACGACGCGTATCTTGCGAAATTCGATCCGAATGGGAATGAGTTGTGGAGTACCTATTACGGCGGAAGTGGTGATGACTATGCAGGTGGTGTCGCGCTCGATTCGAACGGCGATGTGCTACTCTTCGGTCAAACCTCCAGCGCAACAGGCATCGCAACCAGCGGTGTGTATCAACAAACGATGGCCGGCGCCCCGGATGCTTTCCTCGTTCGGTTCGACTCGACCGGCACACGGCAGTGGGGTACGTATTACGGCGGCCCCGCACCAGAGTTAGTAAACGGCTTGCGTTCGATCTGTGTGGACCATGCCGGACGAATTTTTATCACTGGTACGACCAATAGCAGTTCGGGCATTGCATCCCCCACCGCTTACCAGCAAAACTTAAGCGGAGCCGGCTACGATGTATTCGTCGCGTATTTTCACTCGACCGGAAGCATCGGTTGGTCGACCTATTACGGAGGCCCGGGAGAAGATGTCGGGCTTGCAATAGCTGCAGATGCAAATCGCAACGTGTACGTCGGCGGCTACACATCCACGAATGGAAGTGGGTTCGTCACGTCGAGTGGAGCACAGAGTGTGTATGGAGGCGGTTCGCACGATGCGTTCTTGACCAAGTTCAACGCGACTACCGGCTCGTTACTTTGGAGTACGTACCTCGGCGGCGCAAGCGACGAAGGACTCGGCGGAGTATTTGTCGATCGCGATTCATCAATCTATATTTGCGGCAATACTGCGAGCAATTCCAACATTGCCACAGCCGGATCGTACCAACCTAATTTCAACGCGGGCATCGATGGCTATATCGCCCACTACAGCCCCGCATGTAAACGATTGTGGTCGACATACTACGGCGGTTCTACCGCCGATTTCGTGCAGGAGGTATTTCTCGATTCCGCGAGATTCTATGTGGCCGGACGTAGTTCAAGTACCGACGGTATTGCTGTGGGCACAACATATCAATCTGCGAACGCCGGTCTGTTCGATGCCTTCTTGAGCCGCTTCACCAGAGCCGGCACACCGATCTGGACGACATACTATGGCGGGCAATATACAGATTATGGCTACGGTTGTGTGATCGATAAACTTGAGAACCCGGTCATGGCCGGCTCGACACTTAGTCCTTCCGGTATTGCCACAACCGGCGCGTTCCAAACAAGCGGCGGCGGTGGGACGAACCGCGACGGATTTGTCGTACAATTCTGCGATCTCGAAACTCCGACACTCACAAATTCGCGCGACACCGTCTGTGGTGACGGACACGACACGCTTTTTCTGGTCATGCCCCAGACGTATCAACACATCTATTGGTACGATACCACCGCATTGCTACCGTGGCTGACCGATAGCACTTCGTACGTCGTTTCAGAAGCGCAACTCGGACTCGGCAAGCACACGATCAGTGTCGAAGTCCATAACGGCATCAACTGCATGGATGTCACAAACGCGATTGAGTTTACGGTAGTCCCGAGCCCTGTCGTCGATGCAGGGATCGACACCGGCACATGCGCCGGCGGCTCGGTGATACTCACTGCGACTGCATCCAGCGGACAACCACCGTATACGTACGCTTGGACTCCGACGATCGGTCTTGCCGGCGCAAACTCTGCGACACCGAAGGCTACCCCGACGAAGACAACTACCTATCATATACTCGTTACCGATGCACGGGGCTGCACTGCAGAAGATTCGGTAACGGTGACGGTTCACCCGAGCCCGGTGCTCAATCTAACGAGAAACGAATCGATCTGCCCGGGGTCGTCCACTGTCATCGGAGATACTGCAACTGGCGGAATAGCGCCATACACGTATGTATGGAGCCCCGTCACAGGTCTAAGTGCAGGCAATATCGCTACGCCTACTGCAAGTCCAGCAACGACGACGGTGTATTCCGTCATCGTCACCGATGCGTATGGCTGCCAGACGACCGGCAAAGTAACCGTCACCGTCAGCTCGAATGTTGTGCCAAAAGTGACTCCGGCAGGCCCGGTCGTGATCTGCAAAACCGATAGTGTCGTACTACATGCACAGAAAGGTTTTGCGACCTATCACTGGAGTACCGGCAGCACCGACGATTCGATCGTCGTCAGACAAGCAGGAAGCTACACTGTCGATGTAACGACGTCAAGTGGTTGCAGCGGGACGTCGCTGCCGGTCGTTGTAACCATTAGTCCCGATCCCGTCGCGACGATCAGTCCGGCAGGTCCGGTCGAGATATGTAGCGGCACAACCGTAACGTTGACGGCGAACGCAGCATCGGGTTATCTCTGGAGCACGGGCGAAACCACACGTTCGATCGTCGTATCCTCTGCTGGAAATTACTCGGTGACAATCAGCAGTGCCGCCGGATGCTCTGCGACATCGCAACCGGTGATCGTAACGATCGCGCCACCTGTACATCCGACGATCGCAGGACCGACATCCATCTGTGTCGGCGGCGGCGCAGAGAATTATTCAATCCCAGCGAATGCAGGCTCGAGTTATGATTGGACCCCAACGAACGGTACCATTACCTCCGGGCAAGGCACGAATACTGCTACCATACAATGGGCAGATGCAACACCCGGCACCGCATCATTGAGGGTTATTGAAACGACAGCAGGAGGTTGTAAAGATACCGGGACATTGTCGATCACGATCACCGCAGGATTACAACCGACAATTACCGGCGGACCACTCAGTTTCTGTGATGGCGATTCCGTCACGCTGGATGCAGGCGCAGGATACGACACGTATCAATGGAAGAAGGATGGGACGGATATCGGCGGAGCCACGGCACAAACACTTCGCGTTGGCAGCAGCGGTGCATACTCGGTTGCCGTGTCGAATACTGCCGGCTGCAACGGTGTTTCCGCTTCGGTAACGGTTACGGTCTTCCCTACTCCGCCTATACCGACGATCACACAGACAAACGATTCGCTGATCAGCTCATCGGCAAGTACATATCAATGGACATTCGGCGGCTCAGTAATCCCTGGTGCTACGGGACAGGTACTCACCCCTACCCCACCTGGAGTATACACGGTAACGATCACCGATGCGAACGGCTGTGAGAATACCTCGGCTCCGTTGACCGTGAATCCGACAGTGCTCGCATCCGCAACCGTGAGCGTGCCGGCGAGTATCGTCGCTGTCCCGGGCGATCCGGTACAGATCCCGATCACTCTGTCGAATGCAGTGAATCTCGCGCAACGCGGCGCACGCAATTATGTCGGCGTTATCCGTTTCAATAGCTCGATGCTTGCGTCGGTAGGCTCCACCGCAATCGGTGCCATGAACGGTGTCGAGCGGCTCGTTCCGTTCAGCGGCACGACAACTCCTGCAAGCGGCACACTGCAGACACTTGATTTCGTCGCTACACTTGGGACCGATAGTTGTACCGATGTTATAATCGATACATTCTACTGGACAGATGCGGTCGTTGCCGTTACCCGCAATAACGGTACGTTCTGTGAAACCGGATTTTGCAGTAGTGGTGGTACTGTTCGATTGATCGATCCGACGGGGATACTGAAGCTCGGGCAAAGTTACCCGAACCCTGCAACTGACATCGTGCGGATCGACTTCGAAGTGATCGAAGACGGCGTCACGAGTCTGACGCTCGATGATCTGTTCGGACGAGAAGTCCGGACGATATTCTCGAATCCGCTCAAAGCAGGTCCGTATTCACGGACGTTCGATGTTTCGGGCCTTGCGAACGGTAGTTATCTTTATTCGCTGCGGACACCGACGACGGTGCTCACGCGCATTATGCAGATCACCCACTAATCGGAACGAACGCATCATGCGCGCTATCACACGCATTCTCTTCTCTGTCGCTGCTTCGCTCATACTGGTTTCCGGTGCGTTTGCACAGGATACAATTTCGTATGAACGCCGTCCGAGTGTCGGCATCGTCGGTGGGCTCGCATTGAACCAGCACAGCGGCAATTTCGAACAACTGCCCGGCGTCCCGAATTGCGGCTCGATCTTTACAAACGGATTTGGCATCGGGCCGGATCTGGGGCTGCAATACAGACTCCCGATCGACGAGAATCTATCGATCGCCGTCAGGGGCCTCTACCTCTCACACGGAGGGACGTTCAATGCCGACGAGCACATTCCGCTTTCTGTCGGCGGTGTGCTCACAGCCGCAACCGATCGTCATACGCTGGATGTCTCGTTGAGTTCGCTGGCTCTGCAACCGATCGCACAATACGATCTGACCCCGCAACTCGGTGTGTTTGCCGGGTTGCAACTGAGCTATTTGCTCAGCGCAAGCTTCGCACAACACGAAGAACTGACATCTCCATCGAACGGAGTATTCTATGAGAATCGTCAGCGAACGAGGAATCAACAATCGGGCTCGATCCCCGATGTATCAACGATCGGCGCTGCGATCGTCGTCGGCGCAGGCTATCAATTGCCCCTGAATAGTTCAGGTACGCTTCATGCCGTACCGCAAGCGTTTTTTTCGATCGGACTTGCCCAGCAAGTGAGCGGTATCGACTGGAAGACGAACACGTTCAATGCGGCGGTCGCGGTGGAATACTCACCACGCAAGGAAGTTGCAGTTCCTCCTCCGCCTCCACCACCCCCGCCGCCGGCACCAACCCCGGTTCCCCCGCCGCCGATCGCAGCAAACATTCGAGCTGTCGGACTTACCAACGACGGTACCGAAACGCCGGCCATCGATGTCGTCGTCGAAGAACTCTACGCCAAGAATTTAGCGCCGATACTTCCGTTCGTGTTTTTCGACTCGGTATCGACTGCGATCCCGAACCGCATGCACATGATCGGCTCCGACGAAGCCGTTCGGTTCGAAGTCAACAAAGTTGCTACGAGCAATGCGCTCACGACGCACATGGATATGCTCAATATCATCGGTAGTCGCCTTGCCGCGTCGCCGAGCACACGAGTGACACTGACAGGGATTGTACATAGCACGACGGCACCCGCAATTGCGCGTGCACGAGCGGAGAACGTTCGAGATTATTTCACACGTATCTGGAAGATTGCAAAGAATCGGATCGTCATACAAACACAACCATCGCAGGTTGCTTCGAATCTCGACCCGGACATCATCACGGAAGAGAATCGGGTCGAGATCGCATCGAACGATGAGAGTCTGTTCGATCCGCTGGTAACCGTCGATACCGTACGGGCGGCTGAACCGCCTGCGCTGCGAATCTATCCGTTTGCGCTGCATATCTCGCGAGCAAGCGCGTGGCATATCGCAGCCCTTCAGAATGGCCAAGTTATTGCGTCGTGGGACGCTCGTGATTCAGTCCTCCCCGCTCATCTCGATTGGCAATTCACCGATCGCACACTTCCCAAGTATCCGGGCTCGCTGATGTTCGAGCTCACTGTGACGGACTCAATCGGCCGGTCAACCACATCGAGCACGTCGCTTCCGATCCGACAAGTCACGCTCGGCAAAGAACGTGCGACGCTCGTTGCAGGAAAGTCGATCGAACGATACAATCTCATTGTCTTCGATCGAGGATCATCGTCGTTAACACAGCATCACCGCAGGCTCACGGACCGAATTCGTGCCGAGATCAAACCGAACTCCAGCATCAGCGTGATCGGCTATACCGACCGCGTCGGCGAAGCTGCATACAATCAACGTCTGTCGGAAGATCGCGCGCAGGTAGTTGCAAAGGCACTGAATGTGGGATCAAATGCACAGGTTCGAGGGATCGGGGAAACGCAAGACCTCTATTCGAATACGCTCCCCGAAGGACGATTTTTTTGTCGAACGGTCGTGATCACGATCGAGACACAGCAGAAAACGCCATAGCACCGACACTACTTGAGCGTGTAACTTGTCAGTGTCATCGTCTGCGTCTCCGTTAAGGCACTAGAGTCGAGAGCACTGGAAATCTCTTGGTCGAGTGTAAAGTAACCGATCGACGGTGCAAAATCTACGTTACGTATTATATTAATCGTTTGTGTTAACAAACCACCGCTGCTTGGGTCGGTCGTCGTGGCTGTCGCGGCAAGAAGCATCTTGATCCGGCTTGTTTGCAGCAATTTCCCTTGCACGTCTGCAAATCCTGAACCGAGAAACGACACAGTATCGTACATCAATTCGTGAATTTGTTCGCCCTGAACGTTCAAGGTAGAATCCATCACTAAACCATTCCACGGTTGATGCGTGTACACAGGGTATGGGACCCAGATGGACTGATCTGGAAATGCCAGGCTTCCGACCTGCTGTGTGACGTCACCGGACGATTCGAAGTTATAGAACACATCCTCGGGCGGAGTGAACCCGTCGTTCACTGAACGAAGTACGTGCAACACGTTACGATGACTACCAAGCAACACTCCCGATTCAATGACAGAATCCGTTACAGTGATCGTATCGAATCCTCCGAATGCTCCGGGACTCGATAGCTGCGTATAGTGAAAGACACTCCCCGGCCCGGGCATGACAGAAATCCCGCCGGATCCGCTATTTACCGACGAGTCACTGCAGCCATAAAACTGTACTACCACCAGCACGACAGCGAGCGCGAAGCAACGACTATTGGTACTCATGTGCATCTATCGGTTTACCGGATAGGGGTTGAGACAGAAACACACTGATTACAAAATCCGCCTGGGGGATTGCTCGGATCGCCGCAGAAATTCGTCGGCATCGCACCCCCATACGTATAACTATTCGATTGGCCGAAAAGCAGTCCGTTATATGGCGATTCGTTCGGTCCGGCCTGTGAAGGGTAATACGCCGGGAAGACTTCCGTGCGTCGGTATTGCACTCTGCTTCCTTGCGTCAGCGGTGCACAAGAACACATTCCACCAACGACTACGATGATAAGAAGCAAAGAACCGATCGTACGACGCATGATACTCCCCTTAACGACGTGAATGACTACCGATATAATACGCCGACGGAGTGAAGAGTTTCAGTCACATCTGACCAAGCTAATAGTAGCTGATAACGGCCGTCAGCAGCACGCCTGCATCGGATCGTTTTGTGTTGATATTCGCAAACCCCACGAGACCGATACCGACGTATTGCAGGAGTGTGTAATGCGCTTGTAGTTGGATCGGTACGCCGAACCCCCATTCATAGGTATTGACATGTGAAGCGTTCGTATCGACGGGGACCGGAGCACCGACGCGGCCTCGGCCGCGTCGCCAGTTCGTTGCGAAACTATACCACGACAATCCGGCAGAGGCCGAGAGGGTGAGCTGTTCGGGCAGGAAACCGTATGCGATCAGATCGCGCGGCGCTGTTGCATAGCCGACGGTGGCATCGATCTCGGTCCAGGAGTACCGAGGAGGAGTTCGTTGTACACTCGTGTTTCTCAAGATGTCGCCGCCAAGCAGCAAGTGATACGATTGCCATGACAATCCACCGGCATATGCCAGCGGCGCCGTATGAGCCAACGCTCCACTACCACCAATCCCAGCCCAGAGCGTAATGTGGTGGTTATGCTGCTCTCGCATGCCGAGGACGCCGATGCTTCGGCTGCCTGACTCAGCTCCCCAATCATCCGAACTGCGTTCGGGAAATTCCTGGGATCGCGCAATATTAGCTCTCAGAAGCGATACGACGAACAATCCAATACCGAGTAGCACCAATACTCTCTGCCGACTCTCGCATCTCCCCCAATTGCGTTTCCTCCAGTACATCATAGAGGAAAGACACAGGAACGAACAAAGAGTTTCGACCCCCAAATCGAACGGCGAACCATACCTCACTGTTGGACTCTATCATCATTTCGGAATCGCCCATGCAGCAGTTACCCAGCACGATCGACGAAGTCATCTCCCGAATGGAGGAGATCGTACACCAGTGCGAACAAAACGCTTCCCGGCTCGGCTATTTTGCCGCACTCTATCGCCAGGTTACGATCGAGATTCGTCGTAATATCATCGAGCGCACGTTCGATAATCCGGAATTGCTCGAACGGCTTGCTGTCACCTTCGCGGGTCGGTACTTTACTGCATTGGAAGAGTTCGAGTCGTCCGCTCGGCCAACTGCTCCGTGGGTCGTCGCATTCGAAGCGTCCAACCGTCGTCGCCCGATCATTCTGCAGCACTTGCTCTTGGGGATGAACGCGCATATCAATTTTGATCTGGCGATTGCATCCGCCGCAACGTCGCCGTCGGTCGATATTCTCACATTGAAAGCCGACTTCATGAAGGTCAATGATATTCTCGCCACGCAAGTCCCTCAGGTATTGAAATCCATGAGCAAGTGTTCGCCGCTCATCGGTCTCGTGACCGTATTCTATAAGCATACCGAAGAGAAAGTCGCTCATTTCAGCATGGACATCGCCCGTGCATTCAGTTGGCTGACAGCCGAGGATCTTGCCGTAGCAGACCAAGCTCGCTACGCAACGCTCCTGCAGACAAGCACTACAAATAGCACGCAACTGGGCCGCAAACTTCGGAGCCCGAAATTTCTCGTCCGCACACTCTTCGCCATCATTGCGCTGCTCGAGTCGAACAATGTCCGGCGTAACATTGGGTATCTCGCAGGCAGCAGTGCAAAATAGCTCTCAAAAGTCAGAACTACATCCCGTTGTCTGTGTGTTGATTCATTGGATGTTGATACATCCAATAGCTTGCCGGGCTCCTTTGAAGTGTGTTGGGAGAGTTTGGACCACAATGTATTCGCTCGCATGACCAAGACTGTATCGTTCGTTACCGCTGCTATTGCAGCCGTCGCACTTGCGACCTACATCGCACTACCTTCAGCCGACACCATTCAGGCTACGCCCCATCACGTTGTGATCAATGCAGATTCGACCGGACTGACATGGGAGAAAATGTCCCATAAACAGCGGAAAGAGTATATGCATGAGGTCGTGATGCCGCAGATGCGCGATGTATTCAGGAAATTTGACTCGACCGAATTCGGCGAAGTGAAGTGCATGTTGTGTCATGGCGACGGCGTCAAAGACCAGAGCTTCAAAATGCCGAACCCGAAGCTTCCGAAGCTGCCCAAGACACCGGAAGGATGGAAGGCGCTCAACGAGAAAAAGCCCAAATGTATGAAGTTTATGTCCGAGACCGTGAAGCCGCAGATGGCACAGCTCCTCGGGATGAAGCCGTTCGACCCTAAGACCGGAAAGGGCTTCGGCTGCATGGATTGTCATACTGGCGAGTGATCGCCGTGTGACTCATGATGATGATGAAAGAACATCCCCGCAAGGGGATGTTCTCTTTTGGGGGTATTCGGTAGGAAATTCTATTCTTCGTTGGGGAGAAAGAACGACTCGCTCGATACCATATATTCGACCGGAGGATATGGAAAGCGCATGATCGTTTCTACCAATCGCTCGAAGTGGTCTGGGCGACCGAGGAAATCGAAGTGATCGCAACTGGCAACGATGAGCCGGCTGTCGCGATAATGGAAAAAGAAATCGTTGTAGGCTGTTACCAGCTCTTCGAGGTATTCCCGATTGATCCCCTGCTCATAACTGCGGCTGCGTTTACGGATGTTCTGCTGCAGCAAGCTTACGCTTCCTTGAAGGTAGATGACGACATCCGGAGTCGGCAGCGTCTTGTTGAGCGCATGTGCGACCTCGTCATAGAGTTTGAGCTCGTCCCGGTTCAAATTGACCTCCGCAAAGATGCGATCCTTCGCGAAGAGATAATCGCAAACGACATTTTCGTAAAAGAGATCGGTGTGCGTCATCTCCTGATGCTGCCGATAGCGCGAAAGCAGGAAAAACAACTGTGTTTGAAACGCGGAGCCCCTGCGGTCGCGGTAGAACTTCTCGAGGAATGGATTTTCTTCGTAGCGTTCGAGGATAAGCTGCGCCCGGAATCGCTCGGCGAGCAGCTCGGAGAGCGTCGTCTTACCGACCCCGATCGGTCCTTCGACGGCGATATAGCGCGGCTGCGGCGAATCGAACTTCGTCGAGCGGCTCATTGCATACTGCTGGTCGTTGGTAACTGCGATCTTCTCCACGCGGCGGTGCACTCCGTCGTTAGTCGGTACTCGAATATACGTGAACGCCGCCCCCTGTCCCACCTAATTCTCCAAGTGACTGGGCCATCGTCTTCTTGAGGACCGGGTGGACTAAGTCCGGGGCGATCTCGGCAAGCGGCACAAGCACGAACGCCCGACGCAACATTTCCGGGTGCGGGACGGTCAGCGTTTCGCTCAGGATAACCTCGTCATCGAACAGTAGCAAGTCGAAGTCGATCTCTCGCTCGTGCCAGCGTTCGCGGTGCTGACGGCCGAGATGACGTTCGAGCCCTTTGAGCGCTGTGTGGAGTTCGGTCGCACTCAGATCGGTCTCAAGCCGAACGGCAGCATTCAGGAAGTCGGATTGCTCCGTGTATCCCATCGGGGTGGTCTCATAGATCTCACTTTCGGCCGCAATCGAACCGATCATCGAAAGTGCTTCGATAGCCGCTCGCATTCGTTCGAACCGTGGTTCGATGTTCGTCCCAATGCCAATATATGCGTGATGCATAGAGGGGTGGAAAAGGAGAGACTATGGTAAAGTCATTCGTACGCTGACGCTCTCAAGTTCATGCGGCATCGGAGGTTGCAGTTTCCGAACTTCTACCGTCACACTCTGCACCTCGGGATGCAATTCCATAACCTCGCGGCAGAGGTCATGCGCAAATGCCTCCAAGACAGTATAATGTTTTTGCGATGACACCAGATGGACACATTCTGCCAGGCTGACATAATCGATCGTGTCTTCGAGCGAGTCGCTCGTTGCCGCTCGGGGCACCGGGATCTCGACCGCCAGGTCGATCTCGAAGTGATTCCCGCGTTCGCGTTCTTCGGCATAGGCGCCGTGATAGGCGAATAGCTTCAGCGTATTGAGTGCGATTCGAATCGTATTACGATCTGACATAGCGTTTCATCCACGTGACTTGACGCTTGGCATACTGTCGCGTTTGCACGATAATCTCGTCACGCACTACCTCTAACGTTTTTGTGCCATGAAGAACTTCCACGAGCGACCGATAACCGATCGCTTTCATCGCCGGCATTTCCGGCCGGACACCGTGCTCGATCAGCTTCTTCACTTCGGCGAGCCAACCGGCTCCGAGCATTCCATCGACACGTTGTTCGATGCGCCGACGCAGTTCGTCGCGTTCAATCTGAAGCACGGTGAACTTCGGGCGATGTTCGAAGGGCTCGGGCTTTTCCGATCGAGCCTTGCCGAGCGGAGTGCCGGTGGCTAAATAGTACTCCCATGCTCGTTGCAACCGTCGCGGATTAAGCTCACGGGCAATCTGCGCGAACAGTGTAGGATCGATCGGCTCCAGCTCGGCAAGCAGTGTGTCGAACCCCTTTTCTTCAAGCTGTGCTTCGTACGATCTGCGTGCATCGGCAAGGCGAACAGGATCAACCTCAGTTACAGACAGCCCGTCGAATAAGGCATCGATATAGAATCCGGTCCCACCGACGACGACAGGTATCTTCCTACGCGAGAGTATGTCGGAAATAGCATTCCGAGCCTGTATCTGAAAATCGGCTGCGCTAAAGGACTCGTCAGGATCGAGAATGTCGATGAGATGATGTGCAACACTGCGCTGCTCGTGGGGGGATGGTTTTGCTGTGCCGATGTCGAATCCCCGATACAATAGCGAGGCATCGGCATTGACGATCTCAATTCGCGGTTCGCTTCGAGCTCGCTCGATAGCCAGAGCAGTCTTGCCGCTTGCCGTAGGGCCGGTAATGACCTCGATCTCCACTACCCTTCCCAGCCTTCTTTACCGATCAGCGGGACGAACTTGAACTCCGGAAATTCCTTCACCGAAAGCTTTCCCTCGTGCGAGGTCACCAGATACATTCGCTGCACATCACGCGTTCCGACGGGGATGATCAGACGACCGCCATTCGGATTAAGCTGCTTCACCAGTGTCTCCGGTACATCGGGTGCGCCGGCGGTAACGATGATCGCATCGTACGGTGCATATTCATCCCACCCGCGAGAGCCATCGCCTGCCCGAGAAATAATATCGTGATATCCGAGGGCATCGAACCGCTTGCGTGCATCTTGTAAGAGCGGAAGATGTCGCTCGATCGTAAACACTTTGCACCCAATAGCGCGGAGTACTGCCGCTTGGTAGCCCGACCCGGTGCCGATCTCCAAGACTCGGTCTCCCGGCTTCAACCCAAGGGCTTGCGTCATGAAGGCGACAGTGTACGGCTGCGAGATGGTTTGTCCGGAGCCGATCGGAAGCGCGGAGTCTTCGTAGGAACGACCGGCAAAATGTCCTTCGAGAAATATCTCGCGCGGAAGCGTTAGCATTGCGTTTAATACTGCGGGATCACTAATTCCTCGTGTTCGGAGAAAATCGACCATTGCGCGGCGCTCCTGCGCGTATCGGTTCGATGCGGCGTGCTGTGTCCGTCCGGTAGTTCTGGATTCCAACATGTGCTACGTATTCGATCAGCAGATTGATTATCGATCGGGTCCTTCGCGAGATTCGAGTGCGTAATCCTTTGCCGTTCCGACAAGTGATATCTGCTCTTGTTTCGTAGGGATGGGGCCGGTGATCGCTTCGGTGATGCGTTCACGCAGTTCGTCACTCGTCAAGTTCAGAGACAACCGTCCGTTTTTTGCCAGGGCGAACTCGCCTGTTTCCTCGCTCAGTACCAATGCTACAACATCCGCTTGTTCCGAGATGCCGAGCGCCGCACGATGTCGGGTCCCGAGCATTTTCTCGCCCATCGACTCCACCTGCGACAACGGAAGCGTGCATCGTGCCGCCTCGATGTAGCGGTCTTTCACGACGACTGCTCCGTCGTGCAGCGGACTGCGCTTATTGAAAATACTCACCAGCAGTTCTTTCGAGATCTGCGCATGCAGCGGCAAGCCGGTATCGACGAATAGCTTGATATCTGTCGTCCGTATGACGACGATGAGCGCCCCCTCGTGACGCATCCGTAGCTCTTCGAATGCGCGAACGATGATGTCGGCATATTCCGACACGTCTGTACGGATAAAGAACTTGAAAATCGGATTACGACCGAGGAATAGCAGCAACCTGCGAAGCTCCGGTTGGAACAACACGATCAGCGCGATGACCCAAATATCGGTAAGCGTCTTGAGTATCCATGACAGCGCCTTCATATCCACTGCCTTGGCCACAACGGAACCGACGATCACAAGCATGAGCCCGAGAAACACCTGCGCGGCGATCGTCCCGCGCATTGCCATATACAGCCGGTAGAACAGGAACGACACAAGCAGAACATCGAGGATGTCCACCCATGTGATCGTCAAGAAGCCGATGGAAAACAGATCCACGCTCGTGTTTTGGGAAACAGATCGTTATGATTTATCGGCCGGAAGTTGCAGCTCCGGTCCGCTATTGAACTTCTCGTAGGCCTCGATAATCTCGCGCACCAACCGGTGACGAAGTACATCCGCCTTCTGGAAATACACCATCTCGATGCCTTCTATTCCCCGCAGGACGTCTTGTATCTGCACCAGGCCGGATTGCGTACGGGTCGGCAGATCGATTTGGGAAACGTCACCGGTGATGATCGCCTTCGAGCCGTTGCCGATACGGGTCAGAAACATCTTCATTTGTAACGCCGTCGCGTTCTGTGCTTCGTCGAGAATCACGAATGCATTGTTGAGCGTTCTGCCGCGCATATATGCCAGTGGCACAACCTCGACGATATTTCGCTCGACATACCCTTTGAGTTTTTCGGCCGTCATCATTTCTTCGGCTGCATCGTACAATGGCCGCAAGTACGGATCCACTTTCTGCGTCAGATCGCCCGGCAAAAAACCGAGGCTCTCGCCGGCTTCAACCGCCGGCCTGGCGAGGATGATCTTCGCAACCTCCCGGTTCTTGAGTGCAGCGATCGCCATTGCAACCGCAAGGTAGGTCTTCCCGGTACCGGCCGGTCCGATCGCAAAGACGACATCATTCCGTTTGACGGCTTTGTAGTATGCGATCTGCGTCGGCGTCTTGACGCGGATCGGCTGGCTGTGTGTAAAGAGCACGATCGATTCGAGCTCATCGACATTCTGCCGGACTTCCTTCCCCGACGAAATGATATCGATGATGTTCGTCACATCTTTTTTCGACAGAGCGCCGGACTTCGACAGAACAAATGTCAACTCGGCGAAGATGCGTTCGATCATCGACACTTCTTCCGGCGATCCTTGTAACAGGATCGAATCGCCGCGTGCGATAATGCGCGCATCGAACGATTGCTCGATCAGATGCAAGAATTGGTCGGCGGGACCGAAGAGGACTGGCGCCTCGGTCGGAGAAACTCGGATCTTCCGTTCGATTACTTCCATGCAGGGGTCTCGTAGTTCACGGGACAACAGTGTCCCATATAGAATACAAAAGACCGTCTTCCCGGCGTTCCGGAAAGACGGTCTTTTTCAAACTTCGACCTTGTTTCGACGTTGGTGTCAGAAGGTCGTCTCAGGATTAGTGCTTACGATGGCGATAGCCCGTCAAGTCCTTGTCCTGATCGGTCACCGGCGTGTCCGAGATCTTGAGCACCTGCCCCGGATAGATCAGATCCGGATTCTTGATCTGCTCCTGGTTATTGTGCCAAATCTTCGGCCATGCGAACGGATCGTTGTAGATATCCGGCTTTTTGGCGATGTTCCACAAGCAGTCGCGGTCCTTCTTCCACGTACCGACGGTGTAGGTCTTTTCCGGCGGAATCATGCCTTTCTTCATCTGCATGAAGCCGTTCGAGAGTGCCTGCACGCGGGTGCGGTGATCAGGGATCAACACAAGCTTGTTGCCACGCAGGCTGCGAATTTCGGTCTCGAGTGCATCCACGCGAGCCTTATTCTGCGCAAGCTGTGTCGGCGACATCGAACGCAGTGCAGCAAGCTCCTGCTCGGCACGTGCGACGCGTTCGCGATAGGCATTGTAGCCGTTGCGATCGGAGCCGCAGAGTGCATAGAGCGAGTTGCGACAGTTATCGACATCGGCCATGCGCTGCTGGATGTCAGCGTTGGTCTTGGCGATCGCGTCGTTGGTCGTCTTGAGGTCCGCTTCGAGTTTTTCGATCTCGGCGCGGCGATACTTAATGGTGGAATCAGCCTGGTCCTTGGTGAAGTTTTCGCCGTACTGCGCGAAGGCGCTCGTAGCGAACACGAATCCAAGAAGAGCGATACTATAGATAAGAATCTTTTTCATGTTCTATCTCTCCTCGTGAATTAGTGGTGTTTCTTTTTTGCTTTAGGTTCGACGGCCGGCGGAGGCGGCGGCGGCGGATTCCATTCGTTCGCATCCGGCCAGATGTTCGGCCACTGGGCCAAGCCATCGCGGACTGCCTGCGTTTGCTGCTGGCAATCGGCCAGATCACGGTCCTGTGCAGCGAGTTTCCCCTGCGCATCACGCAGCGTATTCTTCGCCCGATCAAGGTCTTGTACGAGTCCGTCGCGACGCTGATCAAGTTCGTGCAACGTCTTCATCTGCTCTTCAGTGGCCTTGTTCGAGCAGCTCGAGAGCGTCGCCGCTACCGCAGCGGCAGCAACAAGCAATCGAATTGTCTGTTTTGGTGATGTCATCTTCAGAACTCCTTTACAGTAAAGTAGTTAAATTCTCAAACTCCGAGTCCTTCGGCTATACAAAAATACAACATTAATCGTGGCACTGCAAATATAATCAATATTTGTGCCAATCTCAACAAAAAACGGTCGGCAAGGCTGCCGACCGTTTTCCGTAACCGTAAAAGTACCTTGAATATATGGGGCCGATGTCAGTTCGTGCTCACCACGACCCATCTCGACTCGTTTGTACTATATATAAGGGTAACCACGCCGTACTGTCCGACCGAGACGTTATTGGTGGCTTTGCAGAGGATGCGGTCTGCCGCCGTCGTCGAGGCTACGTCTTGATGCGATACGGTCATCGTCTGGCTGGTCGAGTTAAATAAAATGACCATTTTACCGTCGACGCCGCCTGCGATCCCCGTGATGGTAAATGCAGCCGTCGGACCACTGATCCGAACAAAGCTCATCCCACCGATCGAGATGTCGTTATTGTTGCCGTTATTCGCGGAGAAGCCGGTCTGTCGCAGCGATACATCACCGTTGACATCCACCCCAGTCGCAGGTGAGTTCGTATTCACGCCGATCTTGCGCGCGGTGCCATCGGTGTTGTTGACAAGCAGATTCATATTGCCGAAGTACGCGACTTTTGACAAGCCGCGAATATCGGCTGCCGTGCCCATGTTCACGCCGAAGCTGAAGTTACCGAGTTTAAGGTTCTGGCCTCCGGGTATGACTGCGTACTGCGAGTCGGCAACGTTACTCTGACCGCCACCGATCACACCGTACCCTGCAGCGCTGGAAAGTGTATTTCCTGCGCCACCCGCGATCACGGAATACTGACCGAGAGCGACATTGTGTTGTCCTGCACCGATAAAGGAATACTGCCCCGTTGCAGAGTCCGTCTCTCCGCCAACGATCGCGCTGGAAGCAGAGCTGGCGAAGTTATTATGTCCACCGGCAACGACACCATAGTAACCGCTGGTGCTTACTGCATTGCCCAGGCCGCCGCCAACCGTTGCATACGAACTGCTTGCGAGATTCGACGCACCTGCTCCGATGAACGAGTATTGACCGGATGCCGTGTTCGTCAAACCGCCGACGATCGTTGCGTAGGTTTTGCCTGCGCCTGAATTTCCGGCAAGGTTGCCGGTACCACCGCCGATGAATCCGTAATTATCGCTAACGTTGTTCGCACCGCTGGCAGAACCACCGCCTGCGATCACCGCCCCAACGGCTGATCCGGTAACCGAATTACCGGAGTACCCACCGACAATGTTCGCGCTGGTTGCATTCGGCTGATATTCCATCACGCGCAGATTATTCACCCGTATGTCCATGGCAACATTATCGGTAGTGCCGAGAAAGTTCGTGCCTGCCGTCGTTCCAGAGTTTCCGGTCGTCGACCAACCCGAACCTGCACCCGCCGGAGTGCTCCAAGCAAGTGTCACCGCATACGGTCCTGCGCCGCTTACGCTCGATGCTGTGAGCACCTGATTCGCAGTCGGCTGCGCACTCGGCAATGTATAGACGATATCTGCCGTCTGAGCTTGTGCGACAAACTTGCTCACATTCGTGCCGCTGCCGCTTGGCTCTTCCAGTGCAATCGACCCCGCCGAGTTCGTATTGTTCGAGATCAGTACGTTGCCATTATATACCTCGAGCGCTTGCGTCGGGTCTTTCCGTCCGATGCCAACCTGACCCGCCGATGTGATCGCAACCGGTGCGTTCGTGCCGGAGCCGTCATAGACAAATGCACGCTTGGTCGTACCGTTCGTCAGATTTTCTACGTAGACTCCGTTAAATGTCCCGATGGCCGAAGACGGCACGCTGGCACCGAGCACAGGATTTTCTACGTAGAGTCCGTATGCATTCGTGAACACCGACGAAGCATTGCGCATATCAAAATCCGATCGCAATGCTGAGGCATTCGTCACAGTCGTCCCGGTGCTTCCGGCTGTTCGCACCGTGCCGTACTGGCCGATCAGTGATCCATGTGTGAGTCCGGCCGTCGAATGATTCACGACGATCACTCCATCGTTGGCACGCACGACATTCGTCCCGGCGGTACCGGTCAGTGACACCGTTCCGTTGAGGCCACAGTACACATCGGACGAACTCATGACGAAGCTGTTATTGAGTGTCGAATTCGCAAAGAGACCGCCGACAGCGAAACCGGAAGCCGTCGCCGAACTTGGCAGCATCGTTTCAACGGTCATCCCAGTCATCAAGCCGCTGCCGCCACCCGGGAGCACCGAACGAGTATGAATGATACCCGTCGTCGTACTCGCGATCGTTGTTGAGGACGATGATATCCTCAAATGCTCTGCCGCATTCGTTGCCAGTACGAAGTCTTTCGCATCGCTCGTACCGAGATAATTCTGGTTTGCCGCCGTACCCGGAGTCGTCCCCGAATTGCCGGTCAGTTTCCATGCGCTCAGGAGCGTGTTCGGATCCGTCCATTGCGGAGTATTCCCCGTACCGAGCGACGAGAGAACATACCCATTTGTCCCAGCGGAGCCATTGGCAAGCAACGGACTCGTTGTGCCATTGAGGTTCACGCCCGCATTCGCGGTCACCTGACCGGCAGCGCTCGACTTGACGTTCGCGCTTTCGACCCACGCGGTGCCGCTCCAGCGTAACGTGTTATCGGTCGCCGTTCCTGCGGTGAGGGTCGCAAGCGTCGTCCAGGTCGGCGTTGCGCCTGCGCCGGCACTCGTGAGCACTTGTCCGGATGTACCGACCGACCCATTGAGACTGACCGGGCTCGCTGTCCCCGCAAATGCAACGCCTGCATTCACAGTGAGCTGCCCCCCTGCGCTTGATTTCACGGCGGACGATTCTACCCAGCTCGTACCATTCCAGCGCAACGTATTATCGATTGAAGTACCCGAAGCAATAAGATTACCGGTTACCCATGTTGGCGTTGCACCCGCTCCGGCACTGGCAAGGAACTGCCCCGAGGTACCGGCAGCGTTATTGAGCAGAAGCGGGCTTGTGGTCCCGCTAAAGTTCTGGCCAGCAGCGACAGAGACCAAGCCTGCTGCGGTGGCCGTCACGTTCGTGTTCTCCACCCAACTCGTACCACTCCATCGGAGTGTGCTGTTCGTTTGTGTTCCTGCCGCAACCGAGCCGATCGACGACCACGTCGGTGTCGCACCTGCACCGGCGCTTGTGAGGACTTGTCCGGAAGTACCGGCACTACCGTTTGCAAGCAACGGGCTTGCCGTCGAATTCAGGTTTACACCGGCGTTGACAGTCACGAGTCCGGCAGCGCTCGACTTGACTGCTGCACTCTCAACCCACGACGTGCCGTTCCAACGCAACGTATTATCGGTTGCAGAGCCGGTCGGCAACAACGTACCGGTCGCCCATGCCGGAGTCGCACCCGCACCCTGACTAATAAGCACCTGACCACTTGTACCCGCCGCTCCGCTAAGAAGCATGGGGCTTGCTGTTCCGCTGAGGTTTACTCCGGCATTGACCGTCAACTGTCCCGCCGAACTCGATTTTACGTTTGACGTTTCAACCCATGCGGTGCCGCTCCACCGAAGCGTGTTGTCTACAGTCGTACCACCGGCAACGAGTGTCCCGGTTGCCCATGTCGGCGTAGAACTTACTCCCTGACTCATGAGAAACTGCCCGCTCGTACCGGCAGAACCGGCCAGTTGCAACGGACTCGCAGTGCCCGCAAAATTTACACCTGCTTGTACGGTCACCTGGCCAGACGATGACGAGAGCACATTCGTATTCTCGATCCAACTCGTGCCATTCCAACGCAACGTGCTATTATTTAACGAACCGCTCGGCAATGTTTGGAGCGTCGTCCAGGTCGGCGTGCTCACCGAGCCGGCGCTCGTAAGTACCTGCCCAGAAGTCCCACCACCGCCGTTGACCAACAGCGGGCTTGCCGTACCATTCAAATTGACGCCTGCATTCACAGTGACTTGACCGTTACTGCTCGACTTGACATTTGCACTTTCGACCCACGACGAACCGTTCCAACGCAATGTGTTGTCGGTCGCTGTACCCGAAGCGATCAGGTTGCCGCTGACCCACGACGGGGTCATGCCGGAACCGTTGCTTGCAAGGAACTGGCCGGATGTGCCGGAACCTCCGTTGAGCACGATCGGGCTTGCGGAGCCATTGAGAACGAGACCGGAATTAACCGTGAGCTGGCCGGATGCCGTGGCGAGGATACTGGTGTTCTCCACCCACTGCGATCCGTCGTATCGCAACGTGCTATTCGTCGTCGAACCGTTCGGCAGCAGGCTCAGCGTTGTCCATGCAGGCGTCGCACCTGCACCGGCGCTCACAAGCACCTGCCCGTTTGTTCCTGCCGAGTTATTTGCCAAGAGCGGACTTCCCGTCGCTGCGAGATTGATCCCCGAGTTGACGGTTACCTGCCCACCTGCACTTGCCAGTACGTTTGTGTTCTCTACCCACGTCGTACCGTTCCACCGTAACGTACTGTTGGTCGTCGTTCCGGTCGGGATCGTCCCAAGAGTCGTCCAGGTTGGAGTTGCACCGGCACCGGCACTCGTGAGAATCTGTCCGGATGTCCCCGCAGAATTATTCACAAGCAACGGAGCGGCAGTACCTCCAAGATTCACACCGGCATTCGCAGTGACGAGTCCGGCAGAAGAAGCAAGAACATTCGTATTCTCAACCCATGCCGTACCATTCCAACGAAGTGTCGAATTCGTCGTAGTACCCGTTGGCAACAGGTTGATCGTGGTCCACGTTGGCGTCGCTCCTGTTCCTGCACTCGTCAATACCTGGCCGGACGTGCCTGCCAGATTGTTCAGGAGCATCGGACTCGATGTCCCACTAAGGTTCACACCCGCATTGACTGTAACAAGCCCGGCAGAAGAAGCGAGAACATTCGTGTTCTCGACCCAGGCCGTGCCATTCCAACGCAGCGTTGAATTCGTTGTCGTTCCGTTCGGAAGCAGATTGACGGTCGACCATGTCGGCGTCGACCCTGCGCCTGCGCTGGTCAATACTTGACCGGATGTGCCGGCCGCATTATTGAGCAGCATCGGACTGGAGGTACCACTGAGGTCCACACCGCCGTTTGCGCTCACCTGACCTGCCGCTGTCGAGAGTACATTCGTGTTCTCGACCCATGCAGTCCCATTCCAACGGAGCGTTGAATTGGTGGTCGTGCCGTTTGCCAGCAAGTTGACCGTCGTCCATGTTGGCGTTGCGCCTGCGCCCGCACTGGTAAGAACCTGCCCACTGGTCCCCGCTGCATTGTTGAGCAACAACGGGCTCGCCGTCCCGCTCAGGTTTGCACCGGCGTTCACGGTAACCTGTCCTGCGGATGTTGCAAGCACATTTGTATTTTCCACCCATCCGGTGCCGTTCCAACGCAAAGTAGAATTCGTCGCAGTGCCGGTCGGCAAAAGATTGACCGTCGTCCACGTCGGCGTGGATCCCGTACCCGCGCTCGTCAGTACTTGTCCGGAGGTTCCTGCTGCATTGTTAAGGAGTAGCGGCGACGTAGTGCCGCTCAGATTCACTCCGGCATTAGCACTGACCTGTCCGGCCGATGTTTCAAGCACATTTGTATTCTCCACCCATGATGTGCCATTCCACCGCAGCGTTGAATTTGTCGTCGTACCCGTCGGCAATACACTGATCGTCGTCCAGGTCGGCGTCGCTCCGGTACCGGCACTGGTGAGTACCTGCCCGGAAGTACCGGCTGCATTGTTCAGCAGCATCGGTGCTGCCGTTCCGCTGAGGTTCACTCCAGCCGAGGCACTGACCTGACCCGCTGAAGTCTCCAACACATTTCCATCTTCCACCCACGCAGTACCATTCCACCGAAGTGTGGAATTTGTCGTCGTGCCAGCGGGCAGCGCATTGATCGTGGTCCAAGTCGGCGTTGCACCCGTACCTGCACTGGTCAACACCTGCCCCGACGTCCCGGCGGCATTATTCAGAAGCATCGGTGCCGACGTGCCACTGAGATTTACCCCAGCGACTGCACTTACCTGCCCGGCCGACGTTTCAAGCACATTTGCATTCTCAACCCAGGCAGACCCGCTCCAACGCAAGGTTGAATTCGTCGTCGTACCCGTCGGCAGGAGATTCACAGTCGACCATGTGGGTGTCGCACCGGCACCCGCACTCGTAAGTATCTGACCGGAGGTACCGGCAGCATTGTTGAGTAGCAAGGGGCTTGCACTCCCGCTGAGATTCACTCCGGCGTTCGCACTGACTTGTCCCGCCGAGGTTTCAAGCACATTCGTATTCTCGACCCACGACGTCCCGCTCCAACGCATCGTAGAGTTTGTGGTGGTACCAGACGGAAGCGTATTGATCGTCGTCCAGGTCGGGGTCGCTCCGGCGCCGGCGCTTGTCAGCACTTGTCCCGAAGTGCCCGCTGCATTGTTGAGTAGCATCGGGCTTGCGGTGCCTGCAAGGTTTGCTCCGGCATTCGCTGTCACGAGCCCACTGGCAGATTCGAGCACATTTGCGTTCTCCACCCATGTACTGCCATTCCAGCGAAGTGTCGAGTTGGTAGTCGTACCGGTTGGCAAGGTTGCGATCGTGCTCCAGATCGGCGTCGCATTTGCACCGGCACTCGTCAACACCTGTCCGCTCGTACCGGCGACACCATTCGCCAGTACCGGACTTCCAGTGCCGTTGAGCGCAAGACCGGCATTGACACTCACTTGTCCGGCTGCAGTGGAAAGAACATTCGTATTCTCAAGCCACTGGGTCGTTGCAGCATTCCAACGCAACGTGGTGTTATTCGCCGTGCCTGTCGGAAGCGTCGTGATCGTTGTCCACGTTGGCATCGAAGCGCCATTACTCGTGAGCACTTGTCCTGCCGTACCGGCATTGAATTCTACAATAGCTCCGCCATTTGAAACCATCATGCGATTACCGGCAAGTGCAGTACCGGAATTGGTACCACCATTTGCGATGGGTAGGATACCTGCCACTTCGCTCGTTCCGAGATCGACGGAATTCGTCACCGATCCCTGACCGACAAAATGATTCGCTTCGATGATGCCAGTACCTCCGACAAGCAACGACGAACCGTTTGCGACCGTAAGCGTCTGCCCTTGATTGATACCAGTTTGTACCTGATCGAAGGTCACAGCCGATGAAGTGGACGGAGCCCATGACATTGCACCGGTATTATCAACACGAAGGAAGCCGCTCGTGCCCGGAAGCGATGTCGGGAGCGTATAGATAATATCGCCGGTCTGGCTCCCCGCCTTGAACGACGAATAGTTCGTCCCGTTACCTACCGGTTCGTAGAATCGGAGTTCGCTCGCATTCCCCGCGCTGGCGAGCACAAGCGAGTTGTTGACAGTCGTAAAGCCTTGGGGGTTGCTGGTCAGGTTCGTGTTCTCTACCCACTGCGCGCCGTCCCACCGCAGCGTGGAGTTTACAAGCGTCCCGGAAGGCAACGGTTTCGATACCGCAATGCTCGAGCCGGTAATGGTAATTCCGTTTCCAGCGCTATATGCACTGCCGCTATCGTTGGCTGGCAACCACTTCGTCCCGGACCATTTTAGCACCTGCCCAGTTGTAGCACCGGCTTGATTTAACTTGGAAGGCGTTACTGCGCCATCGGCAATATTCGTAGTCGTGATTCCTCCATCGGCGACACGGACACCAGCGACGGGGCCGTTTGGATTCTGCACGAGTACCGATTTATCGAGCGCAGAGACTCCGGCAATCCCGCCGCTTCCGCCTGCTCGGGCGTGGAACGAGATGAGGTTATGATCTTGCGTGATGACGATCGAGCTATCGCCCACAAAGTGAATCGCACCGCTGATCTCGTTAATGCTTGTCACGACGCCGGTCGCATCCGGTGTGAGGCCGTTTGCAACTTGCGCGACATCGGCATGCATCGCATACGGTGCGGCAAGCAGTGCCGTGCGAGGCTGAACTTCCGCACTCCCATCGATGCTCACGCCGACATACATCGGCACATCGAAGAGCACCGAATTCGGAATGCCGTTCTTCCCGCCGATCAGCAACGAGAAAAGCCCGCCATGCGTGCGGGTTGGGTATGCTTCGCTGAAGACCGGAGTGCCGCCGACGGAATCCCGATAGATCGAGACGGCAACAACATGCTCTCCATCCGAAACCGGCTGGCCTGTACTCGTTGCGATCACACCTTGATAAGAGAATGCTCTTGGGGTCTGAGCTTCTGCGATCGAATGAGCAATAAAGAAAATAGCGAATGCACAGAGGAGCACGACGCTCCTACGAGACGTACACGGGTATCCAATCATGATATTTCGTCACACTACACAAAAGAGCGGACCGGATCGTACGGGCCTGTCTAGGGAACCAGGGGTACTCATCCGGGGCATCGGGACAAACTACGCTCGATGCCTTTCGCAAGATGGCAAGCTCCGCGCATTGCGGAAGCAAGTACTCAAATATAATCAACAGCTTTCAAAAATGCAAGAGGGAAAAACGAAAAGCTCCCGGTCGAATGACCGGGAGCTTTCCATAACGCTAAGAAAAGGATTGTGTTAGGGCGTAGAAAAATATTTCACTTTTTTTCTACACTCACTGCTCTTTCAGTGCTCGTTGGTAGAATCCCTGTACTCCCTATAGATCTTCTGTAATATCATTATTCCCATTCGATCGTGGCGGGCGGCTTTGAACTAATATCGTAAACGACTCGGCTTATGCCTTTGACTTCATTCGAGATGCGACTAGAAATCGTCGCAAGTGCCTCATGTGGAAGCCGTGCCCAATCGGCTGTCATACCGTCAACACTGGTAACCGCACGAATTGCACACACGGAATCGTATGTACGTTCATCGCCCATAACGCCGACTGTGCGGACCGGTAAGAGCACCGCAAAGGCTTGCCATGCCGAATGATAGAGATTATTCGAGTGCAATTCCTCAAGGAAGATTGCATCAGCGGCTCTGAGCAAGTCCAGCTTCTCGCGGCTCACATCTCCTATTACTCGAATGGCAAGACCAGGCCCCGGAAACGGATGACGCTCAATGAATTGCTCGGGGATGCCGAGGGCACGGCCGACATTTCGGACTTCGTCTTTGAAGAGTTCGCGCAGCGGCTCGATCAGATCGAGCTCCATCAACTCGGGCAAGCCACCGACGTTATGATGCGACTTGATCGTCTGCGACGGACCTTTGAACGACAATGATTCGATAACATCGGGGTAGATCGTCCCCTGCACAAGATACTTCGCACCCGAGAACTTCTTGGCCTCGTCGGCAAGGACGTCGATGAATGCCTTGCCGATAATCTTGCGTTTCTGTTCGGGGTCGGTAACACCTGCGAGTCTGGTTAGAAACAACTCGCTTGCATCGACAAAGTCAAGATCGATGCCGAAATGATCGCGGAAGGTGTGTACGACCTCGGCACTTTCGCCGCGACGCATCAAACCGTTATCGACGTGAATGCACTTGAGCTGGCTTCCGATCGCTCGGTGGACCAGTGTCGCTGCAACTGCCGAATCGACGCCGCCACTGAGTGCACAGATGACGGTATCGCTTCCAACCGCGTCGCGAATCTCACGAATCGTCGCTTCGATGAAATTCGCCGAATTCCAGCCGCCTTTGAGGCCGGCAACATCGAAGAGGAAGTTTGCGATGATCTGCGATCCACCCGTCGTATGAACGACTTCCGGATGAAACTGTACGCCGTATATCTTCTTCGCGTCGTTTGCGACGGCACAGATCGGAGAGTTGGCGCTGTGGGCAACCACACGAAAACCCGTCGGGAGCTTCGTGAGCTTGTCGCCGTGCGACATCCACACGTTCGCTTGTTCCGGAAGATCGGTAAAGAGCGGACAGGAGCGGTCGTCGATGATGAGCTGCGCACGCCCGTATTCACGGTGGGCGCTCTTGTCTACTTCGCCGCCCATGTCATAGGCGATCATCTGCAACCCGTAGCAGATACCGAGAATCGGCAGGCCCATTTCGAACACTTCCGGTGCACAGCGAGGCGCATCGTCGGCATAGACGCTCGCGGGTCCGCCGGATAAGATAATCGCCGACGCACCGTACTCGCGGATGGTTTCTATCTTGGCGTTACAGGGGTAGATTTCGGCATACACGCCTTGTTCTCGGACACGGCGGGCGATCAGTTGTGTGTATTGCGAACCGAAATCGAGGATGAGAACGGAGTCTCCGGAATGCGCCATCGTGGTCAAAAAAAAAAGGCCGCGCGAGGCTTTCCCGTGCGTCCCTATTTTCAAAGGTCTATAAATTCGATTTCCGTGAGGAAAGTTTCAATGCAGCGCTGCAGGCAGTCCCTCAAAGTAAGACTGTATTGAATACAGTCATTCTGAGCACATTCGCTTTGCTCAGCGTAAACTCCGCGAAGAATCCCTCGATGAAACGCAGTGACGCATCGCCACAGCGATTCTTCACGAAGCATACTCTCATCAAAGCGAACGGCTCAGACTGTCTTCTGCCGAAACCATACAAACCGAGCCACTACCTCACATCACCATAGCAGAAGCACGGCTACTTCTTCAAATAATAGATCGAATTCTTAAACGTATCGATCGGTACGAACACTGCTCCCTCGCGCGTTGCTTCGTCGATGCTCGGACGGTCCATGTCGAGGATCACATTGATGCCGGACTTGACGATATACTTGCCCATTGTTCCGTCGTGTCTGGCACGCAGCGCGTCGAAGTTTACCTTCCCATCGAGATTTACGACCGATCCCGATACGAAGTTTGCCGTCCCTGACGACGTCATGCCCAAACGGTATTGCGGATGCTCCTTCGCCCACACTCCGGCCCAATACAGAGGACTGGTCTCCTTAATTGTAAAATTATACACGTAATGCGTTGCATTGAAGCCTATCGCGACAAGCACGTACAGATATAGCACATATCGCTTCCAAACAGGGGTGTGCGCCGTCTTCAAATACGATACGATCATCGGCACGACGAGCGCAGCCGTCAAGAGTGCCGTCACTCGAACCGGGTGGAAATAACGACCGATAAAATGCGGTGCGGAGAACACAAATGTGTAATACAGGACGATCAGCCCACTGAACAACGCAAGTACCGTGATCGGTGGAAGCACATACAAATCGGACAGCTTTCTAACAAGCGAAGTGCGCCACTTCACCATCGCGACAATCCCCAATACGAGAAATGCAACGATCGTTGCGATCGGACCAGGCGGAAATTCTGTCGGTACATAGAACAGCACAAAACAGATATTTGCCAGCACTGTCGACGAAAATGAAATATTCGTCGTGAGCATTGAACCGATCGATTCCGATTGACCGCTGATCGGCATCAGACTCCCGAACGTCGTATAGTTATAAATCCACCACGGAGAGCTGACAAGGATCGCTACGATGCCCGCTACTGTCGCAAGGAGAAGACGTGATCCGAACGGCCGCGACGTTCGTGCAAACACATCGTATACGAGCATTGCCCCCACGAGGAATACGGCATCGATGCGTGCGAGAACCGTAAGTCCGAGGACGATTCCGAGAACCGCATAACTACCTATCCCGACCGTGTTCGTATCCGCTCGCCTAATAATCCGCGCATACAAGTAACTCGAGAGCAGAATCATCATCGCATAGAGCCCGGTCTCGAGTCCGATGGCGTTGTGAATGAGATTCGAGAGCACGAAAGCCCAGAGTCCCGCACCGACGATTGCAGGATCGACAGAATATGTAGCCTCTGGCCACTTCAGTTCGTTGATGAGTCGGAAGATCAGCACGACGCTCAGCGCTTCGAAGAGCGCAACAAGACCAAACGTCAGCCTCACCCCGAGCCATTTGTCATTACCGGCAAGCCGAAAACACGCGGAGTAGAAAAGGACGATCAGCGGCTGAACGCCATTTGTCGGATGGACGCCATCAACAGAAAAGCCCTCGCCGTGCGCAACATGGTTGGCAACGTCGAGGGCATAAAATGCATCCTCTTGATAGAGGCGCTCCGTCAGCTGTGTTTCCGGACGAAACGCCAGCGCAAGCCGAGTAACGACCGTGAAGAGTATGAAGAGGGTGAGTTTCGTCCGCTTACTCGTAGCGCCTCCGTCTTCGCGGGGTGAAGGGCTTATTGCCCGATGAGCGCCCGGTAGTCAGCGACCGAAAGGGTCTGCTTGAGCTCCTCGGGATTCGACATCTCGATCTTCAGCAACCAGCCGTCGCCGTATGGATCTTTGTTCACCGTCTCCGGCGCATCATTGACCGCCGTATTGACTTCGGAAATCGTCCCGGACACTGGGGAGTAGATATCGCTGACGGTTTTCACTGCCTCGACCGAACCGACCGAGCTGCCGGCCGACACCGTCTGACCAGCGGCGATATCGACGAAGATCACATCGCCCAGTTCGCCCTGTGCAAAATCCGTGATACCGATGGTTGCGACGTTCCCGTCGACTTTCACCCACTCGTGTTCTTTGGTGTACGTAAGATTCTCTGGAAATGTCATTGTCGTTTGAATAGAAAATTGCTCGTGGAATCGTTATGGCTTGACCGTCGACCAGTCGAAGGTCTCGAGAAATTTGGTATCGAAATCTCCCGATCGAAATTGGTCGTTTCGCATGAGCGCCTTATGGAACGGGATCGTCGTCTTGATGCCCTCGATCACGAATTCATCGAGTGCCGAGCGCATCCGGTCGATCGCATCGTCGCGGTCGCTGCCCCAGCAGATGAGCTTGCCGACAAGCGAATCGTAGTACGGTGGGATGCTGTATCCCGCATACGCATGCGAATCGAGGCGAACGCCGAAGCCTCCCGGCGCATGAAAACCGGTGATCTGGCCCGGTGACGGACGAAAATCTTTCTCGACATCTTCCGCATTGATGCGGCATTCGATGGCATGGCCGTTCGGCTTACGGATCTTCCGCGAGATCTTACCGCCATCGGCAACATGTAACTGCTGCTCGATCAGATCGACGCCCGTGACCTGCTCGGTCACACAGTGCTCGACCTGAATGCGGGTATTCATCTCCATAAAGTAGAAGTCGCCGTGCGCATCGAGCAGGTACTCGATCGTGCCAGCACCGACATAGCCGACGCTCATGCAACCTTTGATCGAAGCCTCTCCCATCTTTTCGCGAATCGCATCGGTCACGACCGGTGACGGCGATTCTTCGACGAGCTTCTGGTGGCGGCGCTGGATCGAGCACTCGCGTTCGTTGTAGTGAACGACGTTGCCATGGTTATCGCCGAAGACCTGAATCTCGACGTGTCGCGGTTTCTCGACGAACTTCTCGATATAGACGTCCCCATTGTTGAAGGCGTTCGCCGCCTCGGAGGTCGCCATATTAAAATTGCTCTCGAAATCTTCCGGCTTGGTTACCAACCGCATTCCGCGTCCGCCGCCGCCGGCAACCGCTTTGATCATCACCGGAAATCCGATCGCTGCTGCAACTTCCTTTGCTTCGTGGACGTCACGGATCACGCCGTCCGAACCCGGAACAACCGGGACGCCGGCTTTCTTCATCGTCTCTTTCGCGCGGGCCTTGTCGCCCATCGCTTCGATCATGTCCGGCGTCGGACCGATGAAGGTGAATCCGCTTGCAGTGCAAATATCCGAGAATTCTGCATTCTCCGCAAGGAATCCGTAGCCGGGATGAATGGCTTCGGCGCCCGTCAGATGGGCTGCGGATATGATCTGCGGAATATTGAGGTACGATTGTTTCCCCGCTGGCGGACCGATACAGACCGCTTCGTCTGCGAAGCGGACATGCAAAGCATGTCTGTCTGCCTCGGAGTACACGGCAACCGTTTTTACGCCGAGTTCACGGCAGGTGCGGATGATCCGAAGTGCGATCTCGCCGCGGTTGGCTATAAGTATCTTCTTGAACACGAGTTCTTCGCCGTTGATGAGTAATCCGGTCTATCGGAGGCTTGCCCCGACGACCCGTCATGTTCGGTCGATCAGTCGAGTTCGACCACAATGAGCGCCTGGCCGTACTCGACGGGCTGCGCATTGTCGACAAGAATTTTGATGACCTTCCCGCTAGCATCGCTTTCGATCTCGTTCATCAGCTTCATTGCTTCGACGATACAGATCGTTTGTCCGGCCTCGACCCTCTGCCCTACCTGCACATACGGATCGGCGTCGGGCGATGGCGCGCGGTAGAGAGTACCGACGATCGGCGACTTGATCTCGTGATGCTTCGAGTTTGCGGCAGGAGCCGCAGCGGCTGCGGCAGGCGCGCTTGGCGCTGCGGCCGTTGGTGCTGCAGGCGCCGGAGCCGGAGCATACCCCATCGGCGGCGCCGCATACTGAACAACCGGCGGTTGCTCGATGCGACGAGCAAGGCGGATTTGCGTGCCTTCTTCTTCGATCTCCAGATCGGTCAGCGTACTGCCGTCGAAGAGCTTCACAACTTTCTCCAGGTAACTCAGATCCATACGACACGAATGGTTTGTTACTCCAGTATCGGTATCGTACAGGCAGTCATTATCACACTGCATGCAGCAATACCCGAACGGGTAGCGTGGTCTCGAGAATTACTTTACTTTTACACGTTCGAGGTAGGCGCCCGTGCGCGTATCTACCTTCACCATCTCGCCCTCGTTGAGGAAGAGCGGTACGTTCACAACGGCACCTGTTTCAAGCTTTGCAGGCTTCGTCCCTCCGGTCGCGGTATCTCCGCGCATTCCGGGATCCGTCTCGACGATCTTCAGCACGACAGCCGCCGGCACGTCGACCGAGATGACCTCGCCGTCTTCCGAAAACAGTATGTCTACCGTGTCCGACTCTTTGATATAGAGCGAAGAATCGCCGACCTTAAGCGGGGACACCGTCACCTGCTCGTACGTCTCGTTATCCATGAACACGTAGTCATCGCCGTCCTTGTAGAGAAACTGGAACGGCTTCTTTTCCATGCGGACAAGATCGACCTCTTCACCGGAGCGGAAACGGACTTCCTTCAGATTGCCCGAACGAAGCGAGCGCATGCGTGCCTGAACGAACGCACGAAGGTTACCGGGTGTGCGGTGTTCATACTCTTCGATCCGAAAGAGCTCGCCACCGTCCATGCGAAGTACTGCTCCGACGCGAAAATCGTTTGTAGATGCCATAGAATACGAAAATATGAAAATATAGGGTGTATCCGGCGAAAAAACGCCACCCGAGATAATCGAGCCACGTATAACACCATTCCCCCGAGAAACGCTTCCGGCTCGCAACGACAGGTAGCGCCTCAGGTTAAGGCCGTTAATAGTGCAGTCATTCTGAGCGTAGCGAAGAATCCCTCCGGCGGAGCCTCACAAGGTTTCATCGAGGGATTCGTCGCGGAGTTTACTCTGAGGAAAGCGAATATGCTCAAAATGAATGCTGTGTCCGACACCCAGACGGGCCGTAACCGTTCCACCATTCAAACGGTCGGCGAGCCCCTATTTGCGGACCACCACGATCTTGCCGCTTGTCACAGAGCCATCGGTTCGCAGCGCATAGGTGTAGATGCCGGAGGATACTACCCTGCCGTGATCGTCCGTACCATCCCAACGCACAAACCACTTCCCTGCCGTCAGTTCGGGCGTCGGTTCGCTGTAGCGGATGAGCCGGTTGTCGAGATCATGGATATTGAGCTGACACGAAGCCGGCCGTGACATCGTCCCGTCATCATGGACGGTCGCAATCGAAGCCAGGATACTCAGGCGGTCAGTTGCAGGGTCCGAAATGACAAATGGCTGTGGGTAGGCGGTAACGCCAACTTGCGGCAGACTTTCCCACCGCGAACAGATCTTGTCTGCCTGTGTCGAGGAATATCCGCTTGCCGTGAGGTGAAGCTGGTAATCGAGCACTGTCGCATAATACGGTGCGGCCGAGAGCACCAGCACATCGCCATATGGATTACTCGGGGCTCGAAACAGCAATAGGGATGCGGGATTGATATATGCCCCAAGTTTGGTAGAATCGAACGACCCGACCCGTAATTTCTCAAGTGAAGTCTGATCGATCGGCAGACTCGGTTGATGCTCGTAGCGATATTGCAGGCCGACCAGATCGCCGCCGAACTTTCCATACAGCTCGCAGAAGCTCGTTCCATGCTGTTTCAGGACAGTGTCCATCGTTGGAAGATACTCGGCTCGCTTGTTCGCGAACCACGTCCAGAACTCGCGAACGAGTGAATCACCAAGATTTCCTGCGACATATTGCATCCAGATCGATTGTCCGTACCCGCCCTGCACGTCTGCTTGCGGAAATGCCTGATCGAGATCGGCGATGTAGGACGGCAGATACTGCGTATAATCCGGGATCCACGGTGAACTCCGCATCTCCATCCACGTACTTGTCATCTCGCGGAAATTCAGATCGCTTCCGGTCGGGCTGCTGCCGTAATCGGCAAATTGGATGACGTGGTGAAATTCGTGGAAGATCGTTATCCGCGCCGCATCGAGTCCTTTCGTTGGGTATTTATCGTCCGAGAACGAGTGGTCGATCGTAATGTACGAGCGGCTGCGCAGCAAACCGGTCGGCGAATTCCCCAGGCTGCCATCGTCGGTTGTCGCCGTCATTCCGTAGGCGGAGCCGAGCGCCATGAGATAGATATGCCAGGTAGAGTCGGGAAAACCATAGGCCGGTTTCGGGTATCCCAGCGTGTCCACCTCCAACATATACGCAGTGTCGGCAATCGCAGCCACGAAGGCCGCATACTCCGGCGTCGCAACATTCGCCCCGGTGTGGTCGTAAAAGACTTTGAAGCGACCGCTCGCAGAGACAATACTATCCTGAAGTTGCGGCGTTGTCAGAATCATCCTGTCTCCTTTGATCCGATGTGCGCGCGAGACTTCGAGTGCGGCTTCGGTGGCACAGTGGGTATGCGGACGGGAGAGCACCTCGCGAACGAACACTTCGAGCGACGATTGGGCATGCAGGAGCGACGGGAACAATCCCGGAACGCATACGGCAATCAGGAACGCAACCGATCGCCCGAATGCACGAACCGTGTCTATACCCATTCTGTTGGAATAGTTGGTTGACAGGATGAATCGAAACTCACAATTGTTTTCGTAACAAAGAGTAGGTAGATTTCGTCTTATAAGTAAGGGGCATTATTTAAGGCTACGATCATGGCACAAGAAGGTAATTTTTCCAACCGGGTACAAGATGTCATCCGCCTGTCACGTGAAGAAGCGATCCGACTCGGACACGACTACATTGGCACGGAACATCTCTTGCTTGGTATCATCCGCGAAGGCGAAGGTATCGCCGTAAAGATTTTACGGAATCTCGGCGTCGATCTGTACAAAATCAAAAAAGCCGTCGAGGACACCGTTCGTTCGGGCGGTGCGACGCTCACCATCGGCAACATCCCGCTGACCAAACAAGCCGAGAAGGTACTGAAGATTACCTATCTCGAAGCGAAGCTCTATAAGAGCGAGGTCATCGGCACGGAACACCTGTTATTATCTCTGTTGCGCGATGAGGATAATATCGCCGCACAGATCCTGAACCAATTCAATTGTACGTACGATAGCGTCCGCGCCGAGCTTGACAATATCATCTCCGGCCGTGCGACCAGCGCACCCAAGCAACCCGCGCAAGAGAAGAAGCCCGAGCGCACGAAGACGCCGGTGCTCGACAACTTCGGCCGCGACCTGACCAAGCTTGCGTCCGAAGAAAAACTCGACCCGATTATCGGCCGAGAGAAAGAAATCGAGCGCGTTGCACAGATTCTCTCGCGCCGCAAGAAGAACAATCCGGTGCTTATCGGCGAGCCGGGCGTCGGCAAGACGGCCATTGCCGAAGGATTGGCATTGCGGATCGTTCAAAAGAAAGTACCGCGCGTGCTCTTCGATAAGCGCGTCGTGACGCTCGACCTCGCAGCGCTTGTTGCGGGTACGAAATACCGCGGTCAGTTCGAAGAGCGCATGAAGGCTGTCATGAACGAGCTGGAAAAAGCGAAGGACGTGATCCTCTTCATCGACGAATTACATACGATCGTCGGTGCCGGCGGCGCCTCGGGTTCGCTCGATGCATCGAACATGTTCAAGCCTGCCCTTGCTCGTGGTGATATCCAGTGCATCGGCGCCACGACGCTCGACGAGTATCGCCAGTTCATCGAAAAAGACGGCGCACTCGATCGGCGCTTCCAAAAGATTATCGTCGATCCGCCGACGGTTGACGAGACAATCCAGATCTTACAGAATATCGCCCCGAAATACGAGCAGCACCATCAGGTGCACTACTCTGCCAAGGCGATCGAGTCGGCAGTCCGTTTGAGCGATCGCTACATCACCGATCGTTTCCTTCCGGACAAAGCAATCGACGTCATGGACGAAGCGGGTTCGCGCGTCCATCTGGCGAACGTCCATGCGCCGAAGGACGTCGAAGAGTTGGAGAAGAAGATCGAAGAAGTGAAGGTACAGAAGAATCTCGTCGTCAAGACGCAGAACTTCGAAGAAGCTGCCAAGCTTCGCGATCTCGAGAAAAAGCATCAGCAGGACCTCGAAGCTGCGATCACCAAGTGGGAAGCAGAGCTTGGTTCGCAAGTGTATGAGGTCAACGAAGACGACATCGCCGATGTCATCGCCATGATGACGGGCATCCCCGTCAACAAGGTCGCCGAAAGCGAGAGCATCAAGCTCCTGAAAATGCAGGATGCGTTGCGCGGTTCGGTGATCGGGCAGGACGAAGCGATCGAAAAGCTCACGAAAGCGATTCGTCGTACTCGTGCTGGCCTGAAAGATCCGGCTCGGCCGATCGGAAGTTTTATCTTCCTCGGACCCACCGGCGTCGGAAAGACCGAACTCGCAAAGGCGTTGGCCCGCTACCTCTTCGATAGCGAAGATGCGCTGATCCGCGTTGACATGAGCGAGTACATGGAGAAGTTCTCCGTCTCACGGCTTGTCGGTGCGCCTCCGGGATATGTCGGCTACGAAGAAGGCGGTCAATTGACCGAGAAGGTTCGCCGTAAACCGTACAGTGTTGTGCTGCTCGACGAGATCGAGAAGGCGCATCCGGACGTCTTCAATATCCTCTTGCAGGTACTCGACGACGGACAACTCACCGATTCGCTCGGTCGCAAGGTCGACTTCAAGAACACGATCATTATCATGACGTCGAATGTCGGCTCGCGCGATATCAAGAAGCAGCCCAAGATCGGCTTCGGCGAGTCGTCGAGCACCGACGAACACGGCCGCATGAAAGAGCAGATCGACGAGTCGCTCAAGCGTTTGTTCAATCCGGAATTCCTGAACCGCGTTGACGAAACGATCGTGTTCCGTACGCTTACGAAGGAAGATATCGTGCAGATCATCCAGATCTCGCTCAATAAGCTTCTCAAGCGCGTGCAGCAAATGGGCGTAAGCGTCGAGCTGACGCAGACCGCGCTCGAATATGTTGCCGAGAAGGGCTTCGATAAACAGTACGGCGCTCGTCCGCTTCGCCGGGCCATGCAGAAGTACATCGAAGACCCGATCGCGGAAGAGATCCTCAAAGGTGCCGTGAAAGAAGGGACGATCGTCAAGGTCGATGTTGCGACCAACGGCGCAGAGCTGCTCTTCCACATCGAACACGCAGGCGAAGCCTCGAAGACGGTTTCATCGCATCCGACGACTATCGAGGATGTGATGAAGGAAGCAGGCATCAATCCGGCCGACACGCACGAAACCGAGGGTGAAGACACCGTCGGCGAAGAGCAGAAGTAGTAGTTCTTACAAGCAATGAAAAAGCCGCGGACCTAAGTCCGCGGCTTTTCTTTTTGTACTCGCCTTGAGCGAAGATTACTTCTTGAGATAGACTTTCTTGCCGTTCTTGTTCATGTAATACTTCCCGCCCTTCGGGCCGATGTGCACGGCCTCGCCGTTCGGGCCTTTTGAGGAAGCATCCACTTTGTCCTTGGACTCGGACTTCTTCATCTCCTTCGACTTCTCATCTTTCTTCTTCTCGATCTTCTTCTTGTCGCCCTTCAGCTTATCCTTTTTCTTCTCGGTTATCTTCTTCTCAACTTTCTTGTCGTCGTGGTCCTTCTTGGCCTTTGCCTTTTGCTCCGTTTTGCCGGCAGCAGGCTTCTTGTCCTTCGTTGCGTCATCGGCGAAGGAACGCGTTGCCGGTGCGATCGCGGCGCCCAGCATGAACAGGGCGAGCAACAGTCTGAGTGCAGTTCTCATAGTGGTGGATCTGGTTTTGTGAATGTTAGGATAGTTATGCAAACAACATACGCTTAGACGGCCATCACTTCCTTCTCTTTCGTGGCAACAATGGCATCGATATCCTTGACTTTTCCGTCTGTCTTTTTCTGGACGTCGTCTTCCGCGCGCTTGCGGTCGTCCTCTGAAAAATGCTCCGCCTTTTCAGCTTTCTTGAGGTGCTCCATGGCATCGCGGCGGACGTTCCGGATCGACACCTTCGATTCCTCGCCGAGCTTCTTGACGAGCTTCACGATCTCTTTGCGGCGTTCTTCGGTCAGCGGCGGCATCGGGACTCGGATCATCGTTCCGTCATTCGATGGCGTCAGGCCGAGGTTCGCAGCCATGATCGCTTTCTCGATCGCGCCCATCAAGCCCTTATCCCATGCCTGGATTGCAATGGTGTGCGCATCCGGCGTCGTGACGTTGGCGACCTGATTCAGGGCCATTGGCGAGCCGTAGGCATCGACACGGACGGTGTCGAGAAGCGCCGTCGAAGCACGCCCGGTGCGGATTTTAGACAACTCGTGCACAAAACTTTCGACCGCCTTCGTCATGCGGACTTCACAATCGTGTAAGATCTCTTTTGTCGTATTCATACCGTAATAACTTGGTCGTTGGAACGCGGAATTCGCGTCGGCCTACATAACAACTTTTGAGCCAACTCCGTCCTCTGTAAGTACACGAAGCAAATTCCCACGATCGTTCATATTAAAGACGACAATGGGCAGCCCGTTTTCCTGGCAGAGCGTGATCGCCGTCATATCCATCACGCGCAGCCCCTTCTGCAACATCTCGGCGTAGGTGATCTGTGGGATCAAATTTGCGTTCGGGTTCTTCTCCGGGTCGGAATCGTAGATGCCGTTGACACGTGTTCCCTTGAGCACGACATCCGCATCGATCTCGGACGCGCGTAGCGCGGCTGCGGTATCGGTCGTGAAGTACGGGTTGCCGGTGCCGGAGCCGAAGATGACGATGCGACCTTTCTCGAGGTGCCGAATGGCCCGGCGTCGGATGAACGGCTCGGCGATCTGTGTCATCGTGATTGCCGAGATGAGTCGGGTGTAAATCCCTTTTGCCTCAAGGGCGTTCTGTAATGCGAGGCAGTTGATCATCGTGGCGAGCATCCCCATGTAGTCGCCTTGTACTTTCTGCACCCCATCGACGCTGCCCTCGACGCCTCGGTAGATATTCCCGCCACCGACGACAACGGCGATCTGCACGCCGAGCGCATGGGTTGCGATAATCTCCTCCGAGAACTGGTTGATCACCGCTGGGTCGATGCCGAACTCGCGTTCGCCCATCAACGATTCACCGGAGAGCTTGAGCAGGATGCGCTTGTATTTTGGCGTTTGCGACATAACAATTGGATATCCGACACGTACGAACTGCAAAAATACGGTAATTTGCACTCCTGATGACTGACATCCGCTTCCTGCCATACGAACGAGCCCACGAAATCGCAGCCGACGAGTTGATCGTCTGCGACTGCTACTACCATCGCGGGCTTAACCTCACACACCTCTACAGCGAACGTGTCCCGCCACCCTATCGCGCGAACACGAGCACCGAGACAGGGCTGAACTGGCTCGCAGACAAACGCAGCAACAAACCCGGCGCAACGGCACACTACGTCACCTGCAATCATTGGGATATCGATGGCATGCTCTCGGTCTGGTCTGTGCTGAATCCAGACCTTGCGCTCGCGAACCGCGAGCTGCTCGTCGCGGCTGCGCATCTCGGCGACTTTCGCGAGTTCGATCATCGCAGCGCACTCAGCCTCGATGCACTGAAGCTCTGCTGCATTCTCAATCGTGTCGAAGCCGACGAGTTCTGCCTGCCATTTGGCGACCTCAACGATGCGACGATGGAGTTCGAGGTCTCGGCACAGAAGTTTGAATACTTCCTTCCCCGCTTCGCCGACTGGCTTCGCGATCTCGATGCGTTCGAACCACTCTGGAGACCGGAATACGACGACGTGATGCGCGACATCGCGGCCATTGAGGCGGGCGAGGTCGCGATCGACGAGATCGCTGCCCCTGCGATCAGTGTGGTCAAGACCAACCGTCCGCTGCATTACTATGCGATCTTCTCACATGTGCGAGGCGGAGCGGTACTGACCGAAATCAGTGAACCGCACTACATCGAATTCGAGTACCGATACGAGACTGCTGTTGGCCGCAATGACAAGACGGTCATGGAGCGATGCGATCTCTCGGACGTTGCAACTGCGCTCAACCGCAACGAGAGCGCACCGGGAGTCCGCTGGGTCTTCGACAACATCAACGAAGGAGGCTCGATGCTTCGGCCTGAGTATTCGAACAAGCCTCTGAGCCGCGAGGACCGCTACCAGAGCCTGGGGTATCGTCTTAAGAACGGACTTGCCCCCTCGACGACGATCGACGCCTCCGCTGTTCTCAAGCTGATCGTGCAGGAGTACGAAAAACAAAAGGAGCGTACACCGTCGGTGTACGCTCCTTGAAATAGAAGTTCGATTCGAACTTACGCGGCTGCTTCTGTGGTATGGTGATGTCCCTCACCGAGCTGCATGCGAACGTAACCGGTGACGGTCACGCCGTTGCCGGCTTCCTTCAAGAGATCGGTGATCGTCTTGGAAGCGTCTTTGATGAAGCTCTGCTCGAGGAGCGTATTCTCCTGATAGAACTTATCCATCTTGCCGCCGAGGATCTTCTCGATGATCTCGTCCTTCTTGCCCTCGTTCTTGAGCTGGGTACGGAAGATGTCCATCTCCTTCTCAATCGTCGTGGCATCGACGGCAGAGCGGTCGAGCGCAAGGGGGTTCATCGCAGCGACCTGCATCGCGATGTCGCGGCCGAGCGGCAAGCCCTTCTCAGGGTCGATGCCCTTGAGGGCAACAAGCACGCCGAGCTTTGCACCGGGGTGAATGTAGCTGGCCACAACGCCGTCCTTCGTGTCGACGAGTTCGAACCGACGTGCTTCGATCTTCTCGCCGATACGACCGGTCTGCTCACCAACACCTTCGGCGATGCTGATACCGTTCGACATCTTCGTCATCAGGAATTCCTCGTGCGAGTTCGGGCTGGCCGTGAGTGCGGCATTCGCCACATCCTGTGCGAACGCGACGAACGACTCGTTGCGAGCGACGAAGTCGGTCTCGGAATTCACTTCGGCGATCACGGCCTTGGACTTATCGTCGCTGACGGCTGTGACGATCACGCCTTCTTTTGCGACGCGGTCGGCGCGCTTGGCGGCGCTGGCAGCACCCTTCTTGCGAAGGATCTCGATCGCCTGCTCTTCGTTACCGTTCGCCTCTTCGAGGGCTTTCTTACAATCGGCCATACCTGCGCCGGTACGGTCGCGCAATTTCTTTACTAATTCTGCTGAGATTGCCATGATGGTATCCTTGTATTATTAAACTCGTGTGTGATTTTGCTATGAGGAGCAAAAACGGCGAGCAGTCATTAAAGAAGGCTCGCCGTCCGCGGAGATCGATGTACGTTCCGGCTTAGCCTTGGACAGCAGCGGTTTCTTCGATCTCGTCGATGTCGGCTTCCTTCTGAGCCATTTCCTTCGACGCGCCTTCATCGAGCCGCTTGACTTTTGCTGCGGCGCGACCGGAATTGATCGCATCGGCAAAGGCATGGATGAAGAGCTGGACGGAACGAAGCGCATCGTCGTTCGCCGGGATCGGATAATCGACGAGATCCGGATCGACGTTCGTATCGACGAGTGCGAAAATCGGAATGCCGAGTGTACGGGCTTCCTTCACTGCGATGTGCTCCTTCTTGATGTCGATGATGATCATCGCACCCGGAAGTCCGCGCATGTCGGCGATACCGCCGAGCGTGCCGTTGAGCTTCTCGTGCTCGCGAGAGAACAGGAGCTGTTCCTTCTTGGTGTAATTCTCGATCGAGCCATCCTCTTCCCACTTTTCAAGGTCGCGCAGACGCTTGATGGACTTGCGGATAGTCGTAAAATTGGTGAGCATACCGCCCGGCCAGCGATCGGTCGCAAAGTGCTGACCGCAACGCTCGGCTTCTTCCTTCACTGCGCCACGGAGCTGCTTCTTGGTTGCAACGAAGAGGAAGCGCTTGCCTTCGGCAGCCATCTTCTCGGCGGCATTGAGCGCCTCTTCGGCAAGTTGCTGCGACTTGTTGAGGTCGATGATGTGGATGCCGTTGCGCTCCATGAAGATGTACGGCTTCATCTTCGGATTCCAGCGACGGGTCAAATGCCCGAAATGCGCACCGGCGGCGAGCAGGTCTTCTAACTTGATTCTCATTGTGTTGGTTGGTTTGATCTCTATACCCTTCTCGTCGGATCACACGCAACGCGTGACCAGAGCCGACTCAAGCGAAGAGCATATATGGTATTAATTCTGCCCGGAGCAACCGGTGGTCGATGCTTGGAATAACGCCAATCATCAACAACCGGCCACCCCGAACACACTTGCGTTAGCGCTTCGAGAACTGGAATCTCTTACGCGCTTTCGGACGTCCGTACTTCTTGCGTTCGACCATACGCGGATCGCGCGTCATGAGGTCTTCCTTACGAAGCACGGGCTTAAATTCTGCGTTGATCTCGACGAGCGAGCGGGCGATCGCCAGACGCACTGCGCCGGCCTGGCCGCTGGTGCCGCCACCCATCACATTTGCCGTGACGCTATAGCTGCCGAACTGACCGGTAGCCTTCAGCGGACGAACGACATCCTCACGGTGAATCGGGTTCGCGAAATACCGCTCAAACTCTTTTCCGTTGACCGAGATATTCATCGGCTTGCCGTCGGAGACCGGAGTGAGGTGGACACGTGCGACCGCGTTCTTGCGGCGGCCGACATTGATCGATGCGTGGTGCTTTGCCATAGGTTCGGTCTAACGAGTTATGCGATCTTCAACGTCTTGGGTTGCTGTGCAGCATGCGGGTGCTCTGCGCCAGCGTACACTTTCAACTTCATGCCGGTGCGACGACCGAGCGAATTCTTCGGGAGCATGCCCTTCACGGCAAGCTCGACGATGCGGTCCGGATGGGTCGAACGCATGTCTTTGAACTTCGTGAAGCGTGCGCCACCCGGATAGAGTGTATTGTGGTAGTACTCTTTCTGGTCTTCGCGCTTACCGGTAAGGCGAATCTTGTCGGCGTTGATCACGACAACAAAATCACCGGTATCGGTATGCGGGGTGAACTGCGGCTTGTGCTTGCCGCGAAGGACGCTCGCAACCTTGGTTGCAAGGCGGCCGACTGTTTGACCTTCTGCATCGACAATATACCAGTCGCGCTTGACTTCGCCTTCCTTGGCGGAGTAGGTCTTTAGCGCATAAGTGTTCGTTTTCTTCGACACGTTCGTTCTCCAGAAAAAAAGTACGGAAACCCCTCCGTTCTCGGACGGATTTAGAGCACGGTACAAAGCGATTTTTTTACGGGATAGTTCCTAAATACCCTGATTTCGTAGTTGTTATGGCTATATCCGCCCCTATTTGGCCCGAAGCCCTCGCTGACGCAACGCTTCGTAAAGGAACACCCCTTGGGCAACCGCAACATTAAGAGAGTCAATAGATTGCGGCATGGGTAGCGTGACTTCTCCCTCACACTCGGCTATTACAGATGGTTGTACACCGTACCCCTCGGAGCCGAAAACAAGGCCAATATCGCCACCGAGCGGCGTTTCCCGGAGGTCCGATGCAGAAGTAGATAATGTAGTAGCGTAGGTGCGAACTCCGTGATCGCGCAGGGTATGTACGCTTGCTGCCAGCTCCGGTACCATGACGGTCGGAAGGTGGAAGATCGCTCCCATCGAGACCCGAACAGACCGGCGATTCCAGGGGCTCACACTTTTGCGATCGACAATGATTGCGGTTGCCCCCATTGCCAATGCCGTTCGGTAGATGGCCCCCATGTTCTCCGCGTCTGCGATCTGGTCGAGCAGAACATAGAGATGCGGATGGGGTGCGAGGGCGATCAAACCCGAAAGATCCGGCGAAGTCGGGATGCGAGCGCTCGCCATAATCCCCTGGTGCAACGGAAATCCGACGATTCGCTCCATCTCGGCTTTCGAGCCCAGTAGCACACGAATCTCCTCCGATTGACGATGCGATTCGATCAGCGATCGTTTCAGGTCGAAGTGCTCCGGCGTCAGATAGATCGAGTCGATATGAAATGTCGATTCGAGAAGTCGGGATACGACCTTCTCGCCTTCGGCAATAAAGTGATCTTGTTGTTGCGAAGAACGAAGATCGGAGTACCGAGCAACGTCGTCACTGCTCGGCTCGCGAACGAGATGCAAGTGCATGGGCACACAAGTAAAAACGACGGCAAGCAAGGCGATCGGCCATACTTGCCCTCAGCAAAGCAATTACGGGGAAGGAATTGATCAGCGGACAACGAGCGAGAGACGCTCGCGGTGAGCTCCGCTATGTAATAGAACAGTATACACTCCTGATGTGATTCCTCTCAGATCGAGCGTCGGATTCGCTCCGCGTATGTTCGTCTGCAATACCGTTCGTCCGAGCATATCGATAACAGACACGACATACTGCTCGTCGCTAAGCCCGGTAAGCGTCGTACTCACGCTGGCAGGATTCGGATTCGCCGCAATCGGGCTATGTTCCGGATTGGGGTACTTCTACCCCGTCGAGCCCAGTACGAATGATCTCGAAGATATGATCCGGAACCCAGTCGATGCTCCATACATTACTCGTCGAAACAAACACTCTTCCGTCGGGCGATATGCACACATCACGAAGCCTACCCGCAAGCTCGCCGGTGTCGGAGGGGGTAGTCCGCAGGCGGAGGTTGTACCGATTCTGTTGTACGACAGTACGATGGGAATCGTCGAGTTTCAAATGCCACAGGCTTTCGTCCTTCAGGGTCATCAGTAAGATTGAGTTCTTCCACTCCGGAATTCTATCCGAATTGTAGTATTCGATGCCGCACACGGCAAGCGTCGGTGTCCAGGCAGCAACCGGCTCGACGACATTCGAGTCTGCACAGAATGTCATCTCCTCCGGTTTATCGCAAAAGCCCTCCACCGACGGCCAGCCGTAGTTTCGTCCTCGCTCGATGATATTAAATTCGTCATCGTTCGCAGGACCGTGTTCACTCTCATATAATGTGCCGTCGGGTCCGAACCACAATCCTTGCGGATTGCGATGCCCTTTCGTCCATACTCTGCTTCCTGGCCAAGGATTGTCGTCGGGAATGCTTCCATCAAGGTTGATGCGCAGAATTTTGCCGTTGATGCTGGAATCCTGTTGTGCCAAGCCCGGATCGAAATACGTCTCGCCCGTCGTGATATATAACTTACGGTCAGGCCCCACCAAGACGCGAGAGCCATTGTGCGCACTATATGCACGTATATGGTCGACATACGTGATCCGGTCCACCAATGTATCGTGTGAAGATGCCAACGCGGCGATCGAATCATGGCGAACCCGATAGCGAACTACTTTCTCGAAGTATAGTACGGTATCCTTCACCGATGTAGAATCGGCATACGTGTAATCAATGAAGACATACGGTGAGTCGGGAAAATCAGGATGGAAGTCGAACCCAAGCATTCCTAACTCGCCGAGTGAATACACTTCCGATTCGGCCAGCAACACATGTCGCTCTCCGGTTTCCGGATTCACCCGATTGAACCTCCCGGCTCGTTCGGTAAACCAGATCCAATTGTCCTTTCCCCATCGGATCTCCCACGGACAGTTCAGTGAATTAGCAACTTCACGAGTCTTGTAGGAGATGATCTGAGACCGGACAGAACCGATGTCACAACAGCATACCATGCATCCGATTGCGATGCCCAACAGATACAGCGTGCGATTCATATCGTAGCAGAGATGATCAATCAGACAATAGACACGCTGTGCCGTTCTTCGAGTGGGGTAAGAGTAGGGCAAGAGTTCGAGCCCTGAAGTAGCTATCCCGCGTGGTCCGTCAGTAATTCATCGCATAAGTGCAACTCTCGCACCAATGCCCAACAAATATACCACCGAGAACAGGAGCCAATCCGCAAACAGATTGGCGCCAATATATCATCGAACAGCTATCTTCAATTCGGCAAGCTGCCGTGGATCGATCGTCGAAGGGCAATCCTCCATCAAGCCTTGCATCGACGTCGTTTTCGGGAAGGCGATCACATCGCGGATATTGTCGGTGCCTGCGCAGAGCATGGTGATACGATCGATGCCAAGTGCCATGCCGCCATGCGGCGGAGCGCCGTAGCGGAATGCATTCAGCATGAATCCAAACTTCTTCTCTTTCTCTTCTTCGCTGAGTCCGAGCATGTCGAATACTTCTGACTGCAATGCGCGGTCGTGGATACGGATCGAGCCGGAGCCGAGTTCATACCCGTTGACAACGATATCGTATGCGCGTGCTCTGATCGCCGCGAGGTCGTCCGTCTTGTTTTGCCAATCTTCGACGACCGGAGATGTGAAGGGATGGTGCATCGCGTTGTACTGCCCCGACTCTTCGTCGAGCTCGAACATCGGGAAGTTCAGCACCCACAGTGGCGCAAAGACGAACTGCTTGCCATCGAGGAGGTTGAGTCGCTTTGCGATTTCGATGCGAAGCGCACCAAGGATTGTGTATGCACGGCTCCACTTCTCGTGGCATGCAATGAGCGCGAGATCGCCGACCTTCATGTCGCATGCTTCCGCGATTTCTGTGTGAATCTCGGGCGAGAGAAATTTTTTCGCACTCGAATCGACGCCTTCTGCTGTCTTCTTGAGCCACACCAATCCGCCGGCACCGTATGTCTTCGCGATCTCGGTCATCTCGTCGATCTGCTTGCGGCTCCACGCAGCGCCGCCCGGCACGACCACAGCGCCGATCGTGCCCTGCTTCTTTTTCAGGACATCGTTGAAGACCTTAAACTCCGTGCGACCGCGAAGACGCTCGGTGAGCGTTGCAATCTCGACTTCGTAGCGAAGGTCCGGCTTATCGGAGCCGAAACGCTCCATCACCTCTTTGTACGAGTAGCGCTGGAATGGCGGCAGTTCGAGACCGACATCAGTCCAAACCTTTCGCAAGCAGTGTTCCATAACGTCATAGACCATCTCCTCATCCGGAAAGCTCATCTCGACGTCGAGCTGCGTGAACTCGGGCTGTCGGTCTGCGCGGAGATCCTCGTCGCGAAAACATTTGACGATCTGGAAGTAGCGATCCATTCCGGCGACCATGAGGATCTGCTTATAGATCTGCGGTGATTGCGGGAGAGCATAGAATTCGCCTGGATGGATGCGGCTCGGCACCAGAAAATCGCGCGCGCCTTCCGGCGTTGCTTTCATGAGCATCGGCGTTTCGATCTCGACGAAGCCGCGTGAGTCGAAATGATCGCGGATCGACTTCGTGACCCGATGGCGAATCAGCAAATTGCGCTGCAGCTTCGGGCGCCGAAGATCGAGGTAACGATACTTCAATCGCAGATCTTCATTTGCTTTGACCTCGTCCTCGATCACGAACGGCGGCACTTCGGCCTCGTTGAGCACAACGATCGAACTGACCAGTATCTCCACTTCGCCGGTCGCGATCTTCGGGTTCGGGTTCGACCGCTTGCGAAGCGTGCCTTCGATGCTGACGACAAATTCACTGCGCAGCCCCTTGCCTTCCTCATAGAGGAACATCGTCTCCGGTGTCGGTTCAACGACACACTGCACGACTCCAAACCGGTCTCGGACGTCGAAGAAGAGCAGGCTGCCCAGATCGCGATGCGAGTTGATCCAGCCGTTGACGACGATACGAGTTCCGACGAGCGACGCATCGACTGCGCCTGCATAATGGGTTCTTTGCGGAGTATGCGACATATGCTGTAGTCTTGAAGCGTTGGCAACAACCACGCTTACTGTTTAAGTTTAATATTGTTAACGATCCTTCAGACGACGGACGAACTTCAGGCCAGACCATCGTTCGTCGATCGCGCAGACCTTGACGTCAACCAAGCCTGCATCGAGCCCGACGCGGCGCACTATGTTTTCGTCGAGATCGGTCTTCATCTTCGATGCCTTTTTCGGCCAACCGATCCAGAGCATCCCATTGACCACGAGCGCATCGGCCAGAGATGCGAACCTCGAATGCAACTTCGATGCCGAATCGGTAAAGTACAAGACGAAGTCGAGCTCACCTCTGAGCTGTTTGAGCTGGTGTACTTCGGGCAGTTCGCCAAGTGTATCGCTGAAATCATGCGGTGCGCCGAGGATGCAGAGCCGCATCCCCTGTTTGATCCCCAGCTTCGTTACGAGCGGCGTACCGGAATAGCCTGCCATAGCGTCTTCTATCTAAGTGTTACAACACAGTCCGTCACGACCAGCAACCGTAACGAACCTTGTCTTCGGAATTCAGTACCGTGTACCAGACATCGCAGTCGTTGCCCGATCAACGCACGAATCGTGCGTTGCGGCGGATGGCATACTTCTTGCAGCCATCCATACGACAAACCGAACTCACCATGATCTGGTGGATAATCGCCTTCGTTCTGCTCGGGCTCCTGACGTTCATCGTCGCGGCGCCGATCTCGCTGGAGATCGATTCCGTCCGTCGCAGGTATCGTATTGCGATCGGAGGGATAGTCTCGCTTCGCGTTGTGCTCGTCGAATCGCAGCTCATACTTCGGTTGCGTGTCTTCGGGTTGCCGATCGACATCGAACCATCGATGCCAAAACGAAAGCCCACTGCTGCAAAAACCAGAGTACCGAAGCAAAAGAAACGGTTGCACCTGTCCCCTTCGGACATTGTCCGCAAAGTGCGACAATTCCCAACGGCATTCGACCTCACCCGTTTCGAGCTTGACCTCGACACCGGCGACTTCGCACTCAATGCGATACTCTTCCCGATCGCGTATCGTCTTTCGGACGGTGCACGTCGGATACAGCTCAATTTTCAGGGTACCTCGACCCTTCGCATGCGGCTCGTAACGACAAGCAGCCGGATCGCTGCCGCATTGCTAACCTAACATCCAACTCAGCACTATTACGACAATGAACGAGCACTTTGATGATGTCATCTCCAAGTTGGCCGACTTCCTCAAGGAAGAGGGTCAAACCAAAACCGTCGTCGGCGAAGAATTTCGACTCGGCGAATTCTCCTGCGTTCCGGTCATCCGCCTCGGCATTGGCTTCGGCTTCGGACGCGGCGAAGGCGAGGGCGACAACGCCAAGTCCGGCAAAGGAAAAGGCGAAGGCGGCGGCGGTGCAGGCGGCACCGGCATCGAACCGCTTGGCTTCCTCGTCACACGAGGCGACCATATCCAGTTCATTTCAACCCACGCCACAAAAGGCCTCAGTGTGCTTTTCGAGAAAGCTCCCGATCTGCTTGCCAAGTACTTCGAAACCAAGGAGCCGGAAGTAGCACACACTGCATAACCTCCCAAAATGTCGAAGAGCCGGACGATCACTCGCCCGGCTCTTCGCATATAGCCTTTGGTTGAAGCTACAGCTTAGCCGTGCGCCTTGAGCGCTTCGGTGGTATCGATGCGGACCGACGGTCCCATCGTCGTCGAGATTACGACGCCCTTCAAGTAGTGGCCTTTCGCACTCGCCGGCTTCGCGCGAAGAATCGTGGCGATGAACGTGTTGACGTTATCCGCCAACTTCGCTGCATCGAACGACGCCTTGCCGACCGTCGAGTGAACATTGCCCTGCTTGTCGACGCGGAATTCGATCTTACCCGCCTTCACTTCTTTGACCGCCGTCGCGACATCCTGCGTCACCGTACCCGACTTCGGGTTCGGCATCAGGCCGCGGGGTCCGAGCACACGACCGAGCTTACCAAGCTCGCCCATGACTTCCGGTGTTGCAACGATCACGTCCGTGCCCGTCCAACCGCCCTTGATCTTCTCAAGGATCGTCTCGAAACCGACTTCATCGGCGCCCGCTGCTTTCGCTGCGGCTTCCTGGTTCTTCGTCACGACCGTCACGTGCACCGTCTTACCGATACCGTGCGGCAGAGCGACCGTACCACGGATGGCCTGGTCGGCCTTACGAGGATCGACGCCGAGGTTCAAGGCGATATCGACTGACTCGTCGAACTTCGCCGACGCCAGCTCTTTCACCTTCTTGACTGCTTCGGTGACCGGCAACGACTTGATGCCGTCGGTCTTCTTCTTCAAATTGATGTAACGCTTTCCGTGCTGTGCCATGGTCTTATCCCTCCACTGTTAAGCCCATCGAGCGGGCGGTACCTGCGACCATGCTCATTGCAGTCTCGATCGACGCTGCATTGAGATCCGGCATCTTCAATTCGGCGATCTCGCGGACCTGAGCCGAAGTGACCTTGCCAACCTTCGAACGGTTCGACTCTTTCGAACCCTTCTCGAGCTTCGCTGCCTTGAGCAAGAGCACCGCAGCCGGCGGCGTCTTGGTGACGAACGTGAAGCTCTTATCGGAATACACAGTGATCACGACCGGCGTGATCATGCCGTCGGCCTTCGCCGTCTTTGCGTTGAACTGCTTGCAGAACTCCATGATGTTCACGCCCTTTTGGCCAAGGGCGGGACCAACCGGCGGAGCCGGAGTGGCCTTACCACCCGGGATCTGCAGCTTGATGTAACCCGTTATTTTCTTTGCCATTGCAGTAGTTTGTTTAGTGGTTCAGGCGTCGCCCCAAAGGCCGACTCCCACGTTTTTCGAGCCCGATATAAACGGTTTTTAACCCAAAAAGTTCGAAGTTTTGGCCCTTGCTTACCCCAAGACGTCATTCTGAGCAAAGCGAAGAATCCCTTAAGGATCGTACGAACGATCCGTCCGCCCCTCCCCAAAACCAAAAGCACTTCTACTAAAGCCAGTAGGACGGACTCTCAGTCCGTCCCCTTTCGCACACGACCGAGTCAGTCGTCGCACCCCAAACCCCGCCCACGAATGAATTCGTGGGCTCACACCTGTGGCAGTGCTCCGCACGCTGGGTTCGCGATGACTCAACCACGGCGTCATTCTGAGCAACGCAAAGAATCCCTGCGGCGGAGCCATTCGAATAATCAACCCAGTAGGACGGACTCTCAGTCCGTCCCCTTTCGCACACCACGAAACTACCCGCCTCTCCCCTCCTTAGCGCTGCCGAATCAACAACCGACTCCCGAGGAGATCCGGCATATCGCCGTATGGATTGAGGGACATCGTGTCTTGCGTGATGAGGTTCACGCGGTACGGCTGGCTCAATTGGCTGACCGGAGTAACCGTACGTTCGAAGTAATAATACTTGTCATTATGATTGCGAAACTTCATCCGCCCATCGTCACTGAAGTTGGAATCAGTAACCCCGAACCGCATGAACCTGTCCGACCCGATCTGAAGATAGTGTATATAGTTAATCTTCACCGAATCATTCACACTTGCGGGAGTATCGACAACATTGAGCATTTTCCAAACGCCTTGCAGTTGCTCGAATCCGTCAGATTCCGGCGCCGTGCTGCATCCCACCGCGAAGACTGCCGCTGTGAGCAAAACACTGAATATCAAATCATGTGCGGAGGGTAAACGGAATACATTTCGACCGACTTGCTTCATACTCGAGTTGTTGAATGATGAATAGACATACAATTGTATAGCACTACCACCTCGTTCCGACGCCGACCTGACAACTTGGTGAATTCCACTTCATCGCACCCCATCCCGAACCCGCCCCTCCCGAACCCCACCCGTCATCAACCCACCAGTCATTCTGAGCAAAGCGAAGAATCCCTTCGGCGGAGCCATTCGAACCATCAAGCCAGTAGGACGGACTCTCAGTCCGTCTCCTTTCGCACACCACCCGTCATTCTGAGCAAAGCGAAGAATCCCTTAAGGATCGAACGAAAAATCAGACCGCCCCTCCCCATGACCAAAAGCACCTCTATTACAGCCAGTAGGACGGACTCTCAGTCCGTCCCCTTTCGCACACCACGATTCCCAACTCCGCCACCCGCCGCAACTTATATTTGTACCACATGACTCCTTTTAAGCAGACATACAGTGAGGTCGCCGATCTCGTCCGGCAATTCGAAGAAATCGAAGCACACGATCTGTCCCTGAAGGTTGGACAAACGTTTAACGCCATGAAGCGCCTCGCCGCTACGCGCAGCGACGCGGAACGCACCCAGCTCGAACGCAAATCCCACTACCTCGACGCGGAGATCGACAAGTTGGTGTACCAACTGTACGGGTTGAACGAGGAGATCAGAATTATGGATGGGAGGGAATAGAATGCTACCTGGGCACCACGCCTCATTTTACAAAAACTACGCAAAAAACTACTTTAGAATAAAGGCTTCGCTTCTCAGGCATGAGTGGGAAGCATCTGAGGCTTTCTTCGCGGGTCTGGAGAACCTTCGTGTCGACGGGACTGAAGCCGCGACGTGTCTGAAACTTGAGATCCGAGGTGTATTCTTTCAAGCAATAGAGACTTTGTTTGAGCTGATTTTCGCTCTCGAATCGGGCAACGACGCCAATATCTGGCAATCATTGGTGGATGCCCCTTGGTCGAAGAATTATGCAAGGATTCAAGCATTTTCTGAAGGAAGAGATGGATTCTTGGACAAGAAACTCAGCTTTCCTGGCAACGATGCGGACTCGTTGTTCGAGCCAACATTTCTTCAGTATGTCTTCTTTTTTATTTATGTGCCTGACCTTCCAGATGACGGATTCCAGAAGACTCTCAGTTTCATCCGAGAGTTTCTTGTCGTTGCTGCTCGCGAGTTTTCCGATAGAGATGACTACAATGCGTACAAGCATGGACTGCGTTTGTTCCCTACGATTGTTGGAATGAATTTAAGTAATTCGCTCGCCACGGTTGATCTCGATTTCGGAGACACATACACGATCTTGAGACAGAATGACCCGTACACGCACTATATCAAGACCTTTGACATTGACCGCGACTTGCGGATGATTAATGTGTGCGGTGAATTGATTTCCAATATTATTAACTTCCGCAAATTTTTCTTCTTTCCAGATACTGGCTATGCCGGGTATTATTATTACGCTGACGAAGACGTGAGTCAGGTAACTAGCCCAAACTTGAAGGCGGCAAACATATCGTTCTCAGTAACACCCGTCTTTCGGGAACAGAATGAAACGCGTAGCGGAGAGCCGAATGTATCCAATGTTGGTTGAGAGTTGACTTCCGTGCGAGGCGAGAGCGAGGATGTAAGCCGAGGGCGCAAACGCGACCACCTCGACGCCGAGACCTCGACAAGCTAGCGTACCAACTGTATGGGCCCCGCCCCTTCGGTACCTCAGGGCAGGCTACGGAGGAGATTGAGATTGTGGGGAGGGGGGAAATCAGTGAACTTTCGATGAATTGCCAATTGTTCATTTTTCATGTTACAGATAGATCAGAGCACACAGCGCGACGGGTACACCTTTAGTTTGAATCCGCGGAGCAAGCAGAACCTTCGCGACAAAGAGCCGAACATCCAGCCCCTCCCACGTGTCTTTATAGCGTTCGATACCGCGAGTGATTTTCAACGAGAACGCGGCGACTTATATGAACAGATAGCAGAACTTCTTACACGGCTGAGTGAATCGGAGTTGAGGGAAAAATTCGGGGGATACGAGATTGTCGATCCGGTGACTGGTCAACTCCTCTTCTCCCGTCCAAATGCCTGACCGACGATCGCTGTTCATCGGTCGCAGCGGTGAATTGGCGGTACTATCCGAACTCTTATCTCGTGGGTACAACGCTGCGACACCAGAGATCGATGCAGGTGAAGACGTCTTCGTAATAGAAGATGGTAAAGAGGGATACTGGCCTGTCCAGGTTAAGACGGCGACCGCCGCCGAGCGCACTGATGGTTCGTGTAGCGCTCAGTTCAATTTCCGAAAAGATCAATTGGTGACGACGCCAAACGTTGAACTGACCTATATCCTTGCGTTGCGTCGCAATAAGCAGTGGTTGAGTTTCCTGATCATCCCTCGCGCAACACTGTATGAGCTGTTCCAATTAGGCAAACTTGGGCAACAAAATGGAGACCAGCTGACATGGTCGGTTATGTATGACGGCACGAGCCGTACTTGTCAGAGTGCCGATTTGAGCATGTTCGAATCCGATTGGGAAACCCTCTGGCCCGATCTTCTGAACTAGCACGTCAGTGCGCGCAGCGACGCGGAACGTACCCAACTCGCACACAACTGCGACTACCTCGACGCCGAGACCTCGACAAGCTGGTGTACCAACTCTACGGGCTAACCATTCTATGCTCTGGGCAAATTCTCTGGAGGAGAATAAAATTGTGGAGGGGCGTGGATTGAATGCCCCTTCCCCCCTACCCCTTCCCGTAACGGGAAGGGGATTTTATTTCTTTGCTAACGCCTGATGCTTTTATAGTCTTACTCTTCAACCGGCGTAAGCAAAGACAATAATAAGCCATACCGTTACGGGAGGGTTGGGGAGGGACTTTCGGCAGCCGGTATGCCCCGCGATGAACTGACATCTTCGATCTTGAGACGCGCATTTGCGCGTCTCTACAAGGCCTATTCCCTACTCAGGTGCTCGTAATATTAAATCTCAAGAATAAGGAGTTAGCATATTGACAAAAGAGACATATTTCCGTATATTTGTGACATGAACAATGCGCCCCCGCTCGGGAGACAGATCGTCAGAAAAACGTCCGCTTCGGCGGACGTTTGTGTTTGGGGAAGTTCGGGGACTGTGCAATATTATATCGTTTAATTCTAATGATTTAGACATACCTCTTTTCAAATTCCGGCTCACGGTGCACACGGCACGGCGATGGGTGCGGGGCGCCCCGTGAGGTGCAGGCGTGCAGTGGGCGGTCGGTGGCATGTGAAAATGGGAGCATTGATTACCGAGCGGATTTTGTTGAGACTCGTCAGAAAGGAGTCTGCTCCGATGAGATCTTCTCACGCTGTCGCCTCTCCCCCCGCCTCCGGCAAACGCCACAATCTGTTCGTGCTTGCGTTCAAGCACTTCCCCGAGAAATTCGCCATCGTGACGGTGAGCCTATCATTCTTATCCGCCCCGTTGCTCTACGACCGGTTCGTGCGCGATGGCATCGAGTCCGTCTTCGAGCGCATCCTTCTGACGGGTTGTGTAGTGGTTCTCTTTCCGTTGCTCGCATTGTACCTGGTGATGCTCGCGCGGTCGGCACGCATCCGCCACCGCCTCGAACGCGACGAGGACATACGGATGACGTCGATGTCGCAGGAGATGGATGTGCTCCGAGCACAAGAAGTGAAAGACGAGCAGGAGGTCCTTGCCCTGGAACATCGGGTGCAGGAAGGCGTGACAGCCAGTGATGTGAAGAACAAGATCGAAGACATGCGCTGGGAGTCGCTCAACGAACGCTTGGGAGTGCAGGAACAAGGTGAGCAGTTGCGCACCGACGAATCAGCGGCCCGACACGCGGCTCAGGAAGTGACCGACACCAAAGCCAGCGATGTACGCAGACGGTCGGACGCGCTCAACGAGACCCGCTGGGCCGAACTCTTCGGACGGCTCAACGCGATCGAGGAAGAACATCGTAAGGAGCGCGAGCGCCGAGCCGCGCGGCCGAAGACGGATACACGGTCGTCCGAGATCCCGACCGAGGAGGAGCTGAAACATCAGTACCTGACGCTCTACCAGCGCTACATCAAGCATTCTCCCGGCAAGCACGACTCGGGCACCATCGACGAGATCTCGACGTCGATCCCCGAATCGTGGCTGAAGGATCAGCCGGAGATCGCCTCGAATCCGAATCTGTTCGTCTGGCTGCGGCAGCACAACGAGCGGCACCTGCCAATCTATTAAAGAGTCCGACGACGGTATGGTACTCAGACATCGGTCGTTCGAGCATTCGTTTGTCGGCATCGCGGGTGGTCCCCGGAAGCGGACGGAGTGGTGGGTGTGGTGTGATGATGTTGTGCTGAAGATACTAAATACTGTATTTTTCGCGAACTTTGGGGGACTTGTCGGCGTTTTCAGTGGGCTTTTCGAGGAGTGCGCCCGTTACGGGTGAATAACCTCGTTTTCTAAAAGGAATTACGCGATATGGCAAAGCAACAGACATTCGGCGATAAAACGAAGAAGCAGTCGGTCGAGAAGATCGAGTTCGTGCCGCAGCTCGGCAAGAAGGCGAAGCTCGTTCCTGTACGTTTCATCGGCATCTCGAAGAAGGCCGGTACGAACGGGTATGTGTTCGAGGACCGCATTGCGCGTTTGGCCGAGCCCGAAGGCGGCGGAGACGCGATCATCGTCTGATTACCCGCAATACGATTTTAATCAGGACCAATGGCACCAATCAAGAAAACAACAGGACCGGGCTCGGCACAGGGCCGTCCGGGACAAGGCGGTCGCGGCCAGCAGGGCAACAACAAGCGCGACCCGAATAAGAAGAAGGTCGATCCGCTGAAGCTTCGCGGCATTACGTATCTCGATTATCGGGATATCCGAATCCTCGAGCGTTTCATCAACGATCGCGGCAAGATCCTGCCGAACCGCATCACGGGCGTGAGTGCCAAGGGGCAGCGCACGATCGAGCGTTCGATCAAGCATGCACGTCACCTTGCACTGCTGCCGTTCGTCGCAGCGGGCATGAAATAAGTTGAAAGGATAACGACCATGGCACGAGTTTGTGAATTGACGGGCGTTCGCCCAAAGGCCGGTAACCACGTATCGCACGCGGTTAACCGCACGAAGACCCGTTTCCTTCCGAACCTTCAGACCAAGCGCGTCTGGGATCCGGAGACGGGCCGATTCATCACGATCAAGGCAACGGCGCGCGCATTGCGTACGCTCGACAAGAAGGGCTTTGCAGCCTTCAAAAAGTCGACCGTCAGCCGCTGATCGCGCTTCGAATCTTTGAAAGTCGCTCCTCGTACACGGGGAGCGACTTTTGCATTTTATGGGACGAACACGGAGCAGCCAACTTCTCAAAGACGCCGAGATCGCCATACGGCGAGCATTTATCCGTTGGCTCTCGTCTCGCTCGGAGCCCGAACAGCCGGGCCTCCCGCTCGAACTCGGCGAGACACCGACGATCCTCTTCCTGCGCCAGGATCGCCTCGGCGATGCCATCATTACAACTCCCCTGCTCGTCGCAATGCGCCGCCGCTATCCGCATGCGAAGTTCATCGTGCTCCTCGGAGAGAACAATAAGGACATCGCTCCGCTGCTACCGATCGAAGCCGAGATTGTCATCTATCGCAAGCGGCCGCTGGAAGACATCGAGATGCTTCGGAAACTTCGCCGTCGCACGATCGACGTAGTCGTCGATCTGATGGATAATCCGTCGGCGACATCGTCGATGCTCATTGCCGCGATCGGGGCAAGATATTCGGTCGGCGTCGAAAAAGATAATGCACCGGTTTACAATATCAGAGTGCCGCTGATCGACCGGGGCAAGTACCATATCACCCGGCGGATCGCCGAGCTGCTTCGACCGTTCGGTATCGATCCGGAGACAGTCGACCTGAAAGCGGTCTTGCGAGGCCTGAACGTACAACCGGTTGCCGGCCGCTTCGGATTGAACATCAGTGCCGGTCACCCCGACCGTGAGATGCTGACCTCGACGTTCGCAGGCGTCGCTAAGGCGATCCGTGAGCATGAATGGGCAAACGAAGTAATATTGATGTTCCATCCACGCGACAAGGCTCGGGCTGAAGCTATCGCAGCGGAAGCCGGTACGGGTGGCGTGACGCTCGGGCCGGTCACCAAGAGCTTTCGGGAATTCGCCGAGTTACTCGGCACATGCAAAGTGGTCATTACGCCGGATACGTCGGCAGTGCACGTCTGTTCGGCGCTCGGCATCCCTGTTGTCGCCGCGTATATGCCCATGCCGCCGACGCTGCATTATTGGACGCCGGTCGGTGTTGATTTCGAGATGATCGTACCCAACGCACGCGACCTTACTACTCTGCCGCCGGAGCCGATCATCTCGGCCATCGCGACGCTCGTCGGCCGGTTGCATCACGCCGTGACCACTACCACTAACTCCCCGGCATATGTGGCGTAATTACCGACGGCTGCTGCCATTCGCAAAGCCATTCCGCGGCCGCTTCGCATTTGCGGTCGTATTTAATCTGCTGACGGCGGCAGCGACGACGCTCGTCTTCACCGCGTTGATGCCGGCGATGGCAGTGGTACTCGGCGAGACGTCGCCAACCCAGGGCATGCCCGGCGCCAGTGTCGCCGTCAAGAGCGAGATTCTGCAGTCGTTCAAAGAGTATTTCATGAGAGGGTCGCGGACCGACGCCCTGCTGCGGGTCTGTGTATTCATCTTTATCACCTACCTTCTCAAGAACATCTTCCAGTATACTGCAAACTACTTCATGTCGCTCGTCGAAGGCGGCATGAGCAAACGCTTGCGCGATACGGTCTTCGATAAGCTCACGAGCCTTTCGATCGACTACTTCTACGACCGGAAGATGGGGCATCTTCTTGTGAGGGTGACTGACGATGTCGGTGTCGTGAATGGCATGCTTACATCAAGCATGACGACTTCGGTTCGAGAGCCGTTGCAGATCCTCTCGTTTCTCTACATCCTGCTCTCGACGAACGTCCAGTTAACGCTCGCTGCATTTGCGGCGGCAGCGGCGAGCCTCTTGCTCATTAATGTAATCGGCAAGTCGCTCAAACGATACGCGCACAAGGTGCAGGAAAAGGTCGGTGGGTTTATCGGCGTCGCACAGGAGACAATTGCTGCGATCAAAGTAGTGAAGTCGTTCGGTATGGAGAAGTACGAGTCTGCCCGCTTCCGCGAGGAAACGCAAAAGCATTACAAGTACTCGCGCCGACTGACTCGCATCCGTCAACTCATTTCGCCGATGAACGAGATGATTGCGATTATCGGCTTCATTACAATTCTCTGGGTCGGTGGTAACCAGGTGTTCGCGAAGCAGATGAACGGCAGCGAGGTGATGTTCTTCCTGATCATCATGATCCAGCTCATGCAGCCGGTTCGTGCTCTTTCGGAAGTTGTCGGTAAACTACACGAAGGTTCGGCGGCTTCGGAGAACATCTTTACGGTACTCGATGCAGTGCCGTCAGTCAAGCCGGGCACCCTCCCAGCCCCGAGCGCTCATACGTCTCCGATCGTCTTCGAGAACGTTTCGTTTCAATATCGCAACAGTACGGATCATGCACTCGACGGTATTTCGCTCGAAGTGCGACCGAACGAAGTACTCGCGCTTGTCGGCCCGAGCGGCGCGGGGAAAACGACGTTCGTCGATCTCTTGGCTCGCTTTTACGATCCCACCGGCGGTCGTATCCTGCTCGAAGGAAACAATCTCAAAGAGTATGACCTCGATTCATTGCGTAAGCTCTATGGGATCGTCACACAGGACACCGTCCTCTTTCACGACACAATCTACAATAATATTGCCTATGGCAATAAGAGCGCAACGCGTGAAATGGTCGAGGCAGCCGCAAGAGCCGCAAACGCGCACGACTTTATCGTTGCCTCCCCGGGCGGATACGACACCATGGTCGGTGACCGAGGCGTTCGCCTGAGCGGCGGTCAGCGTCAGCGTATTGCCATCGCTCGCGCCTTGTTGAAAGATCCCCCCATCCTCGTCTTCGACGAAGCCACCAGCGCACTCGATACGGAGAATGAGATGCTCGTACAGGAAGCGATCGAACGTCTGCTCAAAGAACGCACTGCCGTCGTGATCGCCCATCGTCTTTCAACGATTCAGAACGCGGATCGTATCGCCGTTTTCGATTCCGGAAAGATCGTCGAGATGGGTACGCACGAAGAGTTGCTGGCGAACCCGGACGGCGTCTACTACCGTCTGTATAACATCCAAATGCGAGCCGCATCCGAAGGCCTCGTGAACATCCAACCGTAAGTTGTCTCTCGGATGACAGCGAAGAAGCAAACGTATCTCTACAAGCCGCAGAAGGAGTATGTCCAAAAGCCATGGCATAAGCTACTGATCGGACGCATCGAAAAGTATAATAAGATGCTGACGCTTCGGCTCCTCGGCAAATGGCTTCGGATCAAACGACTCAACGCTCCGATGCCACTCGATCAGGTTCGCAGCGTCCTGTTTATTCGCTATGATGCGCTTGGAGATATGATTGTAACGACACCGCTCTGGCGACTGCTTAAGCGACTCAAGCCGTCGATCAAGATTGGGGTAGCAGGAAGTTACAAGAACCTCGATATCCTGCGCTCAGATAACGACATCGATGTTACGTACGACTATTCCGCCGGGTCACTCGCGGAGATCAAAAAGCGTGCAAGAGCTGCGGGGGAGGAAGATTGGGATGTCGTACTTATGTGTAACTTCAACCAGAAGACGCGCAACTCCGTCATTGCCCGTCGCTCCACGAGGCATGGCGTAACCGCCACGGTCGGATCTGAAAACAAGGAAGGACATCAAGCCCTTTTTTCAACGCTTGTGGCTCTCCCCGAAACCGAGCGGCCGATGCTTATGACCGAGCAATTGCAGTACTTGCTGCGCTCAGTCATCGCAATTCCCACAGGTGCCTATGAACGTCCGACAATCAAAATCGACCCGGCAACGGAGCGTGCAACCGTGGTGCGCATCGCCGCACTGCTCGAATCCGAGCAATGCTCGAAATACGTGATCGTCAATACCGATTCACCTGCGTTCAAAAAATGGGGACTCGGAAATAATATTGCCCTCGCCGAACACATCGCCACAACGCATCATGATGTCGTGGTCGTGCTTACTGCGTTGCCGGAGAACGGGAAAGAGATAGAAGAGGCCATAACATCGCTTGGCACTCCACGCATCCATTACGTACAGACCTCGGATATTCACGAAATGTGTACGCTTATCCGTCATTCATCGCTCGTAGTCACGCCCGATACATCGATCGTTCATTTGGCGAGCGCCGAATCGAAGCCGGTTGTTGCATTTTACCTTGCCGCCGGCGAATGGCTCCCATTTGGGATCCCTGCGGAGATATTTCTTCCGTCGAAAGGCGATGCGATCGCGACGATTCCCTTCCCCCTTGTCTGTGACGGTGTGGATCGGATGATGGCGTCACTTACCAACGAATTAGTAGCACACCAACGTATTACCTGGACCGACAGGCCAAGCGAGTTCGAAATTATTACGCTGAATCCTACCGCAAATACAGGGGCGCAGGCGTAAAGCAGAGGCCGAAGATCACAAAGCAGAATACTCCGATCGCGATACGCTTCCCATCAAGCGGTGATTCGTCCATCGTTACCGGATGACGGAAACGGATCACAACGAGAATCATGATTACCCAGGCCGCCCATGTCGATCCTCCATTGATCGCAATTCGCTCAAGCCATGGCATTGATGCAGTCATTGACATCGGCAGCAAGCCCAGCGCCAACTCGGGTAATGAAAGTGCAGCGAGTACGCACACCACTGTGATGCCAACGATCCTATGGATGCGTGGTGAGAATAACCCATACGTAGTGTGTCCGCCGTCAAGCTGACCTACGGGCAGAAGATTTAGCGATGTAACGAACAGTCCGAACCATCCCGCACATAACAACGGATAATGATACATCTCCGTCATCGGCGGTATGTACGATCCAGCAGGGGCAAAGACTTTCTCCATGAACTGATAGAGCAGTGTTTTACCGAATGCAAGGTCGCCACCGGCGGGAAGTGATACCTTCGGATATCCCGGATGGATGTGTTGCAAAAACTCGATTCCCGGCAGGGTCAGAAATCCGACGGCAAGCAACACCAAACACACGATAAACCCTGCGATTGGCCCTGCGACACCGATATCAAAAATGACCTTTCTGCTCGGCAGCTTACTCCGAGTACGGATGACGGCCCCGAAGGTGCCGAAATTCGGCATAATGCCCATCGCCGCACCGGGGAATGGGATGTAAAACGGCAGTGTCGCATCGACCCCGTGTCGACGTGCAGCGATAAAATGACCGAACTCATGCGCCGACAAGAATAGCAGCAGCGCAAGCGAGTATTGCAACCCGTAGCCGATATTTTCCAGATCATTGGGATCATGGCCACTCCAGGCAACGCCGGCAAGCGTGGTCGTGAAGAGCGTAAATACGAACAATCCGATGTGCAGCCAGAGCCGCTGTTTGCCAAGAAAGGTAGAAATGCTCACGAACGGTAGTACGTGTTAGTTACCGAGAAGATTCTTTCCAAGCCGTATGCCCACTTCAACACCACTCTCCTTGCGATCGCCCTTCACGCCGTATCGCGTATAGCCACTATGGTACTCACCGTACACATCAAGCGCTGCGTTCCCTTTTCCTCCTGCGAACCTCGCAACAAGCGCGGCGGCAGGCATCGGGGCGTATGCTCCGGCACAATCAGAAAGCGACAGAAACAATTGATTCTCATCATGAGCGCCGAAACGAAGCGGGACAAATTCCATCGATGCAAGAAATTGCACGGGAGCCTCGACAATTGTCACCTGGTGAAAGACCCACCGTGCACCGATCGTACCCCGAAACACGAACGAACGCCCCCATGACCACTCCCCAAGCGACGTTTCAAGAGAGACAAATTCCCTGCTATATCTGCTGCTCGATCCCCCCACAATACTATCTTTCACCCCGTCAACCCAGTGCGAGGAAATATGGCTAATACGAGCACGCATCGGGTATACGAGATCTCCGACACGGATTGGGAATATACTATAGAGACCGAAGAAGTAATCCGCGGTTTCGACTGGAAACCGAAAATCACTGAGAGATTTGAGACCACTCCAGATCAGGCATTCTGCGCCAATGGATGTCTCGCCGATGAGAAGCGTTCGCCCCCCGAACCCAGCCTCGAGCCGCAGATAGTGCGGGTTAGCATCATAGACTGTTCCAAAACGATTTGGCTCGAGAAACGAGCCGAACATTGGGGTCCACTCGCCGAGCGTACTTGTGGCTGCAATACTTGACGAATCGGGTGTCTTGGCAGAAGGTTGTGCGAGTGTACTGCTGCCGAGAATGCAGATTAGCACACACATGGTGATGAGCGGTAGGAATTTCACGGCCTGTATAAACAAAAAACATCCGCAACGGTGCGGGTAAATTACGATATAGATACTATCTAAAAAAGCAGGGCTCTCCATTCCCGTAGTGGAATGGAGAGCCCCACAAACCTTGTGAACTCTCTTTCTCGACTCGTTTGAGTTAGTTTGTTACATCAGCAGTATGGACGCGTGCAACCCAGCGTACTGTGCCCGGCACACCTGCGAAATCCTGTACCTGAATGCGAAGCGTGGTACCCACGGCAATCAAGGTGACCGCTCCTGTACCAAAGCCATTCACATACGTCGTAACGGGCGAACTGGCGATCGTGACGACCGCGCCCGAACGTGTTGCATTTCCTTCGACAATATAGGATGCCGAGTTGCCAAATCCACCTGTTGCATCACGTGCGGTGACAAGGATACGGAAAGTAATGCTCTGATTGGGAGCAAGGCTCAGCTCAGTTCCAGCACCATCAAGTGCCAGATTCTTGATCGGGTTGGCTGCATCGGTAGTCGTACGTTCAACGTACATTGACGTCTGAGCATCACCCTGAGCGGCAAATCCGCCAGCCGAATGTGCAACTTGACCGTACTGCCAGCTCTGCGCCATGAATCCTGATGCAACCGAATAGGTAGCACCGAGCACCGTCTGGTTCGCAGCACCGCCGACAATGGTCGAAACATCACCGTCAGCATTATTTCCACGTCCGCCACCAATTACAGCATGCGACGCATTGGCCGTTGTAACGTTTCCGCGACCGCCGCCGATAAACGAGTGCATCATTGTCGCGGTATTCGCCTCACCACCTGCGACGGTGGTACCGTCACCAAGTGCCTGGTTATTGTCGCCACCACCGACGGTTTGCGTGATATCTGCAGGATTTCCATTACCGGCACGATTCATACGCCCACCGCCAACCGTTGCGAACTGACCATCGACAATGTTGCTTTGTCCACCGCTGATCGTCCCATGGTTTGCACCGACGGTAGTTGTGTTGCTCAATCCACCGCCGATAAATGAATGCATGTCGTTCGCCGTATTGCCTTCGCCACCGGCGATCGTCGCCCCGTCGCCAAGTGCCTTGTTATTATCGCCGCCGCCAACGGTTTGCGTGATGTTACCGGCAATACCATTGCCTGCACGGTTCATGCGCCCGCCGCCGACCGTACCGAACTGACCATCAACAATATTGTTTTGGCCGCCGCCGATCGTCGCGTGGTTTGCACCGACATTCGTCGTGTTGCCGATACCACCGCCGATAGAGGAGTGTGTATCGTTTGCCGTATTGCCTTCACCGCCAGCGATCGTCGTTCCGTCGCCAAGCGCTTGGTTATTATCACCGCCACCGACGGTTTGTGTAATGTTCGCCCCGATACCGTTACCGGCACGGTTCATCCGACCGCCGCCAACGACAGCAAAATTACCATCGGTGATATTTCCTTGACCGCCGCCGATCGCAGAATGCGTCGCACCGGGATTTGTCATATTGCCAAAACCGCCGCCGATATACGAGTGCATATCCGTAGCCGTATTTCCTTCACCACCGCAGATCGCCGTCCCGTCACCTAAGGCCTGGTTATTCTCACCACCACCAACAGTCTGGGTGATGCCGGGGCCGCCGACTATACCGGCAGTGTTATTCTTTCCACCACCGACGATCGCCCAGTCGTTGATCGCACGGTTACCATCGCCGCCGCCGACCGTCGTTTCGGTACCGATTGCTTTGTTTGGCCCTGCAGCACCGGCACAATCGATGCCGCCACCGCCGACAAACGAACCGCATCCGCTCGCGACGTTATTGCCGCCGCCGCCGATCGTCGCATAGATACCGGAAGCGGTGTTCCCTGTGCCGCCTCCAATGAATGTGAAATCGGCCGTGTTTGTATTGGCCTGTCCTCCTCCAATCGTGGAGAAATTCAGTGGTGCAGCGCCATTAAGAGTAGTGTTGGCCGCACCACCTCCGATGAAGTTGGTATTGCCCGGTCCGCCGCCGTCATTGTTCGTCCCGATCGGATTGAACGCGATACCTTGCGCATGTGCAGTACCGATGCCTGAAGCACCTGAGATACCGACAGAGAGGCTATTCGTCATATCGTCGTACTTCAGATCGATCCCATCACCGCTGCGCAGGTTCAACGCGCCGCCTTTGGTGGTGATCGTCGTACCATTGACGCTGATACTCCCGACGTAATCGGTCGCCAGCTTCTTGGCCGTGATCGAATTGTCAGCGACATTCAACGCATAGGGTACTGAGGCAAGTGGAGTCAGCGGGCGAAGTTCTTCGCCGCTGCCGACCGTGACGCCAAGCCAAAGCTGCTTATCGAGCATACTGAGCTTCGGTAATGCCGATGAGCCGCTGCCAAGCTGCACGGAGAAAACCCCGCCCTGTACGTGCGCTGTGTACGAATCTCTCCAAATGAAGTTCGACCCGTTCGGATCGACGTAGAGTGTCGTGGTGATGGCGTAGTCGCCGTCGGGGACGTGTTGCCCGTTCGACGAATTGAGCACACCTTGATATGTGATCGTGGGAGATGCCACGGCGGATGTCGCTGGGGTCTGCGCGTTAACGGTGCCGGCAAACAGCATCGCCGCAACAACCAGCAAAGCACATCCACGAGTGATGGTAGTTCTGGTATTCATGATTATTAACGTTGGTAAGTTAATCTGTTAATTGATAAAGAAACGAGAAGCATACAGCACGTGCATGAGTGGATGCACGACTGTATGAATGCAATATAAACCGTCGCATGAAATTTTCGCCCCTCAAAAACCTCACGAAACTGTATAGAATGAAGATTTAATAAGTCGATCGGCAAATTAAACCTGAATCAGACCTTTTTGCGAGCAACCAATTACTAAACAACTACCATCAAATAGAAACACCCGTCATGCAGACATGACGGGTGTTGTGTTCCACAGCTCCTGAGGTAGTAGTCTCGGAGTTCATTTTGAAGCAGAAATGCCGCTTTTTGGTATTGGAATCGCGGTTATTGGGTCAACGTCAGGTGCCGTTTTGTACCGTGTTCGGGGACAGAGCAGGGACAGAAATCGATCTGTAATCGCTCTATTACGGATTACAGGCACCACTTGCGTCGGGCGTATAGCCTGCATTGATCGCTTCCTGCCGAGTGCTGAATGTGATCCAGTTCGATCCGGTCCCAACGTATCGGCAATTCGGTAGATGGAATACCTTTGTGGACTTGTTGCCATAGTATGAAACCGTACCGTTTCCATTCGAGCCGTTATCGGTGTTCGTGGTGGATGAGCACCCGCCAACTACAGCTCCGAGTAGAATACCGAATGCGAAGATTCTGAGTGACTTTCTCATCGGGGAGCCCTCCGCTTATGTGCGCTCACGACAGTGCCGTCCTTGCGCTTATACGATCGAACCGAAACGGTCTTATTCCCTTTTGACTTCGAGCTCGAATGGTACGATGAATGACTTCGACCGGAGCTCCGATGACCACCGCGGGCCGGAGAAAGAAGAGGCGGTAGCATCATCAATGCTACCAACAATGCAATGATTGTCTTTTTCATGGATGAATTAGGTTGATGAATGACACTCTATTGGATAATGAGCACCGGGTGTACCTCTACGCCGTTCACGGCCACTCCACGCTGCCCATGGATGAAGTCAAAGAACCGAACGCCTCGCACCGTGACGGCGACGTCGCACGTCTTGAACGAGCTCGTTGGATTGCCGACATGGTCCTTGATCCATTGCGCGGCCGTCGCATACTGTCCTGCATGCGATGTGCGGTTCGCCGGTGAACACGTAGCCGACGGGATCTCGGCGATCATAGTCTGGCCCGAGTCGTCTTGCAGCACCAGGTGAAGATCTCCATCATCCTCCCGCTTGTACGACGTGAGGTGCGCGCTAACCTCTATGACGTCACGCTCGATCTGCAGGCGCGAGTCCGGACTTGTGGGTTTCGGTATTGCGATCTCAGCTGCAACTGTGCTCGGGTGAATCGTAGCGAAGTCTATGAGCGACGTATCGGCATCGGCCAGACTCTTCACATGCCATCGTTCGGTACCGCATTCGGCGGTGTCCGTTGGCTGGGTTGTGGTTTGCGTTGCGCTCGAGCAGGATAATAGCGCGGCGATGACGATTGCAATGGGGAGCATTGATCTCATAGTTGACTAAGTAACACTACGAATATACAACAATTCTATTCGTATGTTAGCGTCAGGAAGTGGCGGGTGGCGAAGTAGCTATTTTGTCAGCGCAATGATCACGTTCACAACAGCCGAAAACGCGGAAATGCAAGTAGCAACAATCAGCCAGAGAGTCATCTCTTGATTCTCGCGAGCGAGCCGATCACTTGCCCTCCTATTCAATTCATTCTCCAAGCCGTTGAGATTGTAACCTGCTACGGTCTGCATGTTGGCGTCGATAATCTCCTGAATTTCATCGTCCGTCAGTTGCCGTATGCTCTTCATACCGCTTTGAAATATAGCTTCGTGATGTTCTTCTTTTTGAAATAAGCGACTCGCCAGAGCTTCGCCGGTATCTTCTCCACATCAGTCCCTTCCGGCGATATCGTGTACTCACCCTTGCTGTAATCCATACGCCTGTCCCCGGGCTGACTGATCGTCATGCTTGCGAACCTCTCAGTGATTGGACGATTCTGGACGGGCCTCGCCATCGTTGCGAAGCTGATCTCTTTGGCGACGGCAAGTGAACCGATATTCGTGCTGTACGTCATGCCCTTTCAACCCCCATCCCACCGAAAGGATTCACGGCGATTGTACGCTAACGCTGCTCGGTCTACGAGGTCTGCGAGCTGCTGTAGCGTGTCGAAATCCACCTCTGCGGAGCGTATCACATTGCGACACATCGCACAGGCCGTGAAGTGGTTCTCGAATGACATTGTCCCCTTGCCCCCGCAGCGAGGACAACGCTCCACCGGGTTCACGGTGACGGTGCCGAAGCCCATGATATAGAGCTTGACCGGCTCGGATTCGTAGAATGCCGTTTTCTCGTGGAATCTGAGAACATGGCCGTTATAGAATGACATAGGTGCCCCTGATTGAAATTGCTATCAACGAGGCAACCCACAGGCACCAGGTGCCGAGTTCCTACGCGGCGACTCGATCGATCAAATGCGGGTCTTCGTATCCAGCTCTACCGACCGCTTTATCTACTGCATAGATATCGAGGTAACTCCGATCACATGGATGCAGCATTGATGTCACCATTTCGAGCGGCGTATCGGGAGCGAGCCACTGTTCTTGTTCATCCGGCGTAACAATCATCGGCATGCGGTCGTGGTAGTCTTTTGTGACCTCGTTCGGATGCGTGGTAATAATCGTGCATGTCGTAATTACCTCGCCACCGTCGAGAACGGTTTCACCCCAAAGTCCGGCCAGTGCAATTAACTCGGCATGCGCGGCGTGGAAATAATATGGCTGCTTATCCTTCGCATTGAGTTTTTTCCATTCATAATATCCGGCAACTGGGATAATACAGCGGTGCTTCTTCATGGCCGGGGCATACATCCGGCTCATGAGGATCTTATCGTCGCGGGCATTGAACGTTGCGAACTTGAAATCCTTGGGGTCACCGATACGAGGCGGCAGCAGACCCCAACGCATCATCCGTGCTTCGCGGTCACCATTTGGATCCTCGATAATGCCACAGATTCTCGTCGTTGGCGATACATTGTACCGGGCATATTCCTGGATGTCGGCAAACTTCTTCACGCCATACTCGCGGCTGAGCTGCTCCCGGTCAATAAGCTGAACTACGCGTCCGCACATAGCTTACTCGGCTTTGAATCCATTCTCAGCGAGAACGCTACGAATCGCGTCTTCCGGCATATTGTGTTCATCGAACTGTATCTCGATGTGCTGTTCGTCAACCCGGTCAATGTTGATCTCACCCTCGGATGGTAAGCGTTCGGATAGACGGTGCACATCATCGTAGAATGTGGCTTGGTTCGGTATGGCAGCGATAATTATCATGTACAAATATAAGAAGCCCACGAACAAAAGTTTAGGTGATAACTGTCATTCGTGCGCCAGACCGTCGCGGATTGCACTTCTTACTCCAATATAGTGAATGTGCATTTCTCGTGCATAATGTAAAGTAATAGTGCATTTTGGAATCATATTGTACAGTGATGGCGGCGACTTGGAAGACTTGGAAATCGCGACAGTCTCAATGCGCCCTGAATTTAATTCGTGAAATAAGAACTCATTGAGCTACAGCAACTTACGGAAGGGTACACATTACTCGTGAAATAAAGAGGCCCGACGCTGTTGAACGTCGGGCCTCGCCACGGGATACAAGCTACTAACACTGGATGGTTGGTAGTTGTAGTTGCTGTGAGCGGTGAGAGATTAGCCGCTCCGGGTTGAATCGGAGGTAACTCGTTCGAGGATTTCGACGAATGCCTGCTTTCGAGCCGTGAGGCGTTCGATTGCAAGCTCATCCTGCATGGCATTGCCTTCCGCGCCGCTTGGGTTCGTCAGCGCCGGGGATTCGGCTTTGAGGGCTTCATTGCAGATCGCAATTTCAGCCCTCAGGTATTCGGATAAATTATCCATACTCGTTACGCGATCGGCAGGAGTTCGACAATCACCGTGATATCGAGCGCAGTACCCGAATCGGGGCTCACAACTACCGCCTCGACCTCTTTGCCCGCCTCGATCACGCCCGTGCCATTGACGAGATAGATCACCGGGTTATCCGGGTTGTCGAGGTTCGAGTAACGTTGGTCGGCAGCAGTGAACGGGATAGTACCCGATGCATAATTCTTACTATCGGCCTGAATGCGAAACAGCATATCGCCGTTCGGAGAGGTCGCTGTATCGGAGAGTACGGTAACACTTTTCAGAACACAGTCCTGATCGAGCGTACCGAGTGCGGTCGAGCCGTTTGTTGTGCCGGAAATGCCGCGTTTGACGAGATGGATTGGATTGCTAATGGTCATTGTATTAGATTGATTAGTGAAGTCGTTGTGCAGAAAAAAATGAGTTTGCTCCCACACCGGCCTCGTTGCCGTCGAGACTCTTCATGCGTAGCGCGAGTGTACCTGCATTTGATCCGTTGCGAATCAAACCTGATACGACATATAGATATGTACTACCAGCCTCAACCGTAGGTGTGAATGCCGCATCATAGGCGCCTATTCGTTTCACCGATACGGTCGAATTAAGTTGCACGAGCGTTGCGCTGATTGCCGTAGGCGATGTAGGACCGTTTACAGCCAGCTGACAATTCGTGACATTGACGTTTGCGCCAATAATGATGAATCGGAATTCCCAGACCTCATTCGCGCCGACGGAAAACGTCATGCCCGTTACATCGACGAAGGAAGTGCTGAACGTCGTTACATCGGCGGTGAGGTAATTACCTGATCCACTCCATGCGGGGATACCTCCGAATACCGATAGTATTTGGCCCGTAGAGCCTATCCCGAGTTTTGACAGCGTATTCGATGCGGAAGCATAGAGTAGATCGCCGGTCGTGTAGGTTGATTGATTGGTGCCGCCATAGGCTTCCGAGATTTTAGTCGCATTCCAGATGCCGGTTGTCACCGTGCCAAGCCCCGTAATAGTTGTTGTGGCTGCCCACGACGTGTTCGTGCCGTCCGTCGTGAGGTACTTACCACTGTTGCCCGTTTGTGAAGGGACGAGTTTCGTGTTCGCCACGCCGGAGACACCCGACGTTTGAGCGAACGATGCGGAAGCAAGCAGAAGAATGATCGCGAGGACTTTCATCAATTCACTGTCAGATTACCGGCTGCCGAGACGACATACCAGAGATTATTCGTGCCGTCGTTCTTCTGAAATACAACGTCGACCGCATCGCCGGAGCCTGTGGACTGGATGTATCCGCCAGTCCCTGCTGTCGTGACCAGAGAACCCCAGTATATCTTTGTCGTTGCGGGCTGTGCGAGTTTCCATCCTGTGTTCTGTGTGGGATCGACACAGAGCGCTACATGCTGTCCGATCGTGGGGGACGTCGGAAGCGTTACGACGCATCGAGTGGAGGTCTTATTCGTGAAGTAGAAGTTGCCCGCCGTTGCGGTTTGATCCGCAGTTATCGTCGAGTACGTGTAACCGCCCGATGGAGCCTGAAACGACGGTGCGGCTGAAGAGCCGTTCGACGTGAGTACCCACCCTGCGGTTGATAGTCCAGTTGATGCGCTCTGGAATGCTCCGGTTGACGTTGTGCCCGCAAGGACGGGAGCGTAGGCCGTGAATGAACCCGCACCTGTTCCGCCTTGAGCGACCGTTACGAGTGCGTTATCTGTGAGTATCGTCGCACTGGCGTTCGGAAGCGTGAACGTCTTTTCAGAAGTCGTCGGGCCGGAGAACTTCGTGAACCCGTTGCCCGTACCTCCATAGCCCGAAGTAATGATCGTCCCGTTCCAGACGCCGGTCGAGATCGTGCCGAGCGTCGTAATGTTCGCCGAGCCCGCCCACGTCGAAATAGCGGTATTCTCCACGAGATTCAGCGACAGATCGGTCTTGATCTGGGTATAGGTTCGTCCGCCCAAACCTGTCGTCTGCGCGAACGCAGGCAACGCATCGCAGGATATGAATGCACTCAGAACAGAGAGTAGAAAATAGAGATAGCGTTTCATGGTCAGTGTTTCAGAAGTAAAAGGGTTGTCAGTGATAGTACCACGCCGGCGAGAATACCGATCGCGAGTGTTCGTGGTCGTTGCGCGTCTTCGCGTAGTTGGTTAAAGTGCTCGAACAGTTCATGGTCGACGATGCGGCGTTCATACACCGAATCAGTTGCCGCATGGAATCGGATCGCATCGGCGTACCGCTCGCGCTGCGACCAGAGCGACATCGACAGGACGGCGTTCTCCGTGCGCAGTGCCGCAATCGCCGAATCCTTCGCAACATCAGACGAATCGCACTGTGCAAAGCAGGGTGATACAAAGAGCAGTATGAATATCAGGATCCTCATGGTATCGTTTGGTATGCGTTCGCCGACAGGACGAGGAAGCGAATGTTGTCCTCGATACAGAGGAGTAGGATATTCCCGTACCGGTCGCTACTCTCGATCACCGTGGTATTATCATACTCGTTGCCGTTATATTCGACGAACTGCCCGGCACCGATCGTCAGACTCCACCCTCCGATCGAACGACCGTAGATGTTTAGCTTCTGCCCGGCAGCGATCGTCGTCGGCAGCGTGAATACGATCCGATGCGCACCGCCGGCATTGCAGAGGTACTCGGTATCCGGACTCATGACCGTATCGCTTGCAACGGTCGAGAATGTCAGACCTCCGTCACGGCCATCACGTCCGGCTGGGCCTTGCATTTCGAGGATGACCACCAACGTCTCCGTCAGTTGGGAGATCGACACAAGCGGAGCATCGTCGACGAAGATCGTCGGTTGCTCACTCGTGAAGTTGATGATCGTATCTGGCATTACTGCGCGTCGAAAGGAACGTAGGCGTACTTCGTGTCCAAGCCGTTGACATATTTGATTCGGATGTAGTTAGTCCCGCGGCTGAGCTTCGTGCTATCCAGATCGAATGAATACGAAAAGCGGAAGCGGTCGAGCGTCGTACCCCAATCCGGTGTGATCGCGATTAGGCTCTCGGCGTCTTTGGATGCATACTGGCACACATCCACAGTCACCATAAAGCTCGTAGCGTCGATGCAGGTATAGAACTTCCCTACCTGTCCTGTTGCCGCAATCCCCTGTACGCCATTAAGCGATACGGTCTTCGAGTCCACAACCGTAATCGTCTGATTGCCGAGCACTGCCGGATTATCAGGTATGCCGACGAGATAGACGTTCTGTCCGGTCGTGAGCTGATGCGGATACTTGAACGTGACCTTTGCCGGATTCTCGGCCGTCGTGCCTGTGATCGGGTTAACGCCCGAACCCGGTACGATAAGCTCCGCTGCCAGCTGCCATGTGCCGCTAAGAGTCTCTCCGAATCGTTTTGTGATGCTTCCCATAAGTAACGGGGGAAGGATTTGAACCTTCAACCTTCGGCGTATGAAGCCGACGAGCTACCAATTGCTCCACCCCGCGAACGATCGACTGCCTGCCTATCGCCCAATCTTTGCCACCTCAAGCGGAAGCAGACAGCGACGCCGGCGGACCGCCCGCCGACAAAATCTGATCGAGTTTATTTTCGATCGAAGCCATCCGACGTTGCCATAGCAGATTGCGAATGTCGCCGTCGGCTTTCATATCCCGCAAGAACATGCTCAGTGCTTCCGGCTCTTTGAGACTCTCCGATGTATCGGTTCGCTCAAGCGTGAAATACGATTTGTTCTTGCGAAGCTGTTCAAAGAGGAATTCCGGATCGACGGTGAGCGAATGCCGAAGCTCGTCCGCCGTGATGTGCAGACGAGCCGCGAGCCCTTCGTAGTCGATGCGGAAGATGGCGATCATTGACCGACGCCGAGTGCAGACGTAATCTCGTCGCCGATCGCGCCCGATAGGATCTCGAGCGTATCGCCCGCGACGTCCGAGCCTTTGGCCTTGGCCGCTTCGACGAATGTCTTGAGTCCGGCGACACCGTCCTTGTAGAGATCGCTCTTCTCGGCGGCCGGCATTTCGGAATCCGACCACACGGCGAGCGTTGCACCGCCGAGTTTGACCATCGCGCCGACTTCCTCTTCAATGAATGGAAGCGTCTTCTCGGCGGTACGCTTGGCAATCGCAGCGAAGATGCTTTGCAGAAATATGACGATCGGATTCATATTAGTATGCTCCTTTGGCTGATGAAATAATGGCATCGAGTAGGTCACGCTTGTGGCCGTAGAAGCCACGGGAATAGGTGTCCAGTGAATCACCGGCTCGGGTGGCGTTGATGCTCCCGTAGAAGTATCCGAGTACTTTGGCATCATTGCCCGTAATACTAGCAAACGCGGAATCGGATGTAGCGTAAAACGAGGAGGAGAACGGAGCCCCCTGTGCCTTGCCGTCATAGTACTGATGCACTCGGGCCTGTTCGTTCGTCACTGCCTCTTTGGTGAGCTTGCGTGTTCCGCCGCATGCCGCAAGCGCAAATCCGATAGCAACAGCAAGCAGGATCGGGACTGTCTTGTTGATCTTTTGCCCGAAGTTCTTATCGAGGAATGCGATTGCCCATTGAAGCGTGTTTTCGTCCTTGTCGATGAGCGCAATAGCGATCGTCGCACCGCCACTGATGACGAGCCACCATACCGGCGCAAGCGTGAAATGGATCGTGACGCTTAGCAGCCAGACGATGCCAGGGATGAACGAGGTGATCGTCGCAAATACGGCATCGGCGCTCTTAGCGAAGCCGTTGGTGACGATACCCGTAATACCGATGCCAAGGGCAGACACGGCCGCCTGGTCGCTGGTGGTAAACGGGATGTTCAGTTGCGGCGCCACTAACGCAAAGAGCGTTACGAGGTAGCCGATGATCTTCGATGCGGTCATAGTTGATCCTTTCTCGTGGTTATGATTTTGATTCTCCAAGCAGAAGTGTTTGAAGGTCTTTCACGCGGTTCAGCCATCCGTCGAGGAAGCGTTCGAGCCCACGGTTGCGGGTGCACAGCTGCGCGTAATGGGCTGAACGGGCACGTAGGAGTGATGCAACGAGCATGTTCTGTCCGAACTCGTCGATCTCGTTGTTCACGGCAACGATCGACTTCGGACCGAGAATGCCGTCGGCGTCGACGTCCACAAGGTTCTGCAAGGACCGCACGGCCGCGCCGACGCCGCAGTTCGCGGCGAAGTCGAACAGGGCCGTTGCGAGCTTGTCGGGAAGCTGATCACAACGGGATGCAATCCAATACGACGCATAGTAAATTGCCCGCAGCTCGTCATCCGTGATCTGACGTACCGATTGCTCGGGAAGATTCTGATGAAAGCGCCATGTGGAATAGACCTCCTGCGTGATGCCCTTCATCGTAGCGCCGCCGGGATCCTTCGGGTCGTTCGACCATCCGCCTTCCCACTTCAGAGTGAAGGCGAGCGAGTCGAGGAATATCTGAGGATAGGTTAGTGCCATGTGCGGCCTTGGCGAAATTCTGCGCGCTGCGCGGTAGCGATGGTATCGACGCGGGAGTTCGTCGCTGTCAGATCATGCCGCAGGCTGTCGATGCGCGAGTGTGCGGTCTTGATCTGCTTCGGCGCATCCCATACTTCATGTACACCCGTCCAGAAAAAGACGAGCATGGTAAAAGCCAGATGCTCGACGATCAAACCGGCAACGCCGATTCCAACGCCTTTCCAAAACCCGCGTTTGCTGAGAATATAGGAGTCGTTGGTCTTGGTCATGGACGTTCGCGGATTAGGGTGAACGACGATAGGCCGCGCGTAGCGGTGTGGTGAAGATCGTTGCGGGATGTGCGGCCATCAGCCGGTCGGCTATGGCTTATATTCAGTTGTAAGTGCAGTGCATCCATATCCGCTTCTTGTCGAAGCGTCGGATTGCTCGGTTGTCACAAGGTAACGAGGTAACCGTCGGAGAGCGTGATAAGGTTCACGCCTTAAATTGCATCGGGCGTATAACACAATATCCACTTCGAGCTAAGATACATGAATACAAAGTGATAGTGTTTATTCGATACGAGCGTGAATGTTGCGCCGCCCGCCGATACATTTGCTCCCCAAGTCACAGTCTGATTGCCTCCCGTCGCTTTGGCGTGGAATGCGAGGAATTGCCCGTCAAAGCTGCCGGAAGAAATATCGAGATTCAGTCCGCCGGTAACGGGTACGATATATTGCGTCGTACCGTCTGCCGGATCGAGTGTGACGTTCGCCGCGTAGTTGATCGACGCGGCTTGATGGTATTTAACACCGAAGTTATCGAGTACAGTTATCATACGTTTCGCGGACGCCAACGACTTGCGTTACCGTCATAGTAAAAGTCTTGGTTCTGGAAAATTCGGATCACGGTTGAAGCGATTCGATTTGCCGTCGTACCTTCAGCCGTATCGTTTGGCGACCATTTGATGCCTTTGCCGGTATTATCGAGAATATTGAGCTCGTAGCCATCCTCACCGTTCGCAATCCCACACAGATCATAGGGGCCAACACCCGCAGAAGAGTCTGTCAGAATAATATTGCGGCAGCCCTGAGGATCGAGCCCCGTGATCTTGCTACCGGAAAGATACCCCGCCGCCCAGATATCGATTGTGAGTATACGTGCATCGATATGACCCATTATATGCAGCGAGCCGGCTCCGTCGAGCCACCATAAGGAAGCGCTGCTGGAATCCTGGCCTTCGATCATCACAGCCGATGCATCGTCGCCCGAACGCTGACGGAAGATCGACGTCTTGTTCTTTGCCGTGTATTGCACGACCTGATCTGCGCTCGTCGAAAGCAGGAACACGCCCGTCGGTATTCCGAGCGCCGACGCAAGCGAAGCGACGGTCGTTGCTTGCCATGGCCCCGTGCTGCCGCTAAGGTTTGCGATTACATAACCCGTCGGGGTATTGACAATCCGGTCAATCGGCATCGCGCCTGCGCCGATCGACCACATTTGCGAACCGTCGCCGACGTCGGATCCCGCGAGCCCGGTTGCCGAATCGATCGAATCGGCTGGATATGGGTAGAGCGAAATGATCTGCCAATAATTGGTTTCGAGGTCATATCGACATATGGCCCACCCTCCGGGCTGCACCTTCCCTGCCGTGCCGTGATAGTTGGCAAGGTCGAATCGCATCCATGCCGACGAGTGCGTATCGTGGTGCTTAATCGTCATCACTTTCGACGTTCCGTTGCGGAACATCACCAGGCGCGGGGCGACGTTCGATCCGCTTGAACCATAGGACGAATCAATGGCACCTGTCAGGTCGAAGTTATTGGTGGCATTGTAAAACTCTATAACCGAATAGCCGATACCATTCACATCGACGAGGCCGATCTCGTCAAGTCGTGTTGCCGATGCGACATTGATCTTTGTCTTGTTCAGCGCGAGCGAGTACATCCAGAGATCGGTTTCGACACCGTTGGCGGGTGCGGTCTGATTTCGGATATTGTTCGCCGGGTTCACCAATAGAGAATTCTTGCCGCTGCCGACGGACGAACCGCCGCCGCCGCTTGTACTGCTGCCGATGTTCGATCCACCCACGGATCCCGATGTTCCGCCGTTATCACTAATGATCGTAAGGTCATTAATTACCGACTCATCGGATGGAACTTCAACGACCCGGAAGCGCGTCACACCGGTCTTTTCATTGAGGTAGAGTTTTGTAACGCCGAAATATACCGTGCTTCCGTAGCGATTCTTTCCCTGCAATTTGAAATACTCGAACATTCCAGAGATTTCGCCACTATCGTTACGAAAGCTCTTGACCGTGTATTCCTTTTCGGTCTCATCGATCAGCAACGCATTTGCCATGATGAGCGCAGTGGAAGACAGGTCGGAGAAATTCTGCTCTCGAATATTCGTTGAATCTTTTGTCAGTCCGCCCGACGTAATCGTCGAACCATCTTTCAGTTTAAGTGTACCGGAAAATTCTTCATAGACGATATTATATTCACCCGCTTTATCGGTGTGGGTGGCATTATCTGCATCGCCGATATCTCCAATGATTGCCTTATCAAAGGCACTCGGCCAGATAGATGGCTCGGGGGATCGTTTGATGTAATCGTACGATCCAATCAACCATCCCTTCGACGGCTGATATAGTATTCCTCCGTCCGAATCCGCTTTTTCCTTGAAATAGTATACGCAATCGTGTTGCTCCGAAATATCGACACTATTGTCATAGATAAAATTATCGGCCTTATAACCACTGAGCTCCCCCCATTTGCGCGTACCGCCGACATAGGTGAGTTCGATTACATCTTCACCGGTCCTCGGCTTGCGCGGACAATAGACGCCGGTTTCGGATCCTCGGTGCTTCACATGAACGCAGGTCTTGGCGAAGTTTCGGTTGAACGTCTTTGGCTTCTGCACGTGGATGGCATTCTGCATCGCCGTCGGGGCCGTTTCCGTCGTCCTGCCAATGCGTTTGAACTTAAGTTTCGGTTTGCCGAAGTCATCGCCGCTTTGATTGTACCCCCAGAGCATACTGCATCGAAACCGAAGCGCCTGATCCTTCAGAACGGCGGCATTGCTCATCGACCATTGGTAACCGCCCTGCTTTTCCCACTGGTAAAATCCGTCTCCGGCATAATAGAGATCACCGTCAGTGGTGAATGTACCTGAACCGTTTATCGGATTACCCGCTCCGTCGGCGAGTGTGAAATGGTAGTCATCAACAATGAGCGCAGTTTTAGTGCCTTGAAGATGGATATTTGCGGATGTGTTGCCGCCGACATTCAGCACGAAGACCGGGATACCTGCATATTTGAGTCCATGCGGTTCATCTGTTTCGAAGATAATCGGCGATGTGTTGGTCGCCCCTACGATCTTACGATGCTCGAGCACCGTACCGCGTTCCGAATCCGCAGCCCATGCGTCGGTCGCTGCGCTTGTCGCACTACCGCCGTAGCCACCAAAGACCTTGAGGAATTGATATTGCATCGGGTTCACGCCGAACACCACATTATAGTTCAGGTGCATGAAGTCACTCAGCTGCGTGCCTGATATTAGTGTCAGCGACCATTCGTCGGATCCGCTTGGCGATGCGAAGCTATGACCATAGGCGTCGCAGACACGTTCGACGTCGGAGGGGTCGAACGTGAAGCAACTGATATCTGCAATCTTCTGAATGATCGACGTGCGAGTGATGGCGCAGAACCCGAATGGCACTCCGTATGGGTTGACGGGCTTGACGGTATCTGTGAATCCGAGATCGACGCGGTCAAAGAGCTTCACGTCATCGGGATAAGAATATGCAGCAAGATTGGTACGATCGATATCCCCACCGATCGCTTTGAACGATGATGTAGGAGTAAGATTGTTCTTCAAGAAATCTACCGTGCCCACTACTCCATTAATACCGAATCCGGTATGAAACTGCTTGCGCTCGCCGTCAACAATGTCCGAAGCCGTGAAGCCGGGGATCGGGTAGCTCTTAACCTTGCCGGAGTTCGTACCGGTGACGAGCTCGGCAACGACGTGCTGATCGGTACTGCCGAGGCCTGTCGTTGTCCGGAATGTCCATTCAGAAAGCGTCAGTGCCGAGAAATCACCGGGGCTTTCCATGTAGTACACCTCGTCAGTAATATTACTGAAGTCGATTGAACCGCTGTAATATACCGGATTGGTCTTGAATGAGTAGTCGGCATTGATATCCAACCTGCACACCCAATAGCGGGCCTTTGGATCGTTAAAGAAACTGCCAAGGAACGTCGTGCCGGCTGCCTTGAAATCCATGTCTCCGGTTGGCGCGCCGTTGATCGTTCCGTGAGCCTTGAAACTATCGAACATCGAGAAGTCCCACGAGAGCGGGACCATATTGCCGTCCTCGTTCGAGCGTTCGATCGCCGTGTCGCCCCAATGAGCTCCGTCGAAATACTGATTCGGGTTGCCGACAATAAGCGTATCGTCCGGATGTGTTTCGGGCCATGCATGCGGCGAAGACCGGCCACCGCCAGAGACATTCGACCAGTCGTGGGTACCATCGTCGCGCATCAACCGGAGTTCGCAAATACCGTCGCTGATCAACAGGCCGCGAAAGACGATGCAATTGGGATTCGGCAGTGGCATTAGTAGTTCGGGAAAGTGTTGTTGATCACTCGATTCTGTGACGACTTATTGCTCTGACGCATCATATCAGATGGAATGGCGGTATCGCGGCCGTTCGAATATGCCTGATGCAGCGCGTCGAACTTCGACTCCAACCGCGAGAAATCGTATCCGCCGCCGCCATGCGAGCCTCCACCTCCGCGCATATAGGCAAGCGATTCTGCATGCGGGATCACGCGATAGCTCGAGCGAGGCTGCATAATCTCCGGACCGCGTTCGCCGACCCAGAACGGTTGATTCGTTGGTGTGTTATCGGTGCCTTCCGCGAACCCGAACAGGCCGCCAAGAATACTGCTGGCAATGCCGCCACCGGGGATGAGTGCGAGCATAGACTTCGCAAGACCGCCGACCATCGACGTCGCCGCGGCTTTTTGTTCCGCTGCGCTGTGAGCACCCATGAACTGCCGCAGGCCGCGAGCACCCGTGACGGCAGCATCAGCGCCGAATTGTCCGTCTTTACTGTTCGCTGAAGGAGCGGTAGGGGCGCTAGCCTCTTGCGCCTTGCCTGTCTCCGTAACCTGGGCGGCAGTCTCTTTCGACGATTCACCGAGCGTCTTGAGGTGTTGCGTGGCATCCTTCGCTGCATCTCCGAGGTCTTTCAGGTGAGTCGGCTCTTCGGCGTACGCACTTTCAATACCAAGGTGAGCTACACGTTCGGCGGACGGCAGCAATTCCGATGCTGCATTAAACTCCGTATGGTGAAGGGATCCATGGACCTGGCCCGACGCATAACCAAGCACCGACGGAAGCAACACATTCGCACCGCCGGATAGATAACGCCCCTCCTGAAGTTGGTCAACACCTTCGTTGATCGAACCAAGGTTCATTAAATTCGAAGCGCCTACCGCTCCGGCACCTGCCGCCTCAAGCCCCTGTATGCCGGTCGTATAACCGACCATATTCCCGGCGAAGCGAGGAATAGAGAACCCTTCGTGCCCACTGCCGAGAAACTTGAACAGATCGTCGCGGTTTTGTTCATATCCATGTGCAATCGACGGCAGGACGCCGCCTATTCCCTTGTTCATCAATTCGTACCCGCCAACCGCTGTGTTGGCGAATATCTCTGCTATGCCTGCCGGGAATTGCGCGAAAGACTTACCTACATCGGCCATTCCGACACTTTCGCGTGTTCGCTCCTCGTCACGTTTATCTTCATTGCGCCGACGACGCTCTTCCTGCTTCGCTTTATTGAGCTCTTTTTGGAATTCCAGTTGACGACGAACAGCTTCTTCTTTTTCCTTCTCACCTTTGGTGAGCTCGGCGGCATCGTCTTTCGATACGTGTGGATAGTTGAGTATGTAATCGGGGAAACCCGTGCCGTCCTTGAAGCCTGGCATTCCGGCGGACTGAAACAGGCCGACCATCGAGTTTGGGATGATCGTGCCCGGAACGTGGTCGATGCGGATCTCCGGGCCTTCCTCGCCAACGAGATACGGTGTGCCTACGGGCGTCGAACCGCCTTTCGCGCGTTTCGGGATATTACCGAGGATACCAAAGATGGAGTTCAGCGGTCCAAGACCGGGGATGGCACTGAACGGACCGCTATCCGCCGTGTCTGCTTTCTTCGCGAAGAGCGAATCAACTAGCTTTTCAACGGCCTTGCTCGCCGCAGTTGCTATCGCATTCCGAACGATGGACAGGAACAGATCGGCAAACCAATTCTTCGCGTCTGCCGTCTTCTGCTGCAAGGGCTGAAAGAACTGCTGCTCGAATGCGCCGAACATCTGCTGACCGGCGCTCTGGGCGATGGACTCGGCTTCCGAATATTGAGCCTTCCACGCCTTATTGAGAATATCCGCGCGGTCGCTGATATACTTTTTGGCCTTCTCGGTCAGGATCTCTTCCTTGCCATAATATTGATCCTGTTCGCCCTGCCACCGGATTTCAAGCAATGCGAGTTCGCGCTTGGTATCATCCGTGATGTTTTCGGCTTTGGCGTTGGCGAGCGTCTTTGCATCGTCAAGGCGCTCTTTCTCTTTATCTCGATCAAGCTGCCGAAGGTGCTCGGCGTCGGATAGATATTGCTTTTCCCATTCCTTTTGTGCGTCGAGAATTGCTTGTCCTCGGCCTTTTTCCAATGCACCGTAGTCCTGACCGAATTGCTTGGCTGCCGCGATCTCGGCGTCGTAGTAAAATAGCGTCAGCGCGAGTTTGCGCTTGCGGAATTCGCCTTCTTTGTCAATGATACGGTCATCGTTCTCAATATCCTGACGGGCCATCTCCGTGTAGTGCGCGAGTTGGTCCTCGGACTCTTTGGTCAGCGCATCGTAGCGAGCCTTGGCGATCTGCTCGGGAGTCTTCTCGGTGCCGGACTTACCGGAAGACGCGGCTGTCGCTTGCGACGGATCGAATGACGACACCTCAGTGAGCGCGTCGTTGTACTTCTTGATCTCGCCGCCCATGCGCTTAATTTTGTTCTCGAGCGCAGAGAGTAATTGCTCGGACGCCTCTTTTGACAGACCGCTGGTCTGCCCGCTTTGGATGGAGAGCTTCAGCCGTGCCGCTTGCTGTTCGAGCAGGGTAATGGAGTCACGCTGACCCGAAAGAGCGGCCATAAAATCATCGTTTGCCGCCTTTGCCTTTTCGGCCATCGCGGCATCCGTGCCAAGGGCGGATGCGTGTACGGTGACAGATCCCGCTGCCCTTTTGGCGGACTCGGCCTGTTGGTCGATAGCGCTTTTGATCCCTAGCTCGGCCTCTTCCTCCTTCGTGGTTGTACCTAACAGCAGATCGAGACCTACATCGGCCTTTTCCGCCCATTCACCCACGGACCCTATCCATTTGATGGCCAGTTGGCCTAGCCGCTCGACTTGGTTTTGACGCCGAATCGATTCTCGTTCTAGTGTCCCGTCTGCGGACGCGATGAATTCGGCCTGGCTCTTGACGAGTTGATTCGTGCCAGCAATAGCCCGACCAAACAGGTCCTCTTTGGAAGTCGCCTGCTCCAGGTCTTTCACGAGCGCAGGCATTGACATCCGCAGTCTGCCGAACACTTCCTTGCCTTCATCGCTATACATTCCTTGCGAAATGCCTCGGATGAATCTGTCGGCGGAAATCTCACCCTCAGTACCGGCGGTCTGTTTTTCAATCGCGGCAGCCGCCTGCACGATTTGCCTATTCTGTTCGCCTACAAAATGACCGGTGAACGCTGCTATCCGCGACAGCTCCTTCCAGTGGGCTTCGGTTATGCCCAATGTTTTACCGAAGCGTTCGTAATCCTGAATTGTCTGATTTACATTCGCTCTAGCCTGAGCAAACGTCAACCCTGACATTTGATATGCGCCCTGCAATTGTCGCGTTACCCGTGCGGATTCTTCACCGAGCTTGACGATCTCGCCGGTTGAAAGCCCGATACCCAATGACGATGCTACGCCGATCAGCTTGCCACTGAATTCACCTGATAATTGCTGTCCGATCCCAAAAATGGATTTACCGTTCGAGCCCTCCTTCACATTTCGAATGTGCATCAGGGCATCGATCGTCTCCTTCTCGACTTGCTTGGCGTTAAGGATGGCCTGCTGCGTCTCTTCGTTGTTATCCTGCTTCAGCGCATTGTTAATCGCCTTAGCTTTCTGACGGTGCTCTTCGAGCAGTACCTCGATCTTACGAAGCGAAAGACCTTTGAACTGGGCTTCGAGTTCGGACTGACGACGAAGCGACGCCTCTATAGTTGCAGCCGAACGGTCGGTGCCGTCCTTCTTGACGACGGATCGAGTAATGATGTCTGCCTTTAACGCTGCGAGCTCGCGGTCCCGATGCGCTTTGTTATCGCGCTCCTCATCGGCTATAGTCTTCCGATTCTGCTCTAGCTCAAGGCGCTCGCGTTCTTTGTAGAAATCAACGAACTGCTTGCTTCGTGGAGGGACCGTCGATCCGCTCGTCAATTCGTCAACGCGAGCCTTGGCCTGTGCCCGGAGACGTTCACGACGTGAATTCTCTTCCTTCTCGGCTTCCTGTGCACGTCGCTCGCGGTCTTTGGAAAGCTGCGTGTCCCCGGCAAGGATCTCGGCGTTAGTTTGCTTCTCCGACTGAAGGCGTTTCGCACGAAGATCAGCATCGTGCTTATCCCAAGCCGCATTCATCTGAATGCGCTTCGCCGTTTCGTCGCTGATAATCTTTGTGACGCCACGTTCATGGATTGCTGACCGTTCGGCGTAAGCCTTCGACCGCTCCTCTACTTTCTTGTAGTACCCGGATTCCCATGCCTGCCATGATGCCTCTGCTGTATCCTTATGCGATGCTATGCGCTTGTTATTGTTCTGTTGCTCTTGACGAACAATAGCAACGCCCGAGTCCTGAAACTTGCGGTTGACGGATTGAATGAGTTCATCGATCTGGCCAAGAAACGCATCGGAGTCCTCGGCCGTGAACCCTAGTCCTATCAGTAAGTTATCGGAGTCGGTCGTTGCCATTGTCAGAGCGGTTTATTCATATTGTCTTCGACCTTCGAACGGATGCGTTCGGAGATCGCGAGATTCGTAAAGAGTGCAAGCTCTTCCGGATGCGGATCGATGCTGATCAACTGCCGGAAGGCCGTGAATCCGTCTGCCGCTCCGAAGTATCGGATGTAATGACGGTATCGTTCGGGGACATAATCGGTGATGGCTTCGAAGCTTCTGGGCTTTCCGTCGCCGTCGAGTTCGAGCTCTCCTTCACGACCTGCCCATTGTTCTCGGAAGGCTCGGTCGATGGCGTCTTCGGCGTCCCAATGGGGAGTGGCTTCTCGAAGGTATCGATAAAAAAATCGCGCACGAGTGCCACCTCCTCCTCCGAGAGCTCATCGACGACCGTGAGCGGATCCGGTGCGTTGCCGACGGGCGTCACCAATACCGAGACGATGGCCCGGAACAGGTACTCGGGGATGAAGTCACGGTAGTACATTGCCGTCTTTCCGTCGTCCGTCGGCTTGAGGTACGTGATCTGATAGAGCGCGTACAGGAAGGCGCGATTATCGTCGATCATCGCCGAACGGTTGCCGCTGCCGTTGTCATCTTCGAGCATGCGGCTCATGTGCACTCTCGCGGCTTTGGAGAGTGCGGCCTTCAGCGCGGCGGCGTAGAATCCGCTATATGCTGAGCGGATCTTATACTGATGACCGGCAAGCGTGACGGTCGTGAACTTCGGTGTTGGCTTGGTTTCGGTATTCATTGGGCAAAGAAAGAAGTGCGGCGGCAAGCAGACGCTGAGCGCATGCCGGCCGCCGCATGATGAATGATATGCTTAGTTCGCAGCGGTCTCGGCCTTCGGCACGGGAGCGGCTTTCGCTTCCGGCTTGTCCTCGACGTAGTTCTCGGCGAAGTGATCGTTCGAGTATGCCGTGTCCTGCGGCTTGCCCGGTGCATCGAATACGAGCCAGAAGCCCGGTTCGACGATGAGCGCACCGTGCCCGATGGCCCTCTTTCCTGTGTGCTGCTCGGCGAGGATGGTCTCGCCGGTCGCCTTGTTGCGATACTTTTTCATGGTTAGTTCGTCCCCCTGTTTTTAATGGCAAGTGTGTCTGCGTTCGTTACGCCGATATCGATCGCCTCGGTGGCACCCGACGTCTCGGTGACGTTCAGGCAGGTCTGTCCCTTCACCTCGAAGTCGATGATATGATCATCGTCGGCCTTGGTGATGGACATTTTCGACGGGACTGTCGGCAGACTGATCTTTCGACCGTCGGCGAGCGTGGCAAGGATCGCAACGCCGGCACGAGCGTCGGTCGTCCAGGCCTTGATGTTCGACGCACCGACGGACTTCGACTTGCCCTTGAGGGACCAATCGAACATCGAATGCGTGTATCTGTTGCGGGTGTCCTTGTCGTATTTGTCCGACGACTTGAGCGTGAAGTTCATGTCGAGCATCGCGCCTTCGAGCGCTGCGCCGGCGGCGTTCGTGAACTGGAACGACTGGAAGTTGCCCGGTACGTCCGTGGTCAGGTCGTAACCGCCCGCACTCATGCCGATTGTTCCGGTGCCCGCGCCGCCGGTCGTCGCAGCGACAGCATCTGCCATCCAGTCAAGCTCGTCGTCATTGACCTGACCGCTGAACATGGCTGCGAGCTTCGACATCGTCACGGTGTGCGAGTATTCGAACGCCGGACCGAGGTTCGTCGAACCATTCGGTGTTGCGGGCGTGGAGTCGTTGATGAAGTACCAATAGTCGCCGTCGGCCATTTGCAGCTTGGCATCGACCAACCCGTTCTTGATCAGCAGATACAGGTTCAGAAGCATCGGCCAGGTGGCGCGAAACGTCTCGTGACGGACCTCGACATTATGGGCATACGGACGATATGCCTTCTGGAAGTCGTCGTTCGTCACGCTCTCGGTCTTGAACGACCGGAGATAAGCATGCCCGAGGGACAAAGCCTCCGGGCTTGTGAATGCATTGCCGGTGGGCACGACGAGCAAGCTGTTCACTCGCTGAGCGCGTCCGGACTTTAACCCTTGGTGTACTGTAGACATTAGCTCTCCTTGTTAGTTAGAAATATGGAAAAACTCGTAAGCAACTCATCGGGCTTGGCGTCGATCATGCAGCGCGAGTAGTCATCGCAGCGACCGCCCTGATTCCACCCGCGTGAATACCGCTTCGAGCATGGAGCCGTGCAGCCCTTATCGTTCGGCGCGGACAGCACGACCATGCGCGGCCCACTTGAATACCGGTCATATTGACCGAGGATCGTGAAGGGATCGGAAGGACCGAAGACCGCGAACGTCGGCACATTAAGGGCCATCGCGACATGAACGATGCCGGTATCGACGCAAAAGACACCACGCGCATTGCCGACTGTCGAAATCAGTTCGGGGAGTGATCCAAACATCGTCTGCCCTGCCCCGAGCCAGACCACGCCGTATTCGCGATTGAGACGGCGGTGAATGTATCCGGCAGAGGCCAGGTCGCGCTCGGGCGACGAGGCGGTCGGCGCATAGATCACCGCGCGTTCATCAATCGATTCATCCACAGCGAAGCCGAGCGCCGTCGGATAGTCAAACGACGGGGGGGCCGTGATGCCGAAAAACGATGCGAACAGGTCGGTGAAATTCGTTAAGCCTGCACCGTCAGCCGCGATCTTCTCGTCGAGCGACCATTCGCAGAGCCAGTAGACCGAGCCGAATGTCGTGAGCGAGTCTTCCGTGAGACCAGGACGAATATTTTCTGCCGGAATGAATTCGCAGCCCGCACGCTCATAAAGCTCTTGCACGAATGGAGTCGCATAGACAGTGAGTTCGTAGCCAAGACGTCGGAGTTCATAGATCACGGGCAACGACGCGATGTGATCGCCAAGGCCCACCCACAGATTGTCGTGGCGGGCCATCAGCAGCAATAGGCGATTCGGATCGCCCGAACCGTCGAAACGGCTGACCTGCCTGCCCGGCGATGTGTAATTCGGCGTCATGCGTCCTTCCAGTCCTGCGGTGTGCTGAAATACGTTCGGACCTTCATTGTCACGATCACCGAGAAGTAGTTCTTACCGAGTTGGCGCTCACCGCCACGCACCGTCGGCAGCGTGTTCGACATGCGGACACGCCATGCGACCTTGTTCAGGAACTCCCAACGACGGTTTAATACCGCATGCGGAAGGCCGTCGTTATTGTATTTGTTTGCGACCATCGGATGAAACAGCGCCATCATGCACTGCCGGAAATGCGCATTACGGACCTTCTCGAAGTCCTTCACACCATCGGGACCGTTGTTGTATAGGAATACCGCCAGAACGTCATTCACCGTCGTGTCCATGAACGTTTCGATCGCGGTAATGTCGGACAGCATCTCTGCCGTAAATAGCCTGCACGTCGGCGTACCGGCTGGATCCGGGGATTCGCTGACCGCACGCTCGAGTGCGACCGACCAACCGCGGCCGACGTCAACAAGCATCGGGCGACCGTTGAGATCTTTCGCGCCGCCGAGTGCTTCAATCGCGTCGTCGACGAAATCGTCGACCGGATTCTGCTCGAGGCCAATCAGTTCGCCGTTCTGGTACCAGTCGGATAACTGCAACATGCTCATGCCGCGATCTCCTTTTTGATAGCCTGGACGACAGCTTGCTTGACGGCAGACCGATTCGCGGGATTAAGGCCGATATGCTTACGTCGGCTCGTGAGGCCTTTGGCGATGTCTTCAAAGTCAGCCCCCGGACGTAAGAGCGCCGTGCCGTCGTTGGTATTGACTTCGAATGACTCTTTGTAGCTTCCGGTGCGATAGAGATCTGGCGGGTCGCCGCGATAGCCCTTACGCTCGCGACCATAGATTCGGTAGATTGGTGTATACTGTTCGAACGGCTGACCGTCCACATCCAGGCCACGGCTATTTGCGTCCCAGATCAGCTCGCGGGATTTCTCCGCTGCCGTCGTGACGCCGGTCGTCCGAAGCGCTTCGTTCGCTCTCGCGAGCTTCGTCCGGATTGCCGTTGTATCGATGCGTAGGATCATGTACTCTCTCTCTCCCGAATAAAAAGGGGATGCCACCCGTGTGGCAGCACCCCCTCCCCTTGTGACTAACCGAGCCTCGCGACGCGGTTAAAAATCGTTACCAAATCGCGACCCGTCTGCCTACCGGTCGCGCTGCTTCCACCTCGTAGTCGGAGATCACGCCGTCGCCGTCGATATCCCATCGCACGAGCGAGAAGTCACCGGCGGAGATCCGTTTCTTACCATCGTCACTGAGACGACCGTACTTCGCTTCGTCGTACTTCGCGCTCATCATCGTTTCCACCGTGAAGCTGAAGCGGTCTCCACGGCCTTCGCGCTCGGTAATCACGCCATCGGCAGCCATGAGCATGAGCGTTGCATAGCATGCGCAGTTGACGAGCACGTCCGGGTTGTAGATCAGATCCAGCGAGTCCTCGTTCGCTGTCCTGCGCCATACCGGAGCGGCCAGTGTGCCGATGTTACGATAAGCGAATTGATTGTCGATCTGATTGGTATCGATCAGGATCGCCCCGGTCTTGGCCGTGTTCGCCAGTGTGCCATTCGTCGGGATGCCTTTATAGCAATAGACATTCGGCTCCGTCGTGACGCTGCCAGCATCGAAGCCGTTGATAGCACCATAAAAACCGAGATACGCATCCCCGGACGTGCCGCTGCGTTCGTCGAATGGCATCACGAGACGTGCACCGGACTGATCGACCGCACGTGCTTGGTCATTGCGTCGGTCGTCGATCTGTTGGCGCATGAATGACATCCATTGCTTCACCGTCTGCGGGAACCGCTTATCGGCTTCCTTGAGCAGATCGAACTTGAGGATGCGGTTCTTCGCAATGTCGATCTTGCGCTGTGCGTATCCGTTGAAATCATCCGACCCCAGGGATCGGCTCGATATGACCTCCATCTGCTCGATCGTGTCGCGAACGTCACTGATCGTGCAGAATTGCTGTTGCGCAAAGGTCTTCTGAGCCATATCCCTGTGATCGAAGTAGATACGGTGTTACTGGATCTTCGTCAGGCGCAAGTAGGAACCGCTTCGAAGCGTAGCGACACCCGACGTGTTCTTCTTGTGCTGAATGACGACGTTTCCGGTCGTCGATCCTACAGTGACGGTGCCATGCATATTGACCCACCCGGTCTGAGAATTAGCGTCATTCCAGGAGTGCCCCGCCGTAGCATCGGCTGTGATCGCGTCGGAGTTGAATTGCGATACCGTGGTGTCGGTGCCGAAGGCGATCGCTTTGATCGTAGCCCCGCTCGGGATATCAACAGCCAGTGACATTCCGGCTGCTGTCGTCGACCCGGTATAGAGATACGCGTCGAGCTCCCAAGTCGAATTCGAGTCGACCGCGATCGAGAGCGGCGTAGACTTGAGCCCGGTGGTGGAGTTCGTCGAATCTGCCGTCAGTACCTTCTGACGGATAGCGTTCTTGGCTACGTGCTGCTGTGCGTGGACGCTCAGAGCCGTAGCGAGCAATGCGAAGAGAATAAGTAGTCTTTTCATGGTTAGCTGACGGATGAGGTGTCTGGCAACGCATCCCATGATGGGTTGCACGGAGTGTTCGAGGTATTCTGGTACATCGCCGGAGGATCCGGCGTGACGTAGCAGAGCACTTGGCCTTTGGCCGAGTTACGGTGTGTCGCTTCGACGCCCGCCGTCTGAATGGCGATGGCGATCGTCGGACTCGTCCCAGAAAGCGAGTTGACGTAGGTCAGTAGATCGACGATCTGTTTTCCCTGTCCGTTCTGGAACGTGATTTTGAAGACCCCGATACCGGACGAGAGCGATATATCTTCGACGAGTGTATTGCCCGAGCCGTAAACGGTATCGAGAGCAGCTTGCACGTTGGCAAGCAGCGTGAGGTTGGTCGCGCTCCAGGTAATCTGTCCAGTCGTCCCGGCACTACCGGTCAGCTGAAACGTCCCTGAGGTCGGTGTACCGCCGATCGTGACATACTGCACGCAGTTGGTCCCGTTCGTCGGCGCGGTGGTTGTCCGTTTGATATTCATAGTCTTACCTTGTGAATATGTGGTGAAGAGTTAGGGCGGTGATAACCGCCCCTTCTCCTATAGTGACGACCCAGCCTTAGCTGAGAGCGGTGACCTTCGTGAAGGCCTTAACGCGTGTGACCTCGAAGGCCATACGAGCGTGCGCACGAAGCTTGTATGCAAGCTGCGTGAGATCCTTTTCGGAGCGTTCGAGCACGACATTGAGCCCGCTGCGCATTCCGAGACGCGCGAACATCGCGAAATCACCAACCACAAGCGTGCCGCTGGTGGCGTGTGGCGTTGCAACGACCGGGATGCCCCACAGCGTCGACGGACCGGCCTCGCCAGGACGACGGTAGATGTAGTTGCTGTTCGCGTCCTTGATGAGTGTGATAGAGCGCATATTGTCGGAGTGCAGAATCCCGAGGTTCGGGTTCGATGCGCCATCGGTCTGACAGAGGACGATTGCACGATAGAAGGCGTCGATGTTAGACTCGGTCTCACCGTTGTTATCGTTGTTGTCGGTACGGGCAAAATTGCCGATCCCCGAGATGTTGATGATGCCCTTCATCTCGTTCGTGCCAGTGCCCTTGAGGATCTGACGCTCTGCCTCGAGATCGACGAAGCGCTCGATGCGCTGATCCATGAACGCGCGAAGACCGGGCTGATCTTCAAGCTGCGATTCCGTGATCCGGAACCACGTTCCGACCGGCGCCGCCGTGACCGTGACCTTATCGGTCTCGAACCCGGACTGCACGAGATCATCGAGTTCGTTGACCTGCGTTCCGGCGTTGTTCTGATACGTGGTCTCCTGGAAGTACTCGTAGGCGTTCGATGCCATCGGAAACTTCGGCATGTAGTCCATGATCATCGGTGGGTAGATCGGCAGCTCGCTGATCCCCGGCACCTGCTCAGGGAACTGCGGCACGTTTGCGATCGTGATGTCCGATCCTGTGGTCTTCATGCCACGATGCTGCCAACCCTTGATCTCCACGACGAGGCCGTTCTTGCCGATCGTGTTGAAGTCCTTGACGGACTTGTAGGCATCGGAGTCAACGAACGATTGACCGACGCTCTTGAAGCCATTGTTACCGTTCTCGCGGCCCTGACCTGGAAGGTTCTCCGGCGTGTTCATCGCCCTGAGCTGCTCCTCGTTCTTGATGGTCTTCACCTCGGCATCAATCTTGGAATTGATGTCGGAGCATTCACGCTCTAGGGCGTCGAACTGCTCCTTCATGGTCTTCATGGCATCGCCCGAGACCTCCTTTGCACGCATCTTGTCGAGCAAGGACTTCTGCTCGGCGACCTTCGTCGAGTACAGGCCCTTCAATTCGGTGATCTGAGTATTCATCAGAGTAGTACGGTTTGATGATTGACCTGCTGCTCCATAAGGCGAGCCTCCATAGCCGCGAGGTCGAGTGTGGTGTCAGTGGATTTGGCACCGGCGTTCTGTCCATCGTCCGCCGGGAGGCCGAGCGCGGACTTGATCTCACTGGCACGTTCGATCAGATCCTTGCCGTTGGTTGCGAGTTCATCCGCAAGGGTTGTCAGCTGTTGACGGTTGGCTGCGTTAAACTGCTGCCCCGTCTTCGCTGAGCCCGAAACTTGGGTGATGGTGGCCAGACGACCAGCAAGGTTCTTCGTCGTGTCAAGCACGAACTTCACATGATCCTTCAGGGACGCTGCGGTTCGAAGCTCGGGAGCGGAGAACGTGAGCGACTTTGCCACCTGATACTGTGCCGAGAGTTCGTCCGGATCGAGTGCCAACAGCGCCGCGGCAACCTTCTTGATCTTATCGGCATAGTCATCGGCACCGATGGCAATCTTCGCGATCTTCTCTTCCACAGTGAGCATGTCAGAGTAGACGATTTCCCACAGACCGCCCCAAAGGAATCGGTCATGGAGGCTGCAGAGCGCATTGATCGTCAGGCTCTCGGACCAGGTCTCGCCGAGGACAGAGTCCTCACCGTCCATCATTGACTTGAGCGATAGGGACTTCAGCGACTTGATCGGGAGCACGGTATTGCGATGCTCGGCCGGTGTCGGTGTGATCGAGGCGTCAAGGCCAAGGGGCCAGCGCTTGATGTGGAAAGACTTACCTACCTGCTCACGCTCCACGAGGTAGGGAGCGGTACCAGACGACCATCCCATTTTTTTCTGCCCGATGAGCTCGTAGATCTTCGCTTCGTACTCGTCACGGAGATCAAGCTGGCCTTCGGCCCAGATACCGGCATCGGTCATCGTGAGCGTCGCCTTCATGCCGCCGCCGAGCTTTTTGCGGCCGAGCAACGGATCGAGACCGTGGTTGTAATACACGGTGGATTTGACCTCGCCGGCAAAGTCGGCGTCGTAGTCGGTAACGGTGTCGAAGTAATCGCGCTCGAGATCGGTATCGCTCTCCGCGCCGAAGCGCACGAGCATCCCGCCGAAACGGCCGTCGCCGAGCGCTTTGATCTCGCCGCCGATGACCACGAGCGAATCCTCTGCCTGTGCTTGTGTCGGTGTCTTCATTATGCGTTTTCCCTTACGGTGATGGTGCCGGCGAGCGGCGGTACAATGTTCCCTTGCTCATCGACAGCCGGAGGCGGTGCGGGCATGTTGGCAGGGAAAAACTTCTCTGCTTCGGCGGGGGTGAACCCGAGTGTGATAGCAAAGGCGATGCACTGTTCACGGGTCATACCGAACTTCTCGTTCGCGCCGAGCGCATAGTTGTTCATGGCGACGCGTAGCTCACGGACACCTTCGATGTTATCGCGCAGACGGCTCGTAATGACGTTGTCGCTGACCGGATCAAGGCCAAGCTCGAGACGCAGTTCGTCAAGTGTAATGGCACCGCCTTTATACATCTCGAGATTATAGCGTCCCCAATCTTGCTGTAGCTCGCGGAACGCCTCCATCGACGAGCGGTCAAGTACAATCTGATAGTCGCCCTTAAACCCGAATCGGTTCTTGAACCCATTGGTGAGCGTCTCGCTGATCATATCGAGGAGAGGTCCGAACGTGCGGGTATTAAACCGTTTGTCACCCTCCTTCATGTTTTGCAGCGTCGCATTTCGCAATCCTGCAGGCCATTCGAGTACTACGAGCGGAATTCCGAAGACGCGAGCAACACGGGCCTCAGCTTCGCGCGAGATCGCCTCGGTGTTGAGCTCATCGAAGGTCCCGGAGAAGCTATCGATACCTTCGATGCCTTCGAGGAAGATCATATTCCCACGAGTATCACCTGTCGTCTGTTTGATTACATCTTCCTTGATGGCCTTCCGGTCTTCCGGCGCTGGTGCCTCCGTGCCGTCCTTCACGCGGGCGATCTTGCCACGCATCAAGTCGTTCTTCAGGTAAGCGTATTGAGCGCGTCCGGCTTCGGTGTCGATGTTGATCTCGTTGAAGACCTGCTGGATCGGAGATACTCCCTTGTTGGAATTGTAGGCGCTGCGCGACGGCCATTTGAGGTGAATCACATCGTTCACGCCATAATCGCGATTATCACCCGGGCGCATGGGGTTGCGATATTTGTAGCCGGAGAGGAATCCACGTTCGTCGTACTTTGGCTGCATGAGTCCGCTATGGTAATTCCATAGCTGCACCACTACCTTGCCGTATTGATTCGCATTGCGTCCGCCAAGAATGAACGTCTCTCCACCAATTGACAGGTTGGTAATTATCGATAGCTTGAAATCCGATTCCGACTGTTCGGGATTTGGGTTCTGCAGCAGCTCGCGGATCTGTGGGTATGGGTCTGTCTGTTTCTTGTCCTCGACCGATACCCGGAACTTGGCCTGCGGGAAGGTGAACTGCCAGAAGCTGATAGCACCGGCGATTAGAGAGTTGTTCTCATAGCCGTTCGATGCGTTGCGGTCGAACGTCGGAAGATCGGTCTGATAGCGACTCTGATAATATACCCCTATCTTCGGCGAGGACACGTTCTCAGCCGGAGCGTCTTGGCTCTTGGACTTGCGGAATGGGGTTGGGATCAGGTCCCGAAGCTTCATCGTGTGCGAGTGCGCTTATGCACTGCAAATCACACGAACCGGCGTAGAATTACGATTGTGGCCTATTTGACACCAGGTGACACCCAATGACCCCTAATGACCTACTTGGTATTTGGATCTTTTTGGACATCGTAGCACCGGACATAGAGCGTCAGCGCAGCTCCGGCGAACTCCTGCGACACGTCGACGAGACGCTTAGACTTCTCACCTCGGAGGAACCGTTTCACATACCGCTTTGCCGTTGACGGCGATATCCGTAACTCCCGGGCGTACTCGTACACCGTCATCGTTCGGATGATATACGGAGCCTGAACCGAAGTCGTGTTCTGCGTTGCCATGCTTCCCGTACTGCTTAAAGAACTCTTACCCTGCGCTTCGTGGCGAGCTTATTGAACGCCCCCGAGCTTGCATCCACCTGATCCTTGTATTTCCCTTTCGGGAATGACCCCATTTCGTTGATGTAGTCGGTGTTCCACTCGCCTTCGACGATCTTCACGTTACCGGCCATCCACTGCGACGAGAACGGACCGGCGCGTGTGACCTTATCGCCTGTCGGGCGTTCGGCATCCACGCTGTAGCCTCGGAGCGATCGGATCAACAGATCGACACTATCACGGCCCATACTGCCCGGTTCCTGTTCGAGCCAGATCTTAACCTTGCCGCCGAGATAGACACCTGTCTGGGTAACCGTGCCATCGACAGCGGTTGTGGTCTGAGCAATACCACCGAATCGCTTAGCATCTCGATTCGCCGTTTGCAAGATGTTCGCATCGCGCTGTGCGGCCCCCCACTGTCCACGGACGACGTCGAGCACGTACAGGTCCATATTCTTCGCGATCCCCATCAGCACGCCGGCTGTATATGCCCCGCCGCCCTCGGTGAATGCCTTGTCCCAATAGCGGACGAGCGTCAGCTCATTCGGCACAGCATCGGCAGAGACGCTCTCAGCCTTCGATGCGGGGAACATGTCGCCTTCGTTCGATACCGGCCGCTGCTGCAGCTGTGCTGCCGCCTGTGAGCCAAGCGCCTTCTCGAGTGACTTCGCGTCCTCCTCGCTGAATCGCTCCGTGGAGACGAGCTCGCCGATCACCTCGCGCGGATCACTGAACCCGATGGAGGTGACGTTCTTCTCGCCCTCGTAGCGGAACGGGATCTTGAGGATCTCGAAGCCCAAGTCCAGATCGATGACATACCCGCTGACGTCCATCACGTGGACGCGCTGCTGCATGAGGATATGCACATGTGTCTTCGGGTCGTTGTAGCGGCTGAACCACTTGTTCTTGTACCAGAAGTTGGCCGCGATACGATCGGCGGCCGTCTCCTCGCGCTCCGGGTTGTTTGGATCGTCGCAGATATTGATATCGCCACCTTCACCGACCACAGACGAGCCAACGCCTAGCGATCGCCGGCTGCCGTGTTGATCGGTCTTGTAGTACTCCTTCGTGTCCTGGTCGGACGCGATCTGGTACAGGTCACCGAAATAGGCTCGGTACTCTGGCGAACGGATGAGGTCACGGGCTTTCGTGGCGTCACGGAGCGCAAGGCTCTTAGCGAACGATGCCGTGAGGAAGTTGTGCGACGGGTCCTTGGTCCACACCCACGCCGGGAAGAACACGCTCGTGAGCATGGACTTCAGCGAACGCGGCGGGACGTTGATGATCAGCTTCCGGATCTCCCGACGGTAGCAGGCCTCCAGATGCTCGCAGATCGCACCGATGTGCCAGTTATCAATGAACGGCGTCGTCGGCTCGAGCACGTGCCAGAACTGCTTCACGAACTCATGGAGTGTTAGGCTGCCACGCTGCGAGTAGAACTCTTCTGCGCGGACGAGCCGTAGCAGCTCCTCCTGCTCCTCGGCCGGCATACGATCGAAGTCTATGCCCGAGAGGTCGAACACCTACTGTGCGTCGGGTGACGGTGTATCGGTAGTGGCTGCCGGTGGCGTGTCCTGCTTCGCATACTTCCGGCGCATTTCCTCGAACGCCTGCTTACGGGCTGCATCGGTCGTGAAGTCGCTCACCTTCTTGCGCTCGATCTCCTTGCGCTCGGGGGCATCGGTGCCGAGGATCTTCGCCTCGCGCTCCATGACCTTCAGGTAGGCACGGAGGTTTTCGGGGTTCGGCTCACGCACGATCTCGGGCTCCTCTCCGTCCTTGGCCGGTAGGACCTTCTCGGTATATAGCCCGTCGGAGAGGATATCGTATAGCTCCTCACAGCGTTCGAGCTGACGTGCGCGGACCTCGTCGACGAGCGTGTGGTCGATCATGCTGACCGTGGCGGCCAAGCCCTCACGTTCAAGCTTCAGTACCTCCACGTGGCTGACACCCATTTTGGCACCTATGCGGCGCAGTGACCACCCCATAGCCCTAAGCATCATGATGTCATTGATCATGGATGCCCGTTTTTCGCCCGTTATTGGTGTGCTGAACATCGGTAATCTACAGCGTTAATCGCAATATGATATTTTCGGCACGTTTCAAGCGGCGCTCAGAGCATTCTATTGCTCTTTATGTACCGTCTCGGGTACCCTGAACCCGACAGTCCTGCGCTTTCGGATCGACGCGACTCGGTCGACGATCACGGGGTTACCGGCGGAGTCCTTCGTCTCGACGTACCGCCAGTTGTCGTAGGCCCGAGTAGCCTGACCCGCCATCACGCGGTTGGCAAATCGGCGCTTGCTCCGCTCCTGCTTGCGGTCCCGAGCTTCCGCCCCCTGCTTTCGACGTGCTGCCTTACCCATGGCTGACCTCCGGCACATAGCCATCGAGATCCGGTACCATCTTCCAGTCGTCACGCCTCGCAAGCTCGATCGGTACGGCGTGGGTGTACCCATGTGCGAGCCATTTCCCGTCGGTGACCGAGTATCGACAGTGGCGCATCCAGGCGTCGGATGTCACGTCGTTCGGGTTCAACGCATACCCGTCGCAAACGGCCAGCCCACGGTTCGTTACTGCGCTTTTTAGTGATTCGTCGAGGTTCATGGCATTGTTAGATTAGAAAGATCGCGCACCAAAAGGACACCTTTTTACTGTAATGCAAAGAGCCCCGGTAGGTTTTGTCCTACCGGGGCTCTTATGAAGCTCCTTAGTTGTGCGATATGGCGGCCGCTTTCGGCGCATCCTCATGTGTACAAATATACCACTATTTCACACAGAAGGTTCAACCGCCATACATTTTTCTCAATATTTTCAGTTGCCGATCGACGTATGGCCTCGGCCTTGATCCCGGCCCGCGGAAAGTGCTTAGCAACGATTGGCACTGCTTCTTTTAATGTGACGACATCTGGATCGTCCGGCATAAGTGGACCCTTTCTTGATTAGGAGTGAGTAATACCGGGGATGGCTCCCCGAATTAGAACATGGGAGCTTGCTCGCTCTCGAACTTTGGAATGACGACAAAATCGCCGAACCGACCGGTATTTGCCTGAAATTTCAGCCGCACGTCGCCGATCGGTCCGTTGCGCTGCTTGGCTATGATGTTCATTGCCGCACCTTCGGTCGGTGCTCCGTCCTCGAACTTCTCCTGCCCGTATGTCTCCGGACGGTAGATGAATAGCACGAGATCCGCATCCTGCTCGATGGCACCGGACTCGCGCAGGTCACCGAGATTCGGGCGTTTGTCAGAGCGGTCCTCAACCTTGCGGTTCAACTGACTCAGCACAATCACAGGAATATCGAGCTCTTTGGCTAGTCCTTTAAGCGAACGAGATATCGTCGAAATCTCACGCTCGCGCGAATCCATCGGCTGGTTGGCCTCCATCAGTTGCAGGTAGTCGACGACGACGAGACCGATATTCTGCAACTGCTTTAGCCGAAGACACTTCGCTCGTAACTGTATCGGAGTGATCCCTGCCGTGTCGTCGATGAAGATCGGCGCCGATGCAACGGTCTTCGCCGCAATGCCCCACATCCGGCGTTCCTCTTTCGTCATACGGCCTTTGCGGACGTTCATCAGGTCGATACCGCCTTCGGCACAGACCAAGCGTTGCACGAGCTGCACGGCTCCCATTTCAAGCGAGAAGATCGCTGTCGGTACTCGCTTCTCGGGAGGCGGCACGATCGCCGCACCACGCACATAGGCCAGACCCTCAGCCGTCTTACCTTGCGACGGCCTGGCGGCTACGATGATCAGATCCGTCTTCTGCCAGCCACCGGTGAGTTCGTCAAGATCCGAAAGCTGTGTCGGAACTCCGGTTACGCCATGCGCCGTATCCTGAATCGCTTCGACTAATTTCGTGGTCTCAGCCACAAGCGTACTGATCGGCATCACTTTCTTGCGGTGCGCGATCTCGGTCAACGCACTCGCATCGGTGGCAGCATCGGCCAGAACCTGCAACGGATCGTGTTCGCCGGACAGTAGTTTCAGCTTCGCGTCCTCGAAGATCAACCCGCCTTCACGCGCCATGTAATGCTCGAGGATCAGACGCGCATGGTCTTCGACGTTCGCGGTCGTCACCACATTCATCGCGAGTTCGACCAAATACGCCGGCCCGCCGACCTCGCCAAGCTCGCCGCTGCGGCGTAGCTCTTGCGAGACTGTGAGTTCGTCAACCTTCTGCTGTTGCTCGAATAGCCGGTAACAAGCGCGGTACACCGCCCCGCATGCCGTCGACCAGAATGGGCTATCCATCTCCGAGCGCGAGCCGATCAACTGGATCACTTGCTGGCATGCAACGGCATCGCGAAGCATTGATCCGACAACCGACTCCTCGGCTGCCACGTCGCGCGGCGGCGTCATGTCCTTCGGCGTGATCCGCTCCATCAGCTCGCCGACGGAGAGGAAGCGGTTCTTTTTTGTTTTCTGACGGGTCATTGTCCGAGTAACTCTGCTGTGCTTTTCGAGGATTCACTGCGCTGTGAGCGCGGCGGTTTGAACGCTGCAACGGGTATAGCCGGAGCCGGTTGACCGCGCGATTGCTGCTGCTCTTGGAATCGTTGACCCTTCGGCTTGAGTTTGCCGGCGAGATAATCCCGCAACGACGCCATCGATCGCCAACCCTCGGCCGCGCAGACAAGCACGGCATCGCGTATTTGCGGCTCTGGGTAGCTCATGCGCAACGGGGCGAGGATGCGGTTCTCCATCGGCAAAATGCGCGGATCGTCCGGGTGCAGCCACTCCCCCACGAAATACTCGAGCGACTCGGTGTCGCCGCGTATCGCATGCGTATTTGAACCCACGGCACCACCTGGCGGCCGTGTCGGCAGCGGCGGTGCTTCCGGCGTGATCTCGGCGAATGTCACCGGCTCACCGACGTCCGGCAAAGTTTTCTCCCCAGACCCCTCTTTCAAAGAGTTATCTTGTTTACCTGTTAATTGGTTACCCTTCGGAAGGGTCTCGAACCCTTCCGAAGGGTTAGCAAAAACATCCGTTTGTTTATTAGACTTAGCTTTTTTTGGCTTCTTCTTGTAGTTCTGGATGATCTCGCCGAACCTCTCCATGAATGCTTCGAAGGCTCGATTACCCGGCTTATTGAGATCGGTGAATTGCTTGTGGAGATGACCATGGAATGAGGGGAGCGTTTCGGCTTCCTGCTGCTTGGCCATATTCCGAACAAAGACGAGCGACTTATCGTACACGATCAACGTCCGTTCCTCAAGCTCTACGAGCGCCTTGGTGACGTCCGATTCCGGGAAGGCAATGTCTCGGCTAATATCGGCGATCGTCGCCCTGTAATAGCCACAGATCGCGCTCTCGCGTGCGGCGCAGAGGTAGACGAACACCCACCGAGCGATCCCTGAAAGCTCCTGAATATCCTCATTGCCCCAAATCGCCGTTGTGATGAATCGCTTGCTTGCCATAGAAACTCTACCAAAGATCAATTGTGTATCGAAAGCCTTGAAATCCTATGCCGACACGTCGCTTGCCGGAGCCACGTTCGCAGGGTTGTGAGTGTCTTAGCCATTATGCGTTGTCTCCCTTCGGGGTGAACGGTTCGTAAATTACATCAAGTCCTTTTCTTAGGTGTATCCGTCGCAAAGCAGAGTACATCATTGCCTGCTCTGATTGAATGTCGAATTCCTCGAAACAATGCTCCCGCTTCCCGATAGGATTGATAACGGCGCGAGTCCCTTTTTGGCCCACCCAGAGAAGCCCCCACTTATCGGGTAGTTCGTTCGGTTTTATCAAGCCCCAGCCGCAACAGTACAGGCGGAACCGTCCCATGCCATTCGCAGGGTTCTGACGAAAATGCTTTTTCTTGTCGGCCAAGAAATCTGACCGGGATGCCTTGCATTCAATGACTACAGACTTCCAGTTGCCGAAGCCAATCACGTCTGGAATCTCGCCGCTCTGCGTAGCCGCCACCAACTCTCTAAATGCTATGCCACAGCCACTTTTCAGTAGCCACCTATAAGCCCGCTCAACAAGTTCGGCGTGCGTAATTTGAAACAGCCTGTCCTCGGCGTTGTCGAGGTCTCGAATAATTGAATCCACGTATTGCTGTTCGTTCATCCTTCGTTGTCTCCCTTCGGGGCTGGTGGTAGGGGCATCCAGTGGGTGACATCGAGATAGCCAAGTAGCTTTGTTCTACCGCTGTAAAACACGCAATTGCGAATCGAATCGTCGATATATACAGCACTTGAAACCCCGTTCTTACCACGAAGGACGATGCACCACCGCTCTTCCTTTGGCAACCGCTCCTCAACGCTGATCCACTTCGGCTCCCCCTGCGCCTCCTTGAGTGCGGAGAGAAGGTAGCGGATGTCTGATCTACTCTGGTAATTGCCGCGAGTATCTTCTTCGCATTCCAGCCTCGCCTCGATCTCCGCTACTCTCTGGTTGTCTGTCATAGGTTAGTCTCGTGCATTCAATAGGTGTCTCATTGAATTTGCTATCTGTTCGAGCTCATCCACTTCCCGGCTGAGAAGTCCATCGATGTCCTCGAATGGTTGGCCTTCAACCAAAGTCGGATAATCGGACCTCTTCTCCCAGACTTGGACGTACTCGTTGCCATCGTATTTAATTTTAACCGTTGTGCGCTTGCCCTTGCGGGTGATTTTTGCTGTTATCATCTTCTATCCTTCCTGTTTAGTGGTTGAAAGTCCGTTGCGGATCGCGGCGGCGCGGTCTAAATAGTCTTGTGTCATCGTGGTAGTGGTTGCCAGTGAGTGATAGTATCAGTGTTGAAGTCGTCGTATAGCATACATTCGCTCCAGTGGGCACCTTGACTGCCAGAATCTTTCGCATTCCACCATATTCCCATACCGACGTAGGAATCTGTGATGATGAAAGGCACGGTGCTCTTTACAAGAACGACGGCCCCACTCTTCGGTTTGCGTTTCTTCGCATCAATCCAGTCTTGGGTCATGCTTCTTTCGAGGTTAAGTGAGTGAGGGCGGTGTGGAGGTCTGGAGTCTTAACGAGCATCGTGTGGCACATATCAATCGTGTCCGTTGACTGATTCTCGAAACATTCATCCTCTCGAACCTTCCAAACGCCTTCATCGAATTGAGCCGAACGCCCTACATTATTTTCGTGGTCGTATTTGTCAAGATTGCACTCCCGCAACATCAGCATCGTCTCATCGACTTCTTCCCACGATTTTCCGACAATCCCATCTGTTGTGGTGACGGTGATGGGGCGAATGGTCATTTCAGAATGATCGCCCCATCCGCCACCCATATAAATACCCATTGCCTGCCCGCTGTTGAACGTGACTCTAATAATCCCGTCTTGATCGGTTGCTACGTAAATGTTCATACTTCTCCCTCCTTCCGTGTATCGCTCGTGGAGTGCGCTGTTAGTGTCACTTCGTACTTCCCCGGTCGCAACTCGATAGGTTCGCAAGGCTGGTCGTCGTACCAACCGACAACGCTGATAGTGCCGTCTTGAAATTGCACCGAGAATTCGTCCGCTTGGTATTCGTCGGGTATCTCACTTTCAAACGGCGTATGCCAAATCTTGTAGTGATCCTCCCACAGCTTCCGTAGCGAGTCCTGCGCGTCGGTGAATGTTGCGCCGTCACTGAGTCTGGTTATGAGTAGGTTAGGCATTGGGGTTCTCCTTGCGTAGTATAGACTCGATTCGTGTTAACATTGCCCGGCCAAACGCCCGCACAGAAACGTTTGCCGGGTGGTCGAGAAAATCGCGCTCCTTGTTTATGGCTTTTGAAATGTTCGCGTCTCGCTCTTGGTCGCGGTTGCGGAGCCATGCGGCAATTTCACCGTACCATTCCTGCCAGTCACATTTAAGGTCAAGTATGGTAATCTTGTTGCTAAGAACAGAGTGCAACTGCTCCGCTTCCTGCAAATGCTTCTCGTCGTTAGTCATTGGTCGTGTCATAGAGTCACCTTCCCCTTGATGTCGCCGTTCCGATCTATCTGAAATTTGTGCCCAGACTTACATACGTAGGTAACCGTTTCTTTTTTGGATACACGAACCGGGCGAGATGATTGCTTGCAGATCGCGCAAGTATCCAACTTCGGATAGTTCTTGATGTTATTTTGAGTGTTCATCGGTTTTCCTTTCGGTTGGGGTGTGTGAATCGCACGTATTGTTTGGGTCTTTACTCAGAATCGTAATACCACAGTAGTACCAGTGTGAACCGTTGCCCTCGCCGCCGATCTTGACGTGAGCGCAGTTCTGGCATGTTCTCGGTGTCTCGGTCTGGGTGGCTTCTGGGGTCATGGCTTGGGTTCCTCCTTGCCGTATGATTTGAGATACTGCTTAACCGTGCTGATCGCAACGCCGTATGTACGCGCCAGTCTTGCAACGGTTGCACTATCCGATTTTACAGGTAGTCGCTTACACGCTTCTCGCAAGTCACGTTTAGTTTCGTTGGTCATACCTTCACCTCTTTTAACTTTGCTTCGTACTCGCGCTGTAGGTCGGAGCGTCCCTCGTCCCACCCCGCCTTGAATCCTTTATCTTCCATTGACCTGCGTATGATTCGAATTGCCGTATCAGCGGCTCCTTCATTCGCATTTGGGTATTCAGGAAAAAATTCTTCGGTGAGGAACTTGGCAAGTCGATCAATCTGAGATTGCGCCAATTCATCTTCCCCCACCTCCGCGACGGGTGCGGGGACGGGCGAACACGCGGGGCAATTCTTTTGCAAGCAACTGTAAGCCACGTTCTTTGTCGCGTCGAACGTTTCGGTGCGCTCAACCCATCCTCTACCTTCACACGTCTTGCACTTCGATGCGGGGGCGGGCGGGGCGACGGGTTCGATTAGTCCGATACCATAGCGAAGCGAGAAGTGACCCACTGGGCTTCTAAACATCGCTACAGTCTTATCGTCAATGAATCCGTGCTCTACCAGTTCAACTTTGTCTCTGAGGTAGTTGTATTGCTCTTTCCCCGTCGCATCTTTGTCGCACACCTTGTACCATCCCAACGGCGTGTCCGGCCCGAGAACAACCGTCTTTGGTTCGACGGGCTTCTGCTCTGACTGGAGAGCGGAGCGGAGTTGCGAACGTGCGGTATCATTGAGTTTTAGCACTACCTCATTCTTGTATTCGTCGGGCACTGTGTCTCCAAGTGCGAACTCGGCTTCCGCCCTGTCCAGTGTCAGCGTCACCGTGATCTGTTTGTTCATGCCCGAACTCCATTTCTATATAGGAAATCAACTGCCTTGCTGACTTGTGCAAAGTTGCCGATGTTGTATTCGCGAAAGAGCCACTGGTTGCCCGTCGAGTCGTCACCTTCCATGAAGGCAATTTTCAGAGCATAGATTAGACGCTCCGCTGATTCGATGTCAAGAAAGAACTCCTCCTCGTTCGTCGGGTCTTGGCCGGTCGCACCGATGTAAATATCCGTGACTCGGCGCGTCAATGCTTCGCGTTCACGTGTCTCTCGCTGTGACGTTGTCAGTCGTTTCTTGTTCATTGGTTGGTTTTTGGCTGAGTGAGTAATACCACTGTCCTGTAGTCTGGCTCCCACATAATTACGGAGGCGTTTGCATCTACAAACGCCTTGACCGCGTTGCGGAAGTCATCCACGCCGCGTAAATCGGACGTGTCGAAATCTTCGTATGCTTCCTGAGTGCCGTTGTCGATAATATCATCCACGTTTAAGCGAAGAACCGGACGCTCCGTACATCCATAAACCCATTCAGGCCATTCGGATTTTTCAACATCATCGTTTTCAAGTTGGTCGAACAGGTCATCAACGGAGGCGTAGAAGTCATCGCAATATATGATGCCGCCCGTGTATTGCTCTGTGGAAATCTTCTTCGCAGAATCAAAATGCTTTTGCTCGGTGGCGGCGAGACGCTTTGTGACGCACGAATCACATTCGAGTTTGTTAGATTCGATACCGCACGTTTGGCACGTACAGCATTTATCGGCGATCTCTTTAGTGCGTTTGACTATCCTGCATTTAGCGCAGAAGAACGCTGCTACCGTGCCGTCTGGGGCCGTTAGTGGTTGTCCGTTCATCTTCTTTCCTTCCTTGCTGTGTTAGTGGGTGGGGGTTAGCTTTTCGAGTGCGTTGGCAATCCGCGTCAACTGATCGAGTTGCTTCTGCTGGATGCTCTCCTGCGTATCTGACCGAGAAAACGGCGAGGTCATATTCCTGTCAAGCACGTCCACCCGCGTAATGAAGTGATTCGTTTCCCCGCGATTGCTGAACCAGTTCTTATTGAACGTCTCGTGATAAACGAGCTTCACCTTCCATCCAAAACGCGCCGCGCTGTCAAGTGTGCGAATTACAAGTGGCGGCTCCGCATCGTTGTCAACCGAGAAGTCAAACGGAACCGAACTATTCATCCCGGTCTGGGTCACGTTTAGATGCCCTTCCCAAGACTTCCAGAAGATGCCCGCTCGTGAGAACTGCGTAATCAGTCCGATTCGCTCTCCATTGCTGTAGTCCTCGGAAGCGCATCCCGCGAACAGAAGTGCTACTGCAATAAACGTGAATGTCTTTTTCATATCCTATTCTCCTTGAGGCACTGCCTCGGTGTGTTGGTTAGTGTGAATTAGTCCTGTTCGATCTCGGTGGTCAGCGTGTCGGGGGTGCGCTTGGCTGGGCGTATTGTACCACCAGGTTTTGAAATGGCTTTGAACTTTTCCATTATCTCGGGCAACCGTTTGTCTCTATATTCGAGCCACGCATCGTGGTTGTGGCAATTGTAATGAGACTCGGGCTCACACGTACACGGGTATTTCTCGTCGGCCTCTCGGCTGGCTATGTCCCTACACGCCGATTCAAACGTAAAGTATCTGCGACGCTCCGTGCGGAATACGATTGCAGACTCAAGCATCAATTCGGGTTGTTTCATCCCTGCTTCTCCCCTTTCTCCCGCTCCGCGATAAGAGCGTCGATGGTGGGTCGTGTGTTCCAGATACGTTCTGCATCTTCCTGTTCGTCGCAATGAACGCCGACAAACGGTACGTCCCTGCCTCCATTGCAGCGTGGGCATTCGACAGCCCAATATCCACAATCTTCCATGCCGGGGACATTGTTGCCTACCCATCGGCTATGTGGCTTGCTATTACAAAACGGGCATTCCCGCAACTCAGCGAGTGTCGGGATTTCCGGCTTTTGCCAAACGGCTTCCTGAGTACGGGCCTCATTACACGCACTGCATCCCATACATCCGACGTTGCTATATCCGCAATCGCAGGGTCTCTTACATTCTCCGCACTCATTCAAACAGCAAGTATGCAACTCAGCGAGTGTCGGCGGGTTTGGTGGTGTCTGTGGCATGGGTTCTGCTTTCAAGTAAAAAGTGAATGGTGCAACGTGCTCCTCGCATTCGTAGGATGTCATCCAGTCAAGTGCAACCTTCGGTAGTTTTGGGTAGTCATTTCTTTTGTCGTTACAAAAATCAATATTGTCCCCATCAATAAACACACGGTGACCGAAGACACGGGCGACGGCAAGAGCAATCGGATGCAGGTCGCCATAATCAAACTTGCCGTTGTCAATATCATCTTGCGTGACTTCGATCTTCGTTAGCTGTGTATCTTTCCATTCGTCGCAGATGTGTTCGCTTACGCATTCGCCACAGACCGTTGCTCCGCATTCTACGCAACGAACAACGCGCAGTGTAGCGATACAGCATTCGCGGCATACCGCATTCGCGTCAGGGCCGTCGTAAGGTCCGAAGTTGCTCATCACTGTGCTCATATTGTTAGCTAATATTAAAGTATGGGCGGCCAAATGGCCGCCCATACGGCTTAATATTAAATGCCGATGCTCTTGAAAATTGCTTCGGCAGCGTCAATTATTTCCTGAGTTGACTTAGTGCCACCGATAGCATGAATCAGCGCAACGTAGATGCCCGATTTTATCTGAGGTATTTCGTATGTATGTATGTCCATGTTTGATGTTTAATTAATGTGAATCAGTGTTAGTCCTGAAAATTCTATCTTTGACTGTGGCATTGGTTACTCCTTTGGTGTTAGTTGATACTGTGTCTTGCTCATTGTGTGGCTTCCTCTTATCGCTTGCCCTCCGAGAGTGCGGCAGTGTGGTGGCGAACCTCACAGTGACCATGTGGCAGTGACCGCAAATACTCAAGCCTGTCCAAGTCGTCCTCGTCCAATAGCGTGGGATCAACTCTGTCAACTATCTCAAGAATAATGCGCTCGAACCCGCCGTTCCGAATAATGGTCGTCCCCATTTGCGGATGCTCTATTGTCTCGTTACCTGTTGCCATAGTCGTTAGTCCTTTCGTGAAAGTTGCTTCAATAGGTTCTGAATCCCGCGACCGTCCTTTACCGTCTTGCCAGTGTACCAACCTGAGTATGGGTAGAACTGAATCTTCGCACCGTCGAACAGGAAGTCGATCCGCGTTGAATCTTCGTACACGATTTCAAGACCGAGCGCGGTAATGCGTTGCTTCGCGTACTCCATCCGTTTCGGCTCAAGTACTTTCTGGCGTTCGGTGTCAAGACGTGCCATAGTCGTTAGTTGGATGGGGTGGTGTGTTCTTGGGCCTGAGGAACATACTTGAAAAACTCTTCATCAACCCCGTGCCGCCAGACGGCCATTTTTACGTAAGCCTGCGCGTTTTCCTCGGTCATATTACCGTCCATAAAACGCTCTTCGCCTGTCCTGATATTGACCGCGAATACATCGTATAGTTGTTCGTTCTTTGTATCTGTCATACTCTCTCCCTTTCGTGTTATGCCGTGAATGTCAGTGTGTATGTGTGCGCGTCGTCGGTTGGCTCATAGCATCACACTGGTAAAAGTCTCGCACTCGCTGCCGCCGTGAATGTGCGGGTAGATCGGCTCCGGGGACGGCTCTGTTCTATTCCGTCTGTCGTATTGAGCCATATAGGTCTTTCTGCATGCGCGGCATCGCGTCGATGTGTGCATATCACTGCCGGGCTTCGTCTCGTGGCAAGTATTGCAGGTGCAAATTTCGTTGGGTTCAGGTTTTCGGTTCATGGTTCGATCACCTCCACACTGACGATGACATGCGGTTTTGGCCCGACGATACCCTTGCGGATGTCGGCCTTCGTTGCTCGTTTAATCTGTTCCTGATACCGCTCGATCGTGCAGAGCTGCGGGCGGTCGTCGGTGATGATATAACCCTTGAGCGCGTCGACGATGGCCTTCACCCATAGGTTATCTTCATCGTAGAGACGGAAGAGGTAGGCGGTGATGACGATCCGGTATTTCACGTCCTCACCGAGCAGGTTACGGAAGTAGGCGATGGTCGCTGTCGGGACTTGCGAGATCACGCACTCGCGGGTGATCTGCTTCCAGTCGTTTGTCTCTTTGTAGAGCCGGAAGTGATGTTTGCCGACGATGGTATTCGCCGACGGTAGCTGACGGGGTATCTTGAATTGTAATGTCATGCGGCGACCCTTTCAAATAAGTGCATCATCACTCCATGCGAATACCGCGCTGAGCCGATATGCTGCACACAGGTGTCGGGCAGCGAGTCCTTCGCCAGAATAAACGTGCGCGATTCCCTCCGGTCGGTACTCCCGTGCATCGCATATAGCACCGGGCGATTGCCGCAGATCTCGAACGTGAGTGCGTTGGCATTGATCGGCACGTCGACCGAGAACTCGGTGAATGGCGCGCTGATGGTCTCGGGTAGGGAGATGGCGGTGATGGTCATGCAGTTTTCTTCCTCATTTCATTGATTTGCACCAATGCCCTCTCAATCATACTTATAATTGCTTCTGGACTTTCTTGTACATAATGGACCATACCTCTTATCATAAATTCACTACCATTTGCACGGCCAATAATCGTTACACCCGAAAGTTCTTGTAGGGGCACATATACGCTGTCGGTGGTAACGACTCCTGTTAGAATGAGTCTGGGGTTTAGGTCTCCAATAATTTCTTTATGGGTATTGCTAACTGGTTGGGGTTCGATCGGTGTTTTCATAGTTCAATCCTTTCCAGTTTGAATGATCTTACAGTGTCGAGCACAAATCGCTTCACATCAGGATCGGTGACGAGCCGTAGTCCGTCCAGATGCCAGTCGATGGCTTTATTCGCAAGTAGGGTTTCGGCGAATCGCCGTGCCCCGTCAATCGTCAGATGCCGCAAGGCTACGCATACGGCAGCCCCCGATGTGATGTGTGTAACTGTGAAGCCCGGATCTTCATCTGGGCGACTGGGTTCAAAGCCGAGGTGCGCATGCAGAGCAAGGCCGCCGCAGCAGAGCGCGTTGATCGCTGGGGTATCATGCCCCTTCATGCATGATACCGTGATTAGATGTTGCTCCCATTTCATCGTGCTTTTGCTCCAATTATTCGTTGTTCACGTTGCAAATTGTGAATAGCGTGGCCGATGTTATCGAGCATTCGACGGGCGTCTTTCGTGTATATCCACGGCGAATGTCCCGGTGCATTCTTCATCGCAGGGTCGGCCAGAATTGCCGCATTGAGACTGACGAGCTCGTCGATGCTATAGTGCGTTGCGAGCTTCGCCACATTGAAACCGTAAGTGGGCCTATTGCCCCATGCTTCTTTCCAATTCATCCTTCGGCCCTTTCCAGTGTATTTGATGCCGCCGTGTATCGGAAGCCGTAACTCTTAAATCCCTTCACGTCGCAGAAGGCATTATGAATATCCACCAGTTTCGGCATCGACGACGGCCCGATGCGGTCTGCCGGAATTGACGAGACACGTATCTCGTATTGCGTCTTTTCGTAGTTGAAATAGTGCAACTTGGCGACGATAACGCCGTTCTATTCGACGAAACCCAGGAAGTGGACATGCTTCCAGATCGAAGCGCCGTTCTTACCGATGACTGCGATCGTCAAGTGCGCGGTGAGCGGGGCTGTGTTCATGCCGTCACCTTCCCTTCCGGCCATTCGCGGACGCGCAGGTCGGCTGGCCATTCGATGTGTGTGCTCATGGGTTTATTCAAATAATGAGTCTGATGCCTTGACCGATCCGCGTCCTTCGGATACGACGATCTGTTTCGCGGACATGCGCTGTAAGTATGCGTCACGGGACGAACGTGCATACCAGGTTTGCGCGGTGAGCGAGTCTCGCGTGACGGGTAGTTCGAAGTCCTTTGTAATGGAGAGTGATTTCATGCAGGTAGTCCTGTTTGGCGTAATTCTTGACTAAGTTCATATAGACGTTCGACCATCAGCGACTTGTACTTATGGGCATCGGCGACTGCATCCTCTGCGGTATTGAAATAGCCAGCGCCGGTCGAGATAAGATATTTCCCAAGCTTGCCAGAAAATCGTGTCACGATCTCGTTGGTGATTGGATTCCGTGGGTGGATCAATTCATATTCTGGTTTCAGGCTCAGGCATTTTGCGGCCCATTGAATCTTCTCGATGAGAGTGGATTCCTTGTGTTTGCGTATCATGCGTTCAAAATCTCCCCGCCCCGCATTCACGCAGGGCGGGGTTGAGTGAGGGGTTAGTTGGTGATCTGGTGAATCTCTTCTGCGAATTCAAGAATGGCCTGGCGCATGGATGCGTGAGACCGCTTCGCTGCCATAGTGCGAAGCTTGGATTCGAGAACGGGATAAGTGAGCTCTGATTTTCGTATACTATTATCCGCCATTTTGAAAGCTGCTCTCACGGTTTGCATCACCTTTTCATGCATAGCAATACACGTCTCAAGCGTACCAATCGAAGTGTTTTTGGGGAGTATATATGATCTTCCGAACACGTGAGTATCATTGATCTTTACGTATTCCAATGAATCATTCGTGGACGGGTCATTAGAATATTTTCGACCTTTTGTGTCGTGAGACCAGATACTGTGCGGAACGCGCAAAAATCCAAACTCAGCCGCTACGGTATCCAATATCTCATTACCATTGGGTATGTATTGGTACAGTGGCATATGAGAATCCCGATCTAGAGACCAAATCGGATGAATCCAAGGATTGCCACTTGGAGTTATATAGGCTTTCACGAATCGGAATGGGCGAAGCATTCTGATGCTCTCATACCGAGCCTCCCATTTCGACCGGAATTTGCGGGCTTCATTATCCGCATCCAGCCATGCCGGAGATTCTGCTGAGAGTTCTTTGAGTGCGTTTGCCTTCTTTTCCAAGAGACCGATCGCCTGATCAAACATATCCTCGGTTATTTCCTGGCTTTCATCCTGGCGGTTTTTGTATGCAGCGATGCGCCTGGTTAAAGATATGCTGTAGGCTTCGGGTATCGTTGATACTTGAAGGAGTTTCTTTCCATCCAACTCAATCGTTTCGCCGTTGATTAGAACGGTTCTTTTACTAAAGTAATCTGGGAAGCAGATCACAATAGAGTCAGAGGTGGTCTCAAGGGCAATAGCAGCGATTGGCTCTGCATCACTAATCACATCAATTGGTTTAGTTGTCATTACTTCTTCCCTCCCTTCGGTGCTTTGCCTTTGGTGCTGCCGCGCCGGTTTGTCACCGGCACCGGCTCAAGCGCCGTCTCCGGCGCAGAGTCTTCCTCGGCTTCGAGCTCGAGTTGATCCGCCCCCAAATGTTTGCCATTGAGGTACTCGATCGTCTCGCGCTCGATATTTGCGACAAGCTCTTCGAGCGGCTTTGTGAGATAGATCAGGCTATCGCCCTGCAGCTCCTCGTATGGCACCGGCGGGAAGTACTTCAGTGGAGTGGTGATATTCAGCGGCACCGGAGAGTGTTGCAGCGTCTTTGTTGCCGAGATCGTCAAGCCGACTGTTTCCTGCCGTTTGAATGCGATCTTGCGGACGACGATCTGATCCTCCTTCGCACCGTCACGCGTTCCGGGTTCGGCCCATGTCTTCGGTAACTCGGCAATCGCAATGAAATGCGGAACGAGCTGTTTCCAGACGTTCGTAAAGTCGTCGGTGACTTTCTCGCCGGACTTGTAGGTGATCTGCTTCGTGCCGTGCTCGGTGATCTGGTCGTACTCGATGGTCGGGATGCCGTCTGGCGTCACGTGTACCGAGTTGATGGTGTATTCGCTTTTTTTCATGGTTAGGGGCGTTAGTTCTTTTGATAGTCCTGAAGTGGTGTGAAGGTCAACTCCATCGTCTCGACACGGGTGAGGATCGCCTGCTTGTTGTTCGCAAGGAGTTCGTCGCGGATCTTCCTCATCTCGATATCGTCGCAACTTTCCAGACGATCAGCGATGATCGTTTGAAGCTGTGTATTCGAGCCTTCGAGGAGTTTGATGGCTACTGTCAGCTGCTCGGAGGTGCTGAGGATATCCCACTTCCGTTTCTCGAAATGGATATCGCCATCGATGATGTCGACATCCTTTGCCGGTAGGTGACTAACGAGTGTGCGACGAAGCTCTCGCACTCGCTCGATGCGGTTCGTAAAACCATTGTATTCTGCTCGCTTAGCATCCGCATCGGCTTGGTGTCCGTTTATGATCGCTCGCTGTGCCTCGATGGCCGCACGGTCGATCACTCGCTGTTCGGCGGCGGCAAGCTTGGTATTCAGCGGACCGATCTCGCGCTCGAAGTCCTCGCTGATGGCATGCAGGGTATGATTACATGCATCTTCAAAGCCCTTGATCTCGTCGTCAAAGGGTTTGCCGATCAGCGTGATCTCCGTCAGATGCTTTTTCGGAAGCTCATCCAGAAGTTGATCATGGTTTGCCTTGAGAGTATCGCGGCGACTGATCGCTGCTTTCAGTTTCCCCTCAAGATCGGCGATCTCCTCACTGATCGTGTTGTACTCTGCCTGGTAGCCACCGTTGAGCTTATCGGATTCTGCCCGCTGTTCCGCTCGCTTCGCGTCTTCAGCGGCACGTTTGCGAATCCCAACTTCGGAGACCGCACTATCCCTTGCTTGTCGGGCATTCTCACGGAGTGAATCGCGATTGGACTCAAGGGAAGCCTTTTCGTTCTTGAGGCGCAACACCTCGTCCGCCGGATCGAAATCGCTGACAGGAGGAAGCGTGGCCTCGAGTTTGTCGGCTGCAGATTGGCAGGCTCTGGCGTCCGAACCGATCGTCTCACGTCGGTTCATCAGCGCCTTCAGCAGATTTTCGATTGTATCGAATGGGTTCGATGCTTTCTTGAATGTGACGTCGCCCGCGAGCTCGCTGAGCAAGTTCTCGTCAGGATTGATATCACAGACCTGCATGACGATCTTGATCCGATCATCTGGACGCTCAGCCGCAAGTAGTCTACCGGCGTTCGTCGTATCCTTCTTGCGGATGCTATTGAGGAAGGTGGCAGGCGACTGCTCCATCTCTGTGTCGTTCGCATAATAGAGATTGCAATCGAAGCCGTCACGTCGCAGACGTTTGACCATGTAGCAGTTATCATACTTCGGGTTATCGTGCCCGAACGTCAGAACGATTTCTGCCTCATCGGCCCCCTGCTGAATGAGCGACGGTTCATTGCCGCCCGAGAGCATGCAATCGAGCGCCTTCTCGACGGTTGTCTTCCCGCTGTGGGAGAAGCCATGGATCACGATACCGGTCTTGGGTATCGCGATCGGCTCGTCATCATAAATGCCGGCCTTCTTCAGGCGAAGTTCTTTAATCCATATCATGGTAGTAACTCCAATCGATTAGTGGCGTGGAAATGCACTCTCAATTTCGTCGTCAAGGTTGCCCTGTTGCGGTGTGGGGTTGGCCGGTTGCGGGTCCTTCTGCTCGGGCGGCGCTTGCTTGATGGACTTCAGGTCATTGCCATACTTCGTCTTTTCCCAGACGATCTCGGCGATGGCGCCGGTCCCTTTCATTCCTTCCGCCTCTTCCCCGAGCTTCTGGGAGATGGTACCGAACGACATCTTCTCCTTGGTCTCGGCATTCTCAGCGTTGATCGTGAAGCGGGTCCACCCGCGGCCGTTGGTACTCCCCTCCTTGCGGGAGACGCCGACGATGACGAAGAGACCGTATGGGCCTTCGGGCTTGCGCTTGGTGGCGGTCGACTGCTGATTCGCAGGTGTGAAGTCCGGATCGTCCGTATCCTGGTCGAAGATATCGGACGCGCCGGAGATAGCGAGGGCAAGAGCGGCATCGGCCCGCTTGATCGCCATCTTCACGACCGTGTTCCGAGTGTCGGCGATCTGCGTGCGGATCTGCTTGACCTGATACACATCACCGTCTTTGTCCTTGGCAAACTTGATGCGCCGTAGATTCTCGGGAGTGGAATCGTACTCCTCATCGCATATTGCGACGCGCCATTTGTATTTCTCCTCGGCGGATGAACATTCACCGACGCCCTGCCCGACCGGGTTACCGTTACCGATGTGGAAACCGTTCGAAGTGACGCGTACCCGGTACTCGCCGTCCGTCGAGAGATCCTCGATCTGATGCTCCGCCCGAATGCGGAAGACGATCAGGAGTTTGTCCGAGCCGGGTTTGTACAGAGAGTCTTTCTTAGTACCAGGGACTTTACCGTAATGCACATTCTCCTTCATGACCGACTTCTTCACCTGGTCAATCAATCGGACGTGCGCGAGAACATCTTCCACCTTGAGTGTGGGTGTCGTTACCGCGTAGGTGTTGATTTGGATCTCCTTCTGATTATCCATTGACGAGCTCCTCCTCTTCTGTCACCTCAACCTCGGCCCACCGCGGCAGGGAGAGATCGAGCATTTCGTCCTCAGCCCATCCGGGATAGAGGCCCGTTGTGGTACAATTGATGTAGGTCTTGAGCGCGGCGCGGTACTTGGTCTTGCCGCCGGCGAGCGCCTCATGACTCATGCGCCACACAGTCACCGCGAACGGTGCCTTCTTCTCCACGGCGATGATGATGAACTCGGTGTGCGGTACACCCTGAAGATTTGCAGCGATGTCCGTATAGAAGCCGCCCTGCATGTCGTAGCCGTACTTTGCTACCTGGCGTGGGAATCCGTCCGGGCTTGCATCGACGGTGGTCTTGAGATCCACGATCGTGAACCGGTCCTCGTAGATCATGTACTTGTCGGTGCGGGCTTTGCAGAGCACATCCGTGAGCGGATCCTTTGCAAGGAAGGTCTGTTCGCACCATCCTTCCGCTTCCATCAACTTCCGGGCGATCGGGTGATGCATGACGCTATCGCGGACCTGTTCGCAGAGAACGCCTGTCGCCTGATCGATGACCGTCTTCCCGAAGTTGTCGGCCAGGAAGTTGTTATAGATCGCCTTGCCATCGGAGGTACGACGATCACACTTGGGTGCGATCGCATAGTCTCTCGCGTAGAGATCCGGCTCGAGGAGAGCGGTGTGAACGGCCCGGCCGATCATCAGCGATTCGGTATCCGGCTTCTCCTCGTTGAGCGCGACCTTCAGATGCGCCCCGCTCTTGGCCGCTTCTTTCAGCTTCGAGTTATTGACCGCATCGTGCAGTGCGTATTCGGGGAATGGGATGGACGGGTAGATCCCCGGTACGCCTTCCCTGAATTGTTCGAGTGTGAGTATTTCTGACATATTGCTATCTGTTTGGTTGTTTGAAAATTCTCGGGTTAGTCGGCGACCCTTCGCTCCAAGTCCGCGATAGAGGACTTCAGCTCGTCGCGCTCATCCTCAAGCTTCTCGATTTGCTTGGCTTGTTCGATGATGGTTGAATCCTGCTCCTCGATGATGTCCGTCAACTCTTTGACGGCCGTGGTGATCTCCTTTTGGCTATCATCGATGCTAGTCTTGAGCCGCTGAAGATTTCTGTATTCCGTTTGCGTCATGATCGTTAGAAAAAAAATGGGCTACTGAGCTTTCGCCGTTCGCCCTTGTGGCAGGGACAGTTAGGATTGGATGCAACGGTCGATGAACTCTTGCGTCATGCGATCATTCGCCCAGTCGGGCAACGGCGTTGATGTATTGAGTTCATGGCAGATCGCTTGCAGGTCTTCGCGGATCTCGGCGAGTGCGCTATGGATCTGTAGTACGCCGACACCCTTCATCAGCTTCGTCTCGATCTCGTGAAGCTTGTTCGCGGCGTCGAGGGCGTGGTTCGTGATCTCATCGCGACCGATCTCATTTAGGATGATGGATGTGTTCATACTCAGTTGCCCTCCCCCGTTTGGTCGTATCCCTGCCCCTTGCGGATCACGTCGTTGACCGTCTCGCGAACCTTCGAGAGTACGTCGTACCACCGGCGCTCTTGTGTGATGTCCTTCTCGAATGACTCCCATTGTGCCGGATGCTCTGCCGTGCGGCCACGAACGAGCTTCGAGCCTTTGGCTTTGAGCGTGAAGAGTGGTTCATGTGTGCCGAAGGCTACAAGGATGCGTACCGACGGACGGTTAATGCCGCCATTGCTCATGATGACCGCGACGGTATCGGAGAGTTTATCGCGGATCTGCATTTGATTATCGCCGAACGGAGCGAGATCGCGAGCTGAGATACGCACCGTGAGCTCGTAATCGGTCACGCTGCCGGGGACGAGTTTCGGAACCTCCGTCGCTGTTGTGGCTGTTGTCGTCATTGCTGTTAGTTTCTTTTATTTGTTTGGTGCCCGGCGTTAGCGCGTCGGGCTTTTTTATTTCCCACACTCATTCCCCGCGCTGCCGACCATCGGTGCCGCAACTCCCGCATTCACCATGACCGTGGAGCTCGCGACGGCGGGGATGAAACTCATACTCTCGAACTCCGTCCAGTGCGACGCGCTTTGTTACGGGCTCTGCGACGTGCGGCCTGCATTGCCATCATTATCGCGTGGCCGATCGGGTTGTATTCTCGCATTACCACTTGCGCCCCATGTCCGGCAGCCCCTGCGAGTTTGCCGCCTTGCATGAATGGGATACTGATCCGCCGACCCGTCGTGCGGAAGCGGACAGCGCCGTGATTGTTGCGATGTAATGCTCTTGCCTTGTTTGTCATTGCTCGTTCGTTAGTTGATATCAGATTCGTCTTCCTCCACTTCGACCTCACGCTCATACCCGCATCCCGAGCAGGTCATGATCACGATATCACCGACATACAGGCGGTCCTGGTGCCACTGGTAATGAAAGCAAGCGGCTTGCAGCAGCGCATCCTGCCGGGACGTCGTACCGTAAATGTTCGCGAAGATCGGATTCTCGACTGCTTCGATCATTGCCGTTCCTCCGTAGCCTTAGTCTGCTCTTCCTGCTGCTTGCGGAATGCGATGTCCTCGCAGCGTTCGCAGAGGTCGCTGAACCCGCAGTCCGGCGGTAGCTTCGCGCCGCAACTCGTGCAGCAGCTTACTTGCAAGTCGTCGATGTAGTCTGACATGGTCGTTTAGAGCATGAAATCATCATCGTTTCCAATCTGCCCGAGCATCGACCCGAGCGATTTCGGCTTCGGCTCTTCCGGCTTCGGCTTCTCTGGTTTCGGCTCCTGCTTGTGCGGCGCGTAATCGCGCTGATCGTATTCGTGGCGAAGCACTCTTCCGCCGACGATGAATGTGGGGTCGATCATCATAGCACTATCCCTTCCAAGAGCGAGCGGCCGGGTGCGGTATTCCGGGGTTTTTCTTTATTCATCCTGTCATCATTCACGTCATTCACTTCCGCACCCGGCGTGCTCACGATCGCTCCCGTTGCCACAGACGTATCGGGATCGGCAACGGGAGTTGTGTTGACGGTAGCCGTACCCACGCGGCCACCGACACGATTAAAGAATCCGCAGACGTATGCCCACTGCGAGACGATGATCCCGAGGACGATCAGCGCAATGCTGACGCCGAAGAAGACGTCACCTGACTGTTGCGTCTGTGCGGCTTCGAAAACTTTCTCGTAGGCGGTCATATCAAAATCCCCCGTGCGATATCCGACTCGGCTTCGTGGAGCAGGGCCGGCGTTGTGATCAGATGCCCCTTGTCGCCAAGCGTATGGTAGAAAGCTCGTCTGAATCTCGGGATCGCTTCCATGCGCTGACGGATGTGCTCGCCGCTCTTATGCTTGAGCGCCGCTACCTGGTCGATCGTCAGTTCGCTCATCTGCGTCATGGAGACCATTAGGCCGATCGCTGTGACCTGCTCTTCCATCCGCTCGAAGAATGCGAAGACTTCTCGCGGCACTGCTACTGCTTCATCCATTCTGGTCGGTCGGGTTGACATTATCGGCCTCCCTTCCGGTTCTTAATTTCGGCTTCCATCCGGCTCACGAGTCCCTTGCACTTCTTGAGCTCGCGCATCGCCAGGTCATCCTTCCCGCGTTTGGCGAATGCAATGGCCTTACCGAGCGATTCTACTTCGTCGGTCACTTCGTCGTCGATCGAACCGTCGAGGTTTTCGGTATCCACTGGCGAAATCGTGTGTAGATCAGGCAGTGAAAGCTCAGAAAGACTATAGTCGCCACGTCCTGCCGCTTCGCGGGCAAGGATCACGAACTCTTCCACCGTCAAGGCACGTGTGCCTTCGAGAATGAAGTACACGGTGCGCTCATGCCGACCGGTGATTTCCGCGATCTCCTTCACGGTGAAGATCGGAGTCTCGCCCCATACGAGGCGTTGGAGGCCGTACATGATCGTGGTCTCATTCACGATCCGGTTCGTTTTTGAATGCCGTTCTTGGTTGTTTTTCCCCATAGTGGTGCTGTAGCTTTGCATCATGAATGATGTGATACTCGATTCGTATTGGCAGCGCGTCGATGACTTCGATGAGCTGTGGGTGCTTCGCAGCGGACAGGACTGGCGATGCGAGGCCCGGCGGCACTATTCGTGGCGGAATTGAGCCTAAAGAGCTCGGCGTCGGACACCGTAGCAGGAATACAGAGCACCCGTCGAATATCCGCGCTGAGCGATTGCGACGGCACACGGTTACGGCTCGTCACCTGCTTGATGTGGTGCACCGATACGTCGGCAAGGATGCTTGCCAATGTGGCGTTGCTCCACCCGCGAGCTGCCATGTACCGTTTCAATTCGCTGCTCCGCATTCGTGACATGGGTTATAGATTGATTAATAGTGCGTTATGACCAAAAATCTGCGTATGTTTGGGCCTTAAAAAACCCACAATAAGCATGGAAACCGAGCAGATCACGCGGGACATAGCGCGAATGACCGTCACGGTCGGAATCACGTTCATGGACGAAGACGGTATTAGCAGACTCGAAAGTGATCGGTATGCACCCGGTATTTTGCCCGTCGTTCCGCAAGTCGGGCACGTCATTCTGGTACCGTTGGCCAGAAAGAAGTTTAAGAAGTACCTCGTCTCGCTCGTGCAGCACGGGCGGCTTTGGCAAAAAGGCGACGGTGGCGTTACCGAGTTAGAATACATCATCAGCGTTACTGCGCATGAGGTGGACGATTATGAGCTGCGGGAGCGTACGAAGCGATTCTAATGGACTCTTCGAGGATATCCGCAGCGCTTACGCTTTCTTTAGCGGCACTAGCCCATTCTTCGTACTTGGCGATATGCTCTTGTTCGTCCACGTCCGGCCACTGGCTCACGATCGGGTCGAGCAGGTCATGGCGGGCAGTCAGCCGGAATAAGAATATCGGCGTACCAAGCGCATTCACCGATGCGGAGACCATTTCCTGGTTGATCCCCGCAGCGGGGCCGCCGGAAAAGGTGTTCACGATGCGGTTCGCATCCTGAATGTCTGACGTCATGTAGAATCTGATCATAGCGGTTATGGGTCAGGCGTTGGCGGTTTGTGGTTGAGAGACCTGATCTTCAGTAATCTCGTCAAGTAGGTTCTCGGCCGGAATATCGAGAAAGCTAGCGATCTTCAGCGCGATATCCAGCGGCGGCACGGTATTGCGCATCTGGTAGTTTCGGACAGTCGCTTCGCTTTTCCCGATCTCATCGGCAAGGGCCACGTTCGAGATTCCCCGGTTTCGCATTGTGAATTCCAATCGAGTCATTAGTATTATTGTGCTAATTCGCTGTACAAATATACGTAGTATATTACGAATTTCCAAATCTGTTTCCTATTTTTCTGCTTTTTTTTCTGTAGTCAGTGGCACTATATTTCTAAGTCGTTATTTTTCAATGAGAAGCACGCCTAATAAATTTCTTGCGAATTATCTATTTAGTGCTTAATTTCGCATGGTGGACATTGGAAAAAGAGCAAAGGCGCTGAGAGAAGCGGCCGGGCTAAGCCGGCAGGACCTCGAAGCAAAGGTATCCTTTTCGGCGAAAACGCTGGAGAACGTTGAGCGCGGCGCCAATACGACGATCGAGGTATTGATACAGCTCGCCGCGGCCCTAGGGACCACGGTAGCGTACCTTATAGGCGAATCGGACGAGCCCACCCCGTCCCGTTCAGCGGGCTCATCGAAGTCCGGCTTCAGTATCGAAGAGATCATTGCCGTAGCCGATGAGGTCAGCAGCTATCCGTTCTTCGCTGATATTGACTATGAACAGGCGATGAAGATGGGTATGAAGGAAGCGGACATCGAGGACGTGATCCGCAAGACGTATGCCGACGTGTGGAAATTGATGTTCAGGAGACGATTGGAGGAATTACAGGCCAAGTAAAATTCCACGTAACATTTCCAATCTCAGGTGTTATTATATTTGTGGACCAATATGATTCGTATCATCATCGTCACTGGACAAATTCATGAAGCACTGGGCTCCCCCTCCTATCGAGCTTCGCCCCGATCAACTGACCGAAGCGAAGCGAGTCGCAACGCTATTGAGCAATCATTCACATGGGGATATCGATCTTTGGGTATCCATGCTTGGCTTTGCCATTGAACGACACCCACTACTTCCCCCGGTCAATGCTATTATCATCAAACAGACGATCATCATCCGCAAAGGCATGACGCGCATCGAGGAGATACGGGCGATTGCACATGAGTATGCCCATCACAAGTTTCATCCGAGGGCGGTGCAGTTTCGGGATCTACCGAGTCGCACGATCGCGAAGAACGAAGGACAGGCGAAGGCCTTCGCGGAAGAGGTGTTGATCTATTCGACGTGAGTTCTATTTATCATCATTAAATCATTATGTTTAGACACATTGGAGCATTTGAATTATTAATAGTGATTTTCTTCTGGGTAGGCCCTGCTATTCTGGCAGGAAATATCGCTCGAAAGAAGGGTCGGAGCTATTGGGGATTTTTCTTGATCGCGCTGGTTCTTTCTTGGATAGGTCTGATATTCGCGGCAATCGCTGCGCCAGCCGCATCGACTACTATAATTCAGCCGATCGATCATGCAACATCACTCGCTAAATTGGCAGAACTCCGTGATGCCGGTACGCTGAGTGATAGTGAATTCGAACTAGAGAAGGCAAAGATTCTTAATTCATAATTATCAATATCATGAAAGAGAAACACAACTCATTTGTACCAGAAGCGCATTATCCATCCTTGACCCTATGTCTACTGTTACTTATTGCCGGAACCTATTTATTACGATATGCAGATGGCGATTCTCTCATCGGTGCTGTCGGAGCCTATGGAATTGCATGTATCATCTACTTATTAGTAAAGGTGGAGCGGAATACCGACGGGGCAAGGTATGAAATTAAGCGAATGAATGAACGAGCCGAGCGATGACCCATAGATTGAGGCCTTTAGAACTTTTTCTCTGCATGGTCACGATTGAGGCGTGATCATATAATGAGGAACCGATTCAGATGGAGTTTGAATGCAGCGCACTCGCACTGTTGCGTGCCATCGTTTCAAAATACTCCTGAACTTTGAATGCCAAAACTCTCTTCCATCTCCATAACTAACGATTACGACCATGCGATACATCTCAGTTTTTGCTCTTATCATCTTCGCCGGCTGCATATTCGACTCGACAGCACCGACAACGACTACTGTTGACACGACGCTATTAGGTAAATGGAAGGGCAATATTTATATGAGCGGCTGGATCACGAGTGCATCGCTTGGTGCCAAGCCCAGCAATGGTCGACACTGGTTAGAGTTCGAGATTCATTCCATCAATGACTCGGCTTTCGGAAGCATTACAGATCTGACTGATAGTCTACCTTCCGATCAACGATTGCCGAATGTGGCGTTTCACGGGCGATTCGACGATACTACCGTGCACGGCTCATTCAAGGGCACGATCGAATATGGAATCGGTAGCGACAAACCTACGCTATACTTCGGATATGCGAATCATGCAGGCGTCGCAATTCTCGATACTGAGCATCTTTCAGCAATTTGCGATAAAATTTCTGGTCAGAACTACCTCTTCGGAGATGTAATCCGCGAGTAGCATGCCGATCGTCATTGGGATACTTGTTGCTGTTCTCGCCTATCGATTCATCGGTTGGGTGCAAGCGCGTCTGCGCGAGGATGCGGCACAGGCTCGCGTCTCTGAGTCCATTGCAGCGAAGAACCGAATGGCTGACGAATATGCCGCCGATGAGCACCGGCAGTGGAAAGAACACAGAATGCCGTTCGTTGACCCGAATGAACCGACAATCGTGCAGGACGCCGACTATCGCGATCTCTCCGACGACCGAATGCTGAACTGAGATGCCCCGAACGAAGTACGACGCTCGCTTCTATGAGGAGCTCTTCGATACGCCCCCGCTCGTGTATGAACGAGGAGGGCGTTTCTATTTGCAATGGTGGGATCCCACCAAGCGCGAGAATCGCCGCAAATCGCTCAAGGTAAAGGTCGATATTCCGGTCCCCGAGAAGCCGTCGGAGCCACGCGACTGGTGGCACAAGTCAGCGCATAAGCAGTACATCACTGCCGAGATCCGCAAGGTGCTACAGGGACGTCGGACGGAACAAGCACTCTCGATCGTCTCTCCTGCGGTTGCCGCCATACCACGTTTTCGCCATAACCCTGCAATGCCGATCGCTCAAGCGATGGAGAAGATGAACGCCGATGCACAAGCCAACGGCTCACTGAGCAAGCAGACTCTGCGCCGGCGTGAGCATACGATCGTACAGGTGACGGCATTCGATCCGCGAGCGACGATACAGGGCATGAACCGAGAGTGGTTTGGAAAGTTCAGGCCATGGATGGAAGCGCAAGGATTTTCGGAGTGGACGCGGTGGACGATCCTCTCTGACCTGAAACGACTATTCGTGAGGATGAAGGTGCTGAAGGTGATCGACTCCACGCCATTCGATGGTGATAACCCGGTGAAGTTCTCACAGCCTGAGACGTTCACGAGCTATACCCCGCTCTCCGAAGAGTTCGCGTTCTTCCGACACGCGTATTACAAGCGGCCGGATATCTTCCTGGTCCTGATCACGGAACGCTTGGCCGGTTGGCGGTGGTCGGATATCTATGCAATGAAGCGTAGCGAGCTCGATCTGAAGGAAAAGATATTTCGTGAGTCGCGCAACCAGAAAGCAAGGCGCGTCGACACTTTCCCGATGAGCGATTGTCTGCATGCGCTCTACGTCGATTTGTACAAGAAGCTCGGGCATGATTTCGCATTCGCGCATCTCGAGTACGCGACGATCCGCAAGTACATCGTAGAGTCATGCGATGCACTCGGCATCCCCCGACTGCGGACGCATCAGTTCAAGAAAACGTATAATGGCGAAATCCTTCCGCTCGCGCGGACCGAACAATCGTACAAACGGCTGATCCATCACAAGGTGACCGACACCGGCGGGAAGCATTACAGCAAGAACGAGGTGGAGTTGTTGCGCTCGATCCTCAACGAAGCGCAGAAGCCGTGGAGTGAATTCGTGCAGGAGCTAACACGTCACAAAGGCGCACAATAACGGGTACAGAACGGGTACAATGCAATAAAAAAGGCGATTCCGTTAAGAAATCGCCTATATTCTGCTCCTGAGGTAGGACTTGAACCTACGACCCTCTGATTAACAGTCAGATGCTCTAACCAACTGAGCTACTCAGGAATCCCTAAAAGCGGGACTATAAACAGCACCCTGTGAAGTGACGGTTCCGACAAAAAGGCTAAATCATGAGAAAATTACGAAATAGCAATGCTGACCGGGCAACCGCGCTCGCTTGTAGATCGTTATCAGTGCACTGACCATCACCGAAATTGCCGTGCCCGGAAGCTTCACATTCGTTCTGCACACCCACCTACCCTACGTTCTGCACCATGGGAAATGGCCGTTCGGGTCGGACTGGCTCTCGGAAGCAGTCGCCGAATGCTATATTCCGCTCCTCGGCGAACTCGACCGCCTGCACGAACGAGGCATCCGAGCACGTATCTCGATGGATTTCTCGCCAATTCTTCTCGAGCAGCTTGCAGACCCTGAATTTCCAGACGTATACACCGAGTATTGTAACGAGCGAATACGGCTTGCTGAATCGGACATCCTTCTATTTAAACAGTCGAAGGAGAAACAGTATATTCCACTCGCCGAGTTTTGGATCGAGCATTATGAGCTCTCATTGCGTACCTTCAAAAGTTGGTATGGCGGTGACCTTATCGAGGCATTCCGACGTCACATCCGCTCCGGCACTCTCGATGCGATGACGTGCGGTGCCACGCATGGGTATTTGCCGCTGCTGCTTTCGGATTCCAACGTCCGGGCACAAGTACGAATTGCCTCCGATACGCACGAGAAGCATTTCGGTACGCGTCCGAGAGGCATTTGGCTTCCCGAATGTGCATACCGACCCCGCTATGCCTGGAAACCGCCGACAGACACGCCCGGACTTGCACGCTTCGAAACCGAACGTGCCGGGATCGAGGAAATTCTCGCAGAACAACAGCTAGAATATTTCGTCGTCGAGGGGGCGCTCACCAAAGGCGGCGTCCCGATGCCTACGTATCCTGAGTTCAGCACGACGATCCACGAGCGATTCGAGCATGACAGCGAAGCGCGTGCATTCAAACTCAAGCAGAAAGAGCTGAAGTCACGCTCGCTATCGGAAATGTATGCGGTAAAGTCAACCCATCGCAAACTCGCGGGAAAATCGCCCATAGTATTCTCGCGCGACCGAAAAACATCGGAGCAAGTATGGTCCGGCGATATCGGTTACCCTGGCGATCCGAACTATCTCGAATTTCATAAAAAACACCATAACTCCGGTCTCCGCTACTGGCGTGTCACCGACTCCAAAATCGATCTGGCAGATAAACTTCTCTATTCACCGGCATCGGTCGACGAGCGGCTGCACTCCCATGCCGATCATTTTGTCGGGTTGGTGAAGCAGACACTCGATCAGCACCGAAAGGAGCACTACACCGACGGTGTTGTCTGCTCCCCGTTCGATACCGAGCTCTTCGGTCATTGGTGGTTCGAGGGCCCTCGGTTTATCGGTCAAGTGATCGAGCTGCTCGAGAACGATCCTGACATTCACCTTACAAATTGTGCCGACGCACTCGACGAACGCACACGCCCGTATGAAACGATCGCGCTCCCCGAGGGGTCATGGGGTGAAGGAGGCGGACATTATGTCTGGATGAATTCCGATGTCAAATGGACGTGGGACGAGATATACCGATTGGAAGCAGCATTTCTCGATGCACTCCGCGAATATGGTTACCTCGATGCACCAGGGAAATTCTTGACGAAGACGATGAAGCAGGCCGCGCGCGAACTGCTACTGCTTGAGGCGAGCGACTGGCAATTTCTGATCACGACCGCCAGCGCCACAGAGTATTCAAAAAAGCGATTTGAAAAGCATGCTAAGCGGCTCGGAAAACTGCTTCAGCTTGTCCGGCGTCTGCTTGGGGGAGAAGAGCCGAGCAAGAAAGACAAGGCGTACCTCAAGAAGGTAGCTCTCGATGACCGGCCCTTTGCCGAGATAGACTTGGCTGCCTGGAAGTAAATTTTTACAGTATCGCAGTACATCTTGCCCAATGTTTGCGTAGTTTTGCGTTAGTTTCGTTAGACAAAATTGAAAGGATATCAATGAAAACACTTGCTACACTTCTTTTGCTTATTCTTGCCTCGCCGTCGTTTGCGCAGATCACGATCACCTATGACCAGTTCGTCTCAGCGTTCGTCACTGGCGGAGGCGCAGCTCGTACCAGCGAGCAAACCGCAACGAGCCTCAGTGCCGCACCGGGACTGATTGCATTGAGTGGCGCTGCGAAGACCTGGGATTTCACCACCACGAGCTACACATCCAATACACAGGCTGCAAATTCACAAATCTTCGCATTTCCGGGAAGCGCTCCGCTTGCGAACGATGCCGATTTCTCGACATCGACGCACGTAATCAAACAGTACCCAAGCACTCCTGGCGATCCGATCATGTATATATATTTCCGGCTCGATCAAACCGGAATGTACACGCTCGGCGTGGTGTCTGATAGTATGGGCGTCGTGACCAAACAATTCGCGTATCAAAACGGTGGATTGCAAGAATATGCCTTCCCGTTGACCTACCAAACGCACTGGAGCAGCACCGTAAATGGCTGGGCACCGCAGTTGCCACAAGGCGCGACGATCACGTTCACTGAGGATGCTACCTGTGATGGGTACGGCTCGCTCACAACACCAACGTCTATTCATGGAAAGACCCCGATCTTGTCGAAAACGAATGACTGCCTGCGCTTGGCAAAAACGCTGACAACGAAGATCGATTTCATGGGCTTTGGGACGACTGTCGTCACAAAAAGGTACGATTGGTATACCACTGGGGGCAGCTCTGCCGAGATCACGTTAGACCGTAACGATGCCCCGCAGAGTATGGTCTATAATTCTATCCCAGGCGGAACGGATGCCGTCGATTTCAATACCGAGGATCCGTACGAAATCCAGTTGGGTAACAATCCGGCAGCACTGAGTTCGAGCCTGAACTTCCAGTCGCCGGCTGATATGAATGCACGAGTCTCGATTTCCGATGTAATGGGTCGTGCGATTTCGGTGCCATTTAACGGAATGGCTCATGCGGGATCGAACGAAGTCCCGATCAATGTCGGCAACCTGGCAAATGGCACGTACTATGTGCATGTTGAAGCTCAGGGGCTCAACACTACCCGCAAACTAATTGTATCGCACTAATGCAGAGTGCCCTTGATAACAAGCCCCGACTCTGTCGGGGCTTTTTTATTTCTGAACCTCAGCCGGCTCGACGTGAATCACAATTCTATTAATATCAGAGTACCGGTGCCGAATGAACCGCTCGATCTCGCTTGAGACTTGATGTGCCTCGAACAGTGATAACCCTCGGTCAAGCTCAATAACCGACGTCAACTTCAGATCCCCGTTGGTCTCATTACGAAGTAGTTCGATATCCTTGACATTTCGTACCGATGAAAACGCATTGCGGATCATCGGGCCGATCACTTCCGGCGAGAATCTCTCCCCCGCCTCCAAACGACGGACGAAATGCAATTCAGCATCGGACCGCTCTTCTTCCAGATGCACAACAATCTGCTTAATCGCAGGCAGCTCGGCGTGAATCCGTTCTTCGATCCGTTCACTGAGCGAATGGGCGTCCTCGAAGGTGCTCTTCGGAGGGAATTCGAGATGCAGATCGAGGGTCAGCACTTCGTCATCGCTGCGAGCAAGCTCGATATTATGGGGTAACACCCCGAACTCACTTGCAATTAGTTTAATCGTATCGAACGACGACTCTCCTCGTGTCTTGATCGGCACCGGATAAAAGTTGATCTCGGACCCTTGCACCAGATCGGCACTTGCATCCTCACACGCATCCAAGATGTGCTGGACGGAAGCGAATGGGAGTACGCGATTAATTTCAATCCCGCCATCGATAAACGTCACCGGTCCTGAACGACGCATGCGAAGTTTACGGGTCGAGAGCACACCATCTACGGCTTCGATTGCCTCGCGCAAGGCGGAATATTCCTTACTCCGATCGAGACGGTCAGTAAGTGCGTCGATCGCTTCCTTGCCCTGCCGAAGACTCAGGTACATCACGAACAAAGACACACCAATAGCGGCATAGTTATCGGCTGATGCCCATCCAAAGACGACATAGGCTAGGATACCTGCAAGGACGGCAAGGCTGCTGAGTCCGTCGACAAGAAAATGCAGGGCATCGGTTTGTAGAGCGGCGCTCCCAGCCTTCTTCCCGGTATGATGGAGCTTCCACGATCGCCAGCCGTCAAGGACAAACGAACCGATCAGGATCGAGAGTGTCAGTAGAGTGATCTCAAGCGGATGAAGACTCGGATGGCTCAACCGATCGTATGCCTCCGAGAAGATCCAGATCGAGACTCCGAGGAGCGCGATGCTTTGGAAGAGCGAGACAAGCGAGTCGAACTTGCCGTGTCCGTAGGGATGATCCTCGTCAGCAGGAAGATATGCAACCCGAACCGCGAACATCGATAGCAGGACCGCGAACATATCCAGGGCCGATTCGCTCGCAAGCGAAAGGATCGCAAGCGACCCCGAAAGTACGCCCGCCAATATCTTGATTGCCACCAGAACGATCGTCACAAAGATCGACACCCACGCTGCTTGCAACGCTTCGGCCTGATGAGTGGCGTGGTGGTGGTGATGTGACGATTCGCTCACAAGACAAAAATACGGTGCGCTTTGGAGCGCAGAACAGATGATCGATATTCGGGAGAAGGGATCCGGACGATCCGAAGTGCCCGAGGCGAGACTCGAACTCGCACAGTCGTACGACTACTGCGCCCTGAACACAGCGTGTCTACCAATTTCACCACTCGGGCAAGTGCGCGCTGTTAACAGCGCAGCGTGAAATTGAATTCCTATCGGTCGAAAAGAACTAAACCCCGCCGTTTTGAATTGTTGCACCGCACGACGATTTTTCCATCTGCTGACGACCACAATTCATGACCACTGAATCCCGTGAATGGACCGTTGAGGATTCCATCGGCACTTATAATATCGACCGTTGGGGGCTCGACTATTTCTCCATCAACGACGGCGGTAATGTTTCGATCTCTCCGCTGCGCGAACGCGGCGCTACGATCGATATCATGGAGGTATTGCGCGACGCAAGCGATCGTGGCCTCCAGTTCCCGATGGTCGTCCGGTTCCAGGACTTGCTGCGCGACCGTGTCGAATGGCTCAACCGGTCGTTCAACGACGCAATCGCCGAGAATAAATTCGGCGGTCGCTACTACGGTGTCTTCCCGATCAAGGTGAATCAGCTACGTGAAGTGGTTGAAGAAATTGCCGACGCCGGGCAGCAATTCCACTATGGCCTTGAGGCTGGCTCCAAACCGGAGCTCTTTTCCGCGCTTGCCACGCACAAGGATCCCGAGTCGCTGATCATCTGCAACGGATACAAGGATTCTGCATTCATCAAAACAGCGACCATCGGCCGCAAACTCGGCAAGAAAATCATTCTCATTGCAGAGAAGCTTGAAGAGATCAAGGCCATCCTTGAGATCAGCCGTGAAAATGGCGTTCAGCCGTGGATCGGTGTCAGAATTCGCCTTGCAGCGAAGAGTACCGGGATTTGGGCTACTTCCGGCGGCGAATCGGCAAAGTTCGGTCTTTCGACGCTCGACCTGATGGAAGCCGTCGAATTCCTGCGGGCCGAAGGAGCACTCGACGCGCTGCGAATGGTACATTTTCACATCGGCTCACAGATCCCCGATATCCAGTCGATCAAGAAAGCGACCCGCGAAGCAACGCGATACTATGCGAAGCTTCGGAAGATCGGTTTTGAAAATCTTGAATACATCGACGTCGGTGGCGGGCTTGGGGTAGACTACGACGGAAGCCGCACCCTTTTCCATTCGTCGACCAACTATTCGCTCGACGAATATGCGGGCGATTGTATATTTAACATCAAGGACGTCTGCGACGAAGAAGGTGTCGCACATCCGAATATCGTCTCGGAATCCGGTCGCGCCATCGTTGCCCATCATTCGGTACTCGTCGTACAGGTCTTCGGTGCAATCGAAAAGACGAAGGCCGATTACGACCTCTCGATCCGTGAGAATGACCATAAGTGGATCAAGCAGCTCGCAGAAGTAAAGGAGTACATCCGTACCAATCCGCGGGTCGCACTCCACGATGCGCTGCAGATCAAAGAGGAGTCGCAGAACGCGTTCGAGCTCGGCATTCTCGATCTCTATACCAAAGCCCGCATCGAGACATTTTATTGGGCTATCGTCGAAGAAATCTCGGACTATTATTCCAACCGCTCGAAAGAAGAGGAAGAAGACGAGCCGATGCCGGAAGAAATCTCCGAGCTCGTTCCGCATCTGGCAGATCAGTACCTCTGTAATTTTTCCGTGTTTCAGAGCTTGCTCGACCACTGGGCACTCGGACAGATCTTCCCGATCATGCCGATCCATCGCCTCAACGAGAAGCCGACGATGCAAGGTACACTCTGCGACATCACCTGCGACTCCGACGGCAAGATCAGCCGCTTTGCCGACATTCAAGACGTTCGCAAGACTCTGCCCCTGCACCCGCTCAATGCGAACGAACCGTATTATATCGCGGTGTTCATGACCGGTGCATACCAGGATATTATGGGCGATCTGCACAACCTCTTCGGACGTGTGAACGAGGCACATGTCTTCCTCGACCCCGACGAGGATTCGGGGTTTTATATCGAAGAGACAATCAGCGGGAATACGATTTCGCAGGTACTCGAGCTCACCCAGTACTATACGAACGACCTCGTTCGCAGCATCAAGGAACAGATCAACGATGCGATTCGCAACGATCGGTTAAAACCGAACGAAGGCATGCGCTTGCTCGCCGAATACGAGAAGGGACTTACTGACCACACCTATCTGACCTTCTCGAACGGTACGACCGCGGTAACCGAAGCGACTACGCAGCGGCAGCGAGCTCTCGTTTGAGGCGTACGCTGACGATCTTCGACACACCGTCTTCTTCCTGCGTCACGCCGTAGAGCGCGTCTGCAGCCGCCATCGTCCGCTTGTTGTGCGTCACGACGATGAACTGAGTATCCACCGTAAACTTCTTGATCAACTGCAGGAAGCGATCGACGTTCGCATCGTCGAGCGGAGCATCCACTTCATCGAGGATACAGAACGGACTGGGCTTCACGAGATAGATCGAGAAGAGCAGCGCAATCGCTGTCATCGTCTTCTCACCGCCCGAGAGCGATTCGATACCATGCGGCTTTTTCCCACGCGGTTGAGCAGTGATCTCGATCTGTGCCTCGAGCGGGTCCTTCCCTTCTTCCAGGGCCAGTTCGCACTCGTCACCTTCGTTAAAGAGTGAGCGGAATATCTCTTTGAAGTTCTTGCGGACGAGTTCGAAAGTCTCGATAAATTTGTTCGTGGCCGTCGTATTGATTTCCTCGATTGTTTCGAGCAGTGTTCGCTGTGCATCAGCGAGGTCTTTGCGCTGCGTGGTCAGGAATTCGAGTCGTTCACGCTCCTTGTTGAACTCTTCATACGCAAGATGATTGACGTTGCCGAGATTCTTGATCTGCTGACGCAGACGTTGGATCTCTTCACGCGTCTCGGGGAAGCTGAACGTCTCGACATCAAGATATTCCTTAATCGCAAGCTCCGGCATCTCGAACTCTTCACGCGATCGACGCTCGAATTCGGCAATGCGCGAGTCAAGTTCACGGATCTTGATATCGAGTTCGTGCGATGCGTTGATGGTCTTCTCGTGCTCGTTACGTTGTTCACGAAGTCCTTCTCGGTACTTCAACGCAAGCTGTTGCTTCTCTTTACGCTTCTCGGCGACGCTATTATGCTGCTCCTGCGTCGTGCGGATCTCCTCTTCGAGTGAAGCAAGCATCGTATTCAGCTCGGTGAGCTTCGTCTCGTTGGCCGTACGATCGGTGTGGAAGCGGTCGAGGTCCTGACGCTTGGTTGCAAGCTGGGTGATCGCGGCAGCTATCTCATTCTCGAGGCGTCGCACCTCCGCGACCGTCGAATCGTAGGCGTTCTGCGCTTCGGCTGCGGCAAGTTGAGCCGCGGTGTAGCGCTCGGTCTCGGCCGCAAGCGAACCTTCGGCCGCTTGAACCTCATGCTGCACCGACGCAAGTGTGACGCTGGCCTCGGCATAGCGCAATTCAAGTTCTTCGAGCGCAGGTGCGACATCCTGCAACATGGCAGACTGTTCCGCTTTGCGAATCGAGAGGCTTTCAAGTTCGGTCGTCACCTTCTGCAATTGCTCGGAGCTGCGCTTGAGGTCGTAGCTACACTCTTCAAGTGCTCGCTCCGACTTGCGAAATCCGTTTTGAGCAACCGACAGTTGCGATTCAATTTCCCCGAGCTTGATAGCTTCGTATGCCTGATTGCTGGAAGCGATCTCTTGCTGAATACGATCGACCTCAACACGGAGCACCGCGACCTTCTCCTCGAGCTCTTTGATCTGATGCTGTTTGCCGATCATCGAACCTTCGGAGTTCTTTTTCGACCCACCGCGAAGCATACCGGTACGCGCGACGACTTCACCTTCAAGGGTGACTACACGTTCGAGGTCACTGTTCGATCGAAGAATGTCGTATGCCTCATTGAGCGACGACGCCGTTGCAGTTCGGCCTAAGAGCAATCGGTACAGTCTCTCGTATTTCGATTCGAAGATCAGCTTGCCGAGCACGCCAACCGGACTATCGACAGCCTCGGAAGACGGGACTTCGTCGAGACAGATGAATGTCGCCTTTCCCTTTTGCGAGTGTTTCAGCGCCTCCACGGCTTCCAACGCTTCCGCACGCGAATCGACAACGAAGTACTGTCCTGCATCGCCGAGCGCATTTTCGACGGCGGCACGGTATTCTTCAGAAGTCGATACCGCATCGAGCACTGTAATCGGTGCGCCAGAGCGCGACCAACCGTGCGACTTCATCAGGAATTCAGCCCCTTCACTCGTACCAAGCGTGCGCTCAACGAGGCTCGTCAGGAATTCGATCTTCGAAAGATGTTGTCCGATCTCTTTCTGGACGGTGAACGATTGGTTTTGCAGTTCGTCGAGACGGTTCTTGAGCTCATCGCGCGTAGCCATCGCCTCGCGTCGGGTCTGCTCGGCATCGGCAAGGAGCCGAAGCGAATTCTCGTGTTCGATCGAAAGGGACGTGTTACGATCCTTGAGATCGTGCTCGCGTATGGTAAGCGTCTCGCGCTCGGACGAAAGCTGCCCCTCGCGGCGGTCGATCTCTTCAAGGCGCGCTTTGAACTGCGCCGCATCCTCAAGCTGCCGGTTCTTCTCGGAAAGAAGCTCGTTTACGCTGCGCTGCGCAACGGCAAGGTCGCGTCGTTTTGCTTCGAGCGATTCACGGGCGGCAGCATATTGGGTGGCAACCGCTTCTTTTTCCGCGCCGCGGGTTTCTGCCGCGATACGAAGCGAATCCAAACTTCCCTGCTTCGTTTCGCACTGCGACGAGAGCGCCGACTGCGAAGCCTCGAGTTGGGCAATGTCCGCAAGCGTACGTTCGTGCTGTGCGACGAGTGAATTGATGCGCTCACCGGTGCCGACGATCGTTTCGCGCAAACGACGGTACGTCTCGTTCTTTTCCCGCAGTGCACGCTCCGAGAGGTCTAATTGCTCCTCAATCTCTTCTTCTTCGCGGGTGACGAGATCAATAAGCGATTCGAATTTCGCAAGTTCGCTCATCAAATGGGTCCGTGCCTGTTCCTGTTCTTCAAGCAATGCGCGAAGCGGGGCTATACGGGCGTGGGCCTCGGAGTATTCGCGCTCGAGCAAATCGATTTCCAGTGTTCGGAGTGTCGAGCTCAGATCGTTATACTTTGCCGCTTTCTCCGCCTGACGTTCGAGCGATGCAACGGCCTTGGTGACTTCCCGGATGATAGAATCGATTTTCTCGAGGTCCGTCGTTACCTGATCGAGTCGACGAATGGCCTCTTTGCGGCGGGCTTTATACTTTGTAACGCCGGCAGCCTCTTCAAAGAGCTTGCGTCGTTCTTCGGTACGATCACTGAGGATCGTCTCGATCATCTTGAGCTCGATCACCGAATAGGCGTTTGCGCCCATGCCGGTGTCCATAAAAAGCTCGATAATATCCTTCAATCGACACTGCGCCTTGTTCAGCAAATACTCCGACTCGCCGGAGCGGAACAAGCGGCGCGTAATCGTGACCTCGGAGTATTCGGTCGGTAGGATCCCTTTCGTGTTTTCGATCGTGAGCGAGACCTCCGCCATTCCGAGCGGCTTGCGATTTCGCGAGCCGTTGAAGATCACGTTCTCCATCGTGTCAGAGCGCAGCGTACTGGACTTCTGTTCGCCAAGGGCCCAACGGATGGCGTCGACGACGTTCGTCTTGCCGCATCCGTTCGGACCGACGACCGAGGTCATGCCGGAGTCGAACTTCAGGAGCGTCTTGTTCGCGAACGACTTAAAACCGATGATCTCAAGCTTTGAAAGGTACATAGTTAGCCGAAGGGGGTATCGCTACAATCCGTGTCGATGGCCACTTGCCCTGACACGATGCCAAGGAGCGACGAACGAACGTCATACATCTAATTATTTCCGTGTACACTTTGTTTCCAAACTACGAGTAAAGTATCGGAAATTTTCGGTCGGACGTCCACAAACCGGCCGTTTTCGTCAGAATGTTACTAATTATACCGTCAATTCACATCCAAGGCAGCCGCTGCATGCCGCGGATCGAATATTACGAGACACATCGTCTGCCAGGCTACGACGCTCCAAACGAACGTACTCGCTTACTTCGGATGGAAAATGCCAAAGCACTCCACTTGTTTTTCGACGTCTCTGAGCCCTATACAGACGAAAATCTGGCGTTGATCCGTCAGGTTCGGACCTCGGTAGATCTGCCCCTCGGCATCACCGTTAATACCATCCCATCGGTGGAGAACCTTCAAAAACTATTTGCAAATGGGATCTATCGAATCTCTTTTAGATCATACTCCGATCTAAATTTATTACAAGAAGTTACGGCCCACTACCCGGCCCAGCAGCTTGCATATTATTATGAGCCTGATGCTACCCCTACTGAAGTGCTCGTCGATCTAAAACGTCTGGGAGCGTGCCGGTTAATCATCGACACACCTGACCTTTCCGACGAAATTCTTGCCCATGCCGAGGAAACTGTGGCCAGGCTGAAATTGAGACTTTCGGTTGTCGCTCGTGTCTTAGTATATACTGACTTCCAACGGATACGTCAGATCGCGCCGAGTATCGATTCGCTCATTTTCGATGGCATTCTCGAGCACGATTCATTCCCCTGTCAGAAACTCTGGCGGATCGACGAGGAACGGGCCTTTATCGCTTCCGGTGATGAAGCTAATCTCTGGCGAAATCCGTTAGAAGGTGTACCTCATATCTAAAGGCAAATTCCTAAATCGATCGTCGTCATGATGAAACGAGTTGTGTACGCAGTGTTCCTGCTGCAGTTGGCAGTGGGTGTCGGTTATTCCCAGTGGCTCAACGCAGACGAAGAGCACGGAGATAATGGTCCGGAAAAATATTACGAGTGGTTCTACCGTCTGCGCTCAAGTGGGACAGGAACAATTCCGGATGGAGCCTATCTCAAGGCATTGAATGCTCGCGATGCCCTTGGACGCAACGCGAGCGCCAAGAATCGTCCACAGTCAGTGCAGACCAGCACGGTGAACTGGACAAACATCGGCCCATACAATATCGCGACCCAACTTGGTGGACCGCACGGCGGACGTATTAACACGATCGCATTCGACCCCAAGGATTCGAAGATCGCCTATTTCGGCGGCGCCAATGGAGGTGTTTGGAAAACGGTAAATTCGGGCGATTCCTGGAATCCTACTTCAGACTTTGCCCCAGCTCTGGCAATGGGTGCGATCGCTATCGACCCAAAGAACCCCAATATCATATTCGCAGGCACAGGTGAATACGCTCGTGGTATCGGCGCCTTCTTCGGGGCGGGTATCCTACGTTCGAGCGATGCAGGCCAGACGTGGCATCCAATCGGACTTTCAAATGTCGGCGCATTTAGTAAGATTGTAATCCACCCCACAAATACAAATATCATCTTCGCAGCTGGTGCCGGCTCAGGCGGAGGGCTCTACCGCTCGACCGACGGAGGCGACACATGGGTGAAACTTGGCGGGGGCTTCCTCCCTGCCGGCGATGTCACCGATATCGATCTTTCTGCCAGCGAAACCAGCTATGTGATCTACGCGGCCATGCCAAGTCACGGCCTGTTCCGCTCGGACGACGGGGGCGATACGTGGGAGTCGCTTACACAATCGTATACCCAAATGCGCCGCGTGCATGTGGCCGTAAACCCGAAGGACGCAAATGATGTCGTCGATCTATCTATCCGGTACGACGGTGGATTCGAGGGATTGCAGCGCTCGACCGACGGCGGACAGAATTGGGACGACATCTCAGGCGTCTTCAATTCCAATGACCCGTTTGATGTCGGCGGCAGCTACCAAGGGTGGTATGATGCCTATCTCACCCGTGACCCCAATAATCCGGACCGTATCGTCCTAGGCGGTATTTCGGTCTGGCTCAGTGAGGATGCAGGCTCTTCGTGGTCCGATGTTGGCGGTGCGTATGCAGGCGGTATTCATCCCGACCAACATGCCGCGGCGTTCAATGCAATCAGTGACAAGTTCTACGCAGGCTGCGACGGTGGTATTGCCATGTCCGATGACCGTGGAAACAACTTTAATGTCATCGATGACAGCACTGCCATTACAGAATCATATGGCCTTGCCATCGATCAGACCGTGGATGACGCGACGTACATCGGCACTCAGGATAACGGCACCCTCACCGGGAGCAAGCTCGGTGCATGGGAGGTTCTTGGCGGAGGCGACGGAGAAAAGGTGGTCGTCGATGCAGTCGATCATAACACGATCTACTTTATGCGTCCAACCGCGTTCCGTGTCTCGATTTATCAAGGCGGGGAATCCGATTTCAGTACCGGCCTCATCACCTCCGAAAATGATAGCTCCGGCTGGATCAAACCGCTCGTGCAGGATGAAACAAATCATATCCTCTACACCGGATCTCAGAATCTGTATATCCGGAATCTCAAGTCGAGCAGTTCGTGGACACGACGTTCGAAAAAGCTGGCTTCGGGCTCCGGAAGCTATATTACATGTATAGGCCCCTCCGGAGACGGCACCAGCCTCATGGTAGGAACGTCGGATGGCAACATCTGGACGACAACCGATAACGGCCTGACGTTCAAACAGTCCACTGGTCTTCCGGGGCGCTCGGTACTTGATCTGGCGGTGAGTCCGGCAGACAAACAAACCTTCTATGCTGCACTCTCCGGTTTCGGCGGAGCACACATTTATCATACGAATGACTTTGGGGCTACCTGGACTCCGACAGCCACGCAGCCACCGGATGTTTCGTGCAACAAGATCGTCATCGACAAGACGCATCCGAATCACCTCTATGTGGCCACCGATGTCGGAGTTTTCTACTCGCCGGATGCAGGCACCAATTGGGTGCCCTATGGCACAGGCCTTCCGAACGTTGCATGCTTCGATATGGCATACCACTATAATAATCGTGTACTTCGCGTTGCGACGCACGGGCGTTCCGTGTGGGAAGCACCGATGGCCGATATTCCATCCGGTATTACCTCACCGAATGTATCGAGTGTTTGGTACATCGGCGAGCCAACGACCATTTCATGGTACGGTACGAGCGGAACCGTGAAGGTTGAGCTCAGCGTCGATAATGCGGCAACATGGCAAACGATCACCGACGCTGCTACGGGCTCGACATACACGATCAGTGCTGTCGGTTACCCCCGCAGCTCCCAGGCACTTGTCCGTGTCACAAGTGGCGCAGATGTTCTATTATCACAGAATTTCCGAATCACCCAGCGACTTGCAGGTTCGACGCTAAGAACATTCGCCGAGTTGCCATTCTATATGTATGACCTCGCCTACGACGGTGATGATAACGTTCTGTGGGTAACGAACTTCAACTCATCGGACAATAAGATCTATAAGCTCGACCCGACCACCGGGGCACAACTCGGAACGATTAGTGTCAGCGGCGGCCGGGACTTTACCGGCATTAAGTACGATGCGATATCGAAACACTTGTTCGTGAACCAGGTTCGGCAGGATAACAACTTGTCGTTCATTTTCGAGATTGATATAACCGGAGCGATCATTCATAAATGGTCATCGCCGTGCCAGTACGGAACGGGTATCCTGCCGATCGGCGATACTCTCCTCCTCGCCGATCGTAATATCAATACGATCTATCTGGTACATAAGGCAAACCCGGGATTATCATACAACACGTTCGATTTGAGCCAAGTTGCGAACCGACGGGCTGCGTTCGGCCCCCGTTGCCTCGCGCTCAATACAAAGACAGGGGATCTGTATCACACGTGGACAGACTTCCAGGGCACGCAGGCAAACGCTACACTCTATGATAGCTACTTGTTAAAGCTCTCGCGTGGTGACGGATCGGAGCTCGCCTCTTACTTTGTGCAAGAGGGCGGCAATAACGGGACCAATGTCCGTGGTGTAGAATACGACCCCCGTTCCAATGGGACGGAAGTGTGGGTCACGGTGCTCAACAGCGGTAACTCGTCAAAGATCATGAAGATCTCGCTCACCGACGGGCCCGATTCTGTCGTACGTGACGTACGCCAATCTTCTGCGCTCGAGCAGCTTGCCGTCTTTCCAAATCCCGTGCATGATTTTACTTCCGTGCAATATACCCTGTCGGAAGCAGCGACATCACGCATCGTTGTCAATGACATGCTTGGGCGCCAGGTCGCACAGTGGCAATTCGCTGGAGAAAGTGAAGGCGAGCATACTCATCGACTGGTACTTGGCTCCATCAGTGCAGGCAGCTATACCATATCGATCTATGCCGGCGAAACGCTTGTCGGCATTCGGTCGATCGTACTCTACTGAGCAAGGAGAATTGAATGACAGTATTGCGCCCGAGG